>NZ_JAFCWM010000014.1:0-168380 GCF_049897565.1 Massilia sp. TWR1-2-2 | reverse complement strand
ACCGCCAAGCTCAACGGACTCGAGCCATTACGCTGGCTCAGCGATACACTCGAAAAGCTGCCCACCTGCCCGAACAGCAAGATCGACTCCTTGCTACCGTTTGCACAGTCTACCCAGTCCTAAACCGCATTCATAGGTGGGTGGGCCGGACGCTTACTCTGATCCGGTTTACTTTTTGGGTCAGACCCCGGATTTGTTGGCGTGGGCGAATTCCCCCGCGTCGGAACCCTGCTGTTGCGTCGGAACCCTGCTGTTGGGGCGACGCCTGCTGCCGGGTTACCTGGCCGTAGTTGCTTCTTCGATGACGCCGGCGGCGAGGAAGGCGTCGATCTCGGCGTCGCTGTAGTTGTATGCGCGCAGCAGTTCGCGCGAATGTTCGCCCAGCATTGGCGCCGGCCGGTCGATGCGGGTCGGCGTCCGGGAGAAATGGATCGGACAGCCAAGCGCCTTGGTCGCGCCGGCCTGCGGGTGCACCAGGTCGACCACCATCTGGCGCGACAGCGTCTGCGGATGGGTCAGCGCTTCTTCGATCGTGTGTACCGGGCCGACCGGCACGCCGGCGGCATCGAGCACCTCGATCCAGTGGGCCTTGCTGCGCGTGACGACGACCTCGTTCATGCCGGCGATAAGCGCGTCGAGGTTTTCCATGCGCGCCGAATTGGTCGCGAAGCGCGGATCGTCGCGCCATTCATCGTGGCCGAGCGCGCTGGCGATGCGTTCCCAGTTGCCCTGGTTGGCGCCGCCGATATTGATCCAGCCATCGCTGGCGCGAAACGCCTGGTAGGGCGCCGTCAGCAAGTGCGCCGAGCCGGTCGGGCCGGACGACTCACCAGTTGCAAAGTAGATCGCCGCCTGCCAGTAGGTCTGCTGGATCGCCGCTTCCATCAGCGACGTGTCGACCACCTGGCCTTCGCCCGTCTTGAGCTTGTGCACGTACGCGGCAGTGATGCCGGCCACCGCCAGGATGCCGGCGTTGATGTCAGCGATCGAGTTGCCGGTCTTGGCCGGCGCGCGGCCCGGCTCACCGGTGACCGACATCAGCCCGGAAAAGCCTTGCGCGATCAGGTCGAAGCCTGGCTTGTCGCCGTACGGGCCGTCGCGGCCGTAGCCGGACACGGCGCAGTAGATCAGGCCGGGATTGATTTTGCTGAGCACGTCGTAGCCGAGACCGAGTTTTTCCAGCGTGCCCTTGCGGTAGTTTTCGGTCAGCACGTCGGCGTCCTTGACCATCGTCAGCAAGATGTCCTTGCCTTGCGGGTGCTTCAGGTTCAGCGCGATGCCGCGCTTGTTGCGGTTCAGGATCATGAACGGGGCCGAGACGCCGTTCACGCGCGGCTCGCGGTAGCCGCGCGCATCGTCGCCGCCAGGCAGCTTTTCGACCTTGATGACGTCGGCGCCCATGTCGGCGAGCATCATGCCGCAGGTCGGTCCGGCCATGATCTGCGCCAGTTCGAGCACGCGCAGGCCGGCCAAAGGCCCGGTGTGGGCAGCTTTGTTGGTCATCAGGTTCCGGTCCACTGAGGTTTTTGCTTTTGCAGGAACGACGACACGCCGATGCCGAAGTCGGCACTGTCGTAGGCGGCGCGGATCAGGTCTTCGCCGCCCGGCAGGTTCTCCTGCGCCAGGCGGCGGATCGCTTCTTTCGAGACGCGCATCGTCACCGCGGCGTGGCTAGAGAGGCGCCTGCACATCTGCGCCACCGTCGCATCGAGCTCGCTCGGCTCGGCGATCTCGGTGACGAAGTCGAAGCCTTCGGCTTCGCCGGCGGTGATGGTTTCGGCCAGCAGCAGCATGCGCTTGGCGCGCGGCACGCCGAACGCGGCCACCACGCGCGCGATGTTCGACATCGACAGGCAGTTGCCGAGCGTGCGCGCGATCGGCACGCCGAACGACGCCTCGGGCGTCGCGATGCGAAAGTCGCAGGCGGCGCAAATGGCAAGGCCGCCGCCGATCGCCCAGCCTTCGACGATGGCGATGGTCGGCATCGGCAGCCGCTCGATCTGGCCGACGATCTGGTCGATGGTTTTTTCGTAGGCCACGCCGTCGTCACCGCCCTTGAAGGTGGAGAACTGTTCGATGTCGGTGCCGGCCACGAAGACCTCGCCGCCGGCGCCGCGAAAAGTGGCCACGCGGATGCTGGTGTCGCCGGCGATCTGGGTGCAGATCGCCGCCAGCTGCTCGTACATCGGCCAGGTCATCGCATTGCGTGCTTCCGGCCGGTCGATCAGGATGGCGGCAACGCCATCGCGGATGGTCAGGTGAACTTTGCCCGTCTGGTCACTCATGATCGTACCCTCCGCAAGTTGAACTCCAGGACTATGACGCCAGCGCGCGCGCCAGCACGCGTGCCACGTGCACCGCTTCGCGCTGCTGGCCGTCGTCGCCGCGCGTGCCGTCGGCGATCTGGTGCCGGCAACTGGTGCCGTCGGCCACCACCAGCGCATCGGCGGGGGCGGCGCGCACGGCCGGCAGCAGGGACAATTCTGCCATTTTCATCGACACCTCGTAATGCGCCGCTTCGTAACCGAAGCTGCCGGCCATGCCGCAGCAGCTCGACTCGATCAGCTCGACGCTCAAGCCAGGGATCAGGCCAAGTACCGCCTGCACCGGACGCACCGCGTCGAACGCCTTCTGGTGGCAGTGGCCATGCAGCAGTGCGCGGCTGACAGGCAAGGCCTTCAGTGCCAGCTTCAGGCGGCCGGCGGCATGTTCGCGGGCGAGGAATTCTTCGAACAGGAATGCGTGCGCGCCGAGCGCTTCGGCGTCCTTGCCCAGGCCCATGACGAGGAACTCGTCGCGCAAGGTCAGCAGGCACGACGGCTCGAGTCCGACCACCGGGATGCCGCGCGCGATGAAAGGGCGCATCGCGTCGACGACGCGGCGCGCTTCGGCCTTGGCCTCGTCGACCAGTCCGCTGGCGAGGTAGGTGCGCCCGCAACACAGCGCGCGGTCGGGCTCGGCGTCGCCGGCGGCCGGGCGCGCCACGTGGACCTCGTAGCCGGCCGCTTCCAGCACCTGCAGGGCGGCGATCGCGTTCTCGGACTCGAAATAATTGTTGAAGGTGTCGGCGAACAGCACCACCGTGGCGTCAAGCGGATTGGCGCGCGGCGCCACATGGCGCATGAAGGTGTCGCTGCGCCAGGTCGGCAGCGAACGCTTCGCCGACAGGCCGAGCAGCTTTTCGGTCAGCGCGGCGGCGCCGGGCAGCGTGTTGCGCAGGTTGGCCAGCATCGGCAGGCGCGCTGCCCACGGCGCCCAGCGCGGCAGGTTGGCGATCAGCCGGTCCTTCAGGCTGAGGCCGTGCTTTTTCTGCCAGTGGAATAAAAATTCGGTTTTCATGCGGGCCATGTCGACGCCGGTCGGGCAGTCGCGCTTGCAGCCTTTGCAGCTGACGCACAGGTCGAGCGTCTCGCGCATTGTCTCGGACGTGAAGCCGTCGGGGCCGAGCTGGCCGGACAATGCCAGGCGCAGCGTGTTGGCGCGCCCGCGCGTGAGGTGCTGCTCGTCCTTGGTGACGCGGTAGCTCGGGCACATGGTGCCGGCGTCGAACTTGCGGCAGTGGCCGTTGTTGTTGCACATGTCGACGGCCTTGGCGAAGCCGCCGGCCGGGTCGCCGCCGGTGCCTGGCACGCTTTCCTGCTCCGTCACCGGATCGGTCTGCACGTTCCAGGCCGACCAGTCGAGCGCCGGCTTGAGCGCGACCGGATCGTAGCCCGGCTTGAAGCGAAACAGCGAGGTGTCGTCCATGCGCGTGGTGCGCACGATTTTGCCGGGATTCATCAGGCCGGCCGGATCGAACAGGTCCTTGATGTCTTCGAATGCCTTGATCAGGCGCGGGCCGAACTGCCACGCCACCCATTCGCTGCGCACCAGGCCGTCGCCGTGCTCGCCGGAGAAGGCGCCCTTGTACTGGCGCACCAGGGCGCCGGCTTCTTCGGCGATGGCGCGCATCCTGGCCGCGCCGTCGCGGCGCATGTCGAGGATCGGGCGCACGTGCAAGGTGCCGACCGAGGCGTGGGCGTACCAGGTGCCGCGGGTGCCGTGGCGGGCGAACACTTCGGTCAGGCGGCTGGTGTATTCGGCCAGATGTTCAAGCGGCACCGCGCAGTCTTCGATGAACGACACCGGTTTGCCGTCGCCGCGCATGCTCATCATGATGTTCAGGCCGGCCTTGCGCACTTCCCACAACGCCTTTTGTGCATTCGCGTCGACCATCTCGACGACGCTGCCGGGCAGGCCGAGGCTGGCCATCAGCTCGACCAGCCTGGCCAGGCCTTCGGTTTGTTCGTCGAGCGAGGCGCCGGCGAATTCGACCAGCAGGATCGCCTCCGGCGCGCCGATCAGCGCTTTGTCGATGACCGGGCGGAACGCCGGATTGTCGCGCGCCAGCTCGATCATGGTGCGGTCGACCAGTTCCACCGCCACCGGCGCCAGGGTGACGATGTGGCGCGTCATCTCCATCGCCTGCACGAACGTGGGGAAGTTGATCACGCCGAGCGTCTTGTGCGTGGGCAGCGGCATCAACTTGAGCGTGACGCGGCGGGTGACCGCCAGCGTGCCTTCGCTGCCCACCAGCAGGTGCGCGAGGTTGACGCTGTTGTCCGGCGTGTACGGGCGCTCGCTTTGCGGATGGTAGACGTCGATGTTGTAGCCGCCGACGCGGCGCAGCACCTTGGGCACCATGCGTGCGATCTCGTCGTGCTCGCGCGCGGCGATGGCGCGCAGGCCGTCGAGCAGGGCGCGCACGGCCGGCGTGGCGTCCCGCAACATCGCCTGTTCGTCCTGGAAGCGCACTTCGGTGCCGTCGGCCAGGATGGCATCGATCGCCTCGACGTTGTGCACCATGTTGCCGTAGGCGATGGAGCGCGAGCCGCACGAGTTGTTGCCGGCCATGCCGCCGATGGTGCACTGGGCGGCGGTGCTCACATCGACCGGGAACCAGACGCCGTGCGGCTTGAGCCAGGCGTTCAGGTGGTCGAGCACGATGCCCGGCTGCACCGTCACCGTCATGGCGGCGAGGTCAAAGTCGGTGACCTGGTTCAGGTATTTGCTGTTGTCGATGACCAGTGCTTCGCCGACCGTCTGGCCGCACTGGCTGGTGCCGGCGCCGCGCGACAGGATCGGCACGTTCATGTCGCGCGCGATGGCGATGGCCGTGGCGACGTCTGCTTCGGTGCGCGGCACGAACACGCCGACCGGGTCGACCTGGTAGATCGACGCGTCGGTGGCGTAGCGCCCGCGCGAGGCGGCATCGAACAGCCCCTGGCCGCCGGTCTCGGCGGCCAGGCGGCGGGCCAAAGCTTGCCGGTTCATGCTGGTGGCGAGCTGTTCGCTCAACTTGATCGGTGCGGCCGCTGGTGCATTCATTGGTTCAGGATCCCGGTGTTGCCTTCGAGCCGCGCAGGTCGGCGACGACGGTGTCGCGCTTGGTCAGCAGGTGGTGTTCGAGGATGGCGCGCAGGGCCTCGCCGTCGCGCCGCTCGAGCGCGTCGAGCATGGCGCTGTGTTCCTTCATGGCGGCGTTCCACTTGTCCTGGTTGAAGTTGGAGCGGAACCGCAGGTTCTGGATGCGCGCATTCATTTGCAGGTAGGTGCTGGTCAGCACGGCATTGCCGGCGCTGGCGTTGATGCGGTCATGGATGACATGGTTGCGCTTGTAGTAGGCGGCCAGGTCGCCGCGCGCATGGGCGGCCATCATCTCGTAGTGCAGGGCGCGAATTTCGTTGATCTCGGCGTCGGTGATGCGCTGGCACGCCAGCAGGCCGGACAGGCCTTCAAGGGCGCCGAGCACTTCGAACGTCTGCTCGATGTCGGCCACCGACAGCTCGGCGACCTGGGCGCCGCGGTTCGGCAGCAGCTCGATGAGGCCTTCGCCGGCGAGCACCTTGAACGCTTCGCGCAGCGGCGTGCGCGACACCATCAGCTGTTCGCACAGCACCCGTTCGTTCAGGCGCGTGCCTGCCGGCAGGGTCCCTTCGATGATCATGTCGCGCAGCCGCAACGTGACCGCCGAGGCCAAACCCTGGCGGTCGATGCCGGCGGCGCGCGGCGCGGCGGCGGGGAGGTCGGAATGAGGTAAGGCTTCAGTCATGAGAGTATTGTATACGATTTGTGGGTGCGCACGCACTTATCTCGGCTGCGGCCGGACCACCATAACTCCCCAGTAAATGCTGCGGTTGCAGCATGTATTTGCGTCTAAAAAGTGCTTGACTCAGGCCGTTTTAAGTATATTGTATGCAAAATATTCTGCGTATTGAACTGATCCGGCGCGCGCGCTTAACCCTAGGAGTGGCCAATGTTGAAGTTGAATTCCCATCCATCCGGCAGGCATTTCCTGCAGATTCCCGGTCCCACCAATGTGCCAGACCGCATCTTGCGGGCGATGGATTATCCAACCATTGACCATCGCGGGCCGGAGTTCCAGCAGCTGGGCAAAAAGATTCTCGGCCAGATCGGCAAGATATTCCAGACCGGGCAGCCGGTCGTGATCTATCCGGCGTCCGGCACCGGCGCCTGGGAAGCGGCGCTGGTCAACACGCTGTCGCCTGGCGACACGGTGCTGATGTACGAGACCGGCCACTTCGCCACGCTGTGGAAGAAGATGGCCGACAAGCTGTCGCTCAAGTCCGAGTTTGTCGGCGACGACTGGCGCCGCGGCGTCGATGCCGCCAGGATCGAAGCGCGCCTGCGCGAAGACAGCGGCCATGTCATCAAGGCGGTGGCGGTGGTGCACAACGAAACCTCGACCGGCGTGACGTCCGACATCGCCGCGGTGCGCCGCGCGATCGATGCGGCCGGCCACCCGGCGCTGCTGCTGGTCGACACCATCTCGTCGCTCGGCTCGCTCGACTACCGGCATGACGAATGGGGCGTCGACGTCACCGTCGCCGGCTCGCAGAAAGGGCTGATGCTGCCGCCCGGCCTGTCGTTCAACGCGGTGTCGCAGAAAGCCATCGCGGCGTCGAAGACGGCGAAGCTGCCGCGCGCGTTCTGGGCGTGGGACGAAATCATCGAGGCGAACAACAACGGCTTCTGGCCGTACACGCCGGCCACCAATTTGCTGTACGGCTTGTCCGAGGCGTGCGACATGCTGTTAGAGGAGGGCATGCAAAACGTGTTCGCCCGCCACCAGCGCCATGCCGAAGCGACGCGCCAGTGCGTGCGCGCCTGGGGCCTGGAAATCCTGTGCCAGAACGAGGCCGAATACAGCGGCGCGCTGACGGCGGTGGTGATGCCGGTCGGCGCCGACGGCGAGCGCTGCAACGCCGACGCATTGCGCCGTGTAATCCTGGCCAACTTCAACATGTCGCTCGGGCAGGGCTTGAACAAGCTCTCCGGCTGGGTGTTTCGGATCGGCCACCTGGGCGACTTCAACGACCTCACCCTGATGGGCACCCTGGCCGGCGTCGAGATGGGCCTGGTGCTGGCCGGCGTGCCGCACAAGGCCGGTGGCGTGGCGGCGGCGATGCAGTCGCTGCAGCGGTCGGCCGTTGCGGTGGCGGCGCAGCCAGCCTGAGTTTCACCTTTCATTGAGCACTTCCACATAAGCGGCCACAGCCGCAACAGGAGACGACAACATGAACATCACCATCAAGCAGACACTCGCGATCACCGGTTTGGCCCTTGGCATGTCGCACGCCGCTGTGGCCAACGCGTGGGAGCCGACCAAGTCGGTCGAATTCATCGTGCCATTCTCGGCCGGCGGCGCGACCGACCAGATGGCGCGCCAGATCCAGGGCATCATCACCAAGAACAAGCTGATGAGCCAGCCGATCGTGGTGCAGAACAAGGCCGGCGCCAGCGGCGCCGAGGGCTTGCTCGACATTCAGAACACGCCGGGCGACAACCACCGCCTGGTGGTGTCGTCGTCCGGCCTGTACACGGTGCCGCTGGCGACCGGGCTGGCGTTCAACTGGCGCGACCTGACGCCGGTGGCGATGGTGGCGCAGGACGAGTTCGTGCTGTGGGTCAACGCTGAAACCCCGTACAAGGCGCCGATGGACTATTTGAACGAAGTGAAGAAGACGCCATCCAAACTCAAGATGGGCGGCACCAGCTCGAAGCGCGAAGACCACATCATCACCGCGCTGGTCGAGAAGAAGGCCGGCGTCAAGTTCATCTACATCCCGTACAAGGGCGGCGGCGAGGCGGCAACCCAGCTGTCGGGCAAGCACATCGATTCGAACACCAACAATCCGTCCGAGTCGATCTCGCAGTGGCGCGCCGGCCAGCACCGCGCGCTGTGCCTGTTTGCCGACAAGCGCAGCTCGTACACCGACAAGGTGACCGAGACGCAAAGCTGGGCGGACGTGCCGACCTGCAAGGAAAAGGGCCTCGACGTGCAGTACCAGATGCTGCGCGTGTTCATGTTGCCCGGCAAGGTCGCGCCGGACGTGACCAGGTTCTATGTCGAGCTGCTGCAGAAAGTGATCGCCACGCCGGAGTGGAAGGCCTACGTCAAGAACAACGCACTGAAGCCGACCGTCATGGTGGGCGAAGAACTGCGCGCCTACATGGGCAAGGACGAGCAGGCGCACCGCGAGATCATGAAGGCGGCCGGCTTCCTGGCGCCGTGATCGGTACAGGAGGGCATACACGAGGAGATCGAACATGAGCACCCAGGAAGAAATTCACGGCAGCGTGGCAACGTCGCCGGCGGTCATCACCAGGCGGACCGCCGAGATCGCCGTCGGCTTCATCGTGATGGCGTTCGCGCTGCTGGCCATCATCAGCAACTACCAGCTGGGGGCGGGGTGGAGCGACGACGGTCCGCAGGCGGGCTATTTTCCGCTGCGGATGGGCGTGGCGATTTTTATCGCCAGCATCGTCGTCATCTACCAGGCGGTGCGCAAGAACGACCGCTCGGCGTTCGTCGAGCAAACCCAGCTGAAACTTGTGGCAACCGTGCTGCTGCCGCTGGTGGTGTATATCGCGGCGATCAAGTATGTCGGCATCTATGTGGCGTCGACGCTGTTCATCGGCATCTTCATGCGGGTGGTGGGCAAGTTCGGCTGGGCGCGCTCGGTGCTGACTGCGCTCATCATCAACGCCGCCCTGTTCTGGGTGTTTGAAATCATGTTCAAGGTGCCGCTCCCGAAGGGCCCGCTCGAACAGATGTTCGGTTACTGATCGGATTTGACGCATGGATGACTTTAATTCACTGATGCATGGTTTTTCGATCGTCTTGTCCTGGCAAAACATCGGACTGATGATCATCGGGATCTTGCTGGGGATCGTGGTGGGCGTGCTGCCTGGCCTGGGCGGGCCGAACGGCGTGGCGATCCTGCTGCCGCTGACGTTCGCGATGAATCCGACCTCGGCGATCATCCTGCTGTCGTGCATCTACTGGGGCGCGCTGTTCGGCGGCGCCATCACGTCGATCCTGTTCAATATTCCGGGCGAGGCGTGGTCGGTCGCCACCACCTTCGACGGCTATCCGATGGCGCAGAACGGCCAGGCCGGCGAGGCGCTGACCAGCGCGTTCACCGGTTCGTTCATCGGCGCGCTGGTGGGCGTGCTGATGATCACCTTCCTGGCGCCGCTGGTGGCGAAATTCGCGCTCAGGTTCGGGCCGCCCGAATTTTTTGCGGTCTACTTCCTCACCTTCTGCAGCTTCATCGGCATGGGCAAGGAACCGAAGGGCAAGATCGTCATCGCGATGTGCGTCGGCTTCGTGCTCGCCGCCGTCGGCCTCGACACCATCTCCGGCCAGCTGCGCATGACGTTCGGCGCGCCGGTGCTGCTGCGCGGCTTCGACTTTTTGGTGGCGGTGATCGGCCTGTTCGGCATCAGCGAAATTTTGATGACGATCGAGGAGGGCCTGGCGTTTCGCGGCAAAAACGGCAAGATCGACCTGAAGATCGTCATCAAGACCTGGGCCAAGATGCCGCGCCACTTCATGACGCTAATGCGTTCGTCTGCGATCGGCTGCTGGCTGGGCATCACGCCGGGCGGCGCGACGGCGGCATCGTTCATGGGCTATGGCGTGGCCAAGAAGTTCTCCAAGGATCCGGACAGCTTCGGCAAGGGCAACGTCGAGGGCGTGCTGGCGCCGGAAACCGCGGCGCACGCCGCCGGCACCAGCGCGCTGCTGCCGATGCTCGCACTCGGCATTCCAGGCTCGGCCACGGCGGCGGTGCTGCTCGGCGGCCTGATGATCTGGGGCCTGCAGCCTGGTCCCTTGCTGTTTGTCGAACAGAAGGATTTTGTCTGGGGCCTGATCGCCAGCATGTACCTCGGTAACATCGCCGGCCTGATCATCGTGCTGGCGTCGGTGCCGCTGTTTGCCGCCATCCTGCGCATTCCGTTTTCGATCATTGCGCCGGTGATCCTGGTGGTGTGTGCGATCGGCGCCTTCACGGTTCACAATGCCGCCTTCGACATCTGGCTGATGCTGGCCTTCGGCATCGTCGGCTATGTGTTCAAGAAGCTCGACTATCCGCTGGCGCCGCTCGTGCTGGCGCTGGTGCTGGGCGACCGCGCCGAGGATGCGTTCCGCCAGAGCATGCTCGCCTCGCGCGGCGGACTGGACATCTTCTGGGCCAACGGCCTGGTCGGCACCATCATGACCTTGGCGCTGGTTGGCCTGGCGTGGTCGCTGCTGAGTGGGGCGCGCAACAAGATGCGCCAGCGCGCTGCCTGAACGAGCGCACGCAAGGAAACGCCCGTGGGCCATTCGGCGCACGGGCGTTGTTTCGTTTCAGTGCGCGGCCATTGGCCGCGCGAAGTGATCAGGTCTTGCCTGGCCCCGATGGCTTTGCGCCTGCGGTGTTGCCGTCTTTCGGCGTCTGCGACTGCTGATTGCCGTCTTTGCCGCCGGACGACGAACCTTGATTGCCAGACTTGTGCGAACCGCTCGAACCTTGCCAGTTACGCACGCTTTCGCTGTGGTCGGAATCCTTGCCGCTCTGATGTTGGTTGCTCATGCCTGTTCTCCTGTGTTGTTGAAGGCTGCGGTCGCCGGGATTGACGCCGAAGCGCACAGCCGGTGGACAAATGATGAACCTCTTGTAACAATTTGCGAATAGGAACTCTACTGTCGCGGGCGTAGGAAAATGCGCCTAGTTTCCGGAATTAAATTTGCCGCGCCGATTTACGGGCTGTTACAAATGTTGCCGGCTGCTAGCACCGGCCAGGCCGATCCCGTCCTACAGTGAGGTCATCTGCGATCGGCGGGCAGCACGACAGGAAAACATCATGCATATCTATTTGAAGACATTGTTGGCGGGCGCGCTTGCGCTGGTCGTATCGCAAACGGCGTCGGCGTCGACGCAGGTGATGATCGGCATTCACGCCGGCCCGCCGGTGTACGATCAGCCATATCGCGTGCAGCCGCTGTACGGTCATGCTCCCGATTACTATGTGGCGCCGCGCGGCTACGGCTACGAGGAGCCGGCCTGGCGCGGCCGTCACGAGTGGCGCGCGCGCCGCGCCGCGGAGATGCGGCGCCAGGAATGGCTGCGGCGCGAAGAATGGCGCCGCGAACAATGGCGGCGGGAACAATGGCGCAACGACCACTGGGGCGACGACCACTGGGGCGACGACCACCGGCGCGGCGATTACCGCTGGGATGGCCGGCGCTAACCGAACCCGTAATTGTCGCCATACTCACGCACAAAGCTCTCGCCAGGGAGCTTTGTGCGTTGGCGGCGCTTGTCATCACGCTGAAGTATTTCGGAGTCAAAATCAGTTGCTCCCCAGAATCGCCCGTGGTGCATCCTCCAACTCCGAATGCCATCAATGAACATAACAAAATTCAACACCGGCGCGCGCGTCATGCTGTCGTTCGCCGTGGTGCTGCTGATCATGGCGACCATGACGGCGGTCGCTTTGTGGCGTCTGCAGGCGGCGGACGATACGACATCGAGCCTGGTGCGCGAAAAGCTGGCGCGGCGCCAGCTGACGTCCGAAGTGCTGGCGTTGTCGCGCCTGAACGGCACCCGGGTAGCGGCCATCGCGCGCAGCGACAGCCTTGAAGTGACCGACTATTTCCAGGCGCAGCTGGCCGGCGGCGAAAAGGCGCAGGTCGCCCTGGAGGCGCAGCTGGCCGCGCTGGTGCCCGATGCGGCCGAGCAGGGCTTGCTGGCCGACGCAGCCGCCGCCCGGAGCGCCTACCTGGCGGCGCGCGCGCAACTATTCAACCTGAAAGACAGGGGCCGCACGCAGGACGTCGCCACGCTGGCCGACGGCGCGCTCGAAACGTCGTTCAAGCGCCATGCCGGCGCGCTCGAAGGCCTGCTGGCCTACCAGTCGCAGCAGGCATCGATGGTCGCCACTGAATCGGGCCGCCAGTTCGCCGCCAGCAAGATGCTGATGCTGGGGCTGGGCGTGTTCGCGCTGGTGGCCGGTGTCGTGCTGGCGTCGGCGCTCACGCGCAGCATCGTCAGGCCGTTGCGCGCCGCCGTGGCGCAGATCGTTCGTGTCGCCGGCGGCGACCTGACCACGGCCGGCGCCAGCGCCAGGACCGATGAGATCGGCCAGCTGCTCGCCGCACTTGGCGAAATGACCGCGCGCCTGGCCGGCACCGTGGCGCAGGTGCGTGGCGGCGCGGTGGCGATGGATGTGGCGTCGGCGGAAATCGCCGCCGGCAATGCCGACTTGTCGTCGCGCACCGAGAAGCAGGCCGGCACGCTGGAAGAAACGGCGTCTTCGATGGAAGAACTGACGGCGGCCGTCAGGCAAAACAGCGCGCACGCCGGCGAAGCGAACCAGCTGGCGCTGCACGCCTCGGCGGTCGCCGACAAGGGCGGCAAGGCAGTTGCCGATGTGGTCGATACGATGACGGCGATCAGCAGTTTTGCGGCCAAGATCGTCGACATCACCGGCGTCATCGACGCCATCGCATTCCAGACCAACCTGCTGGCTTTGAATGCCGCAGTGGAGGCGGCGCGGGCGGGCGAGCAGGGGCGTGGCTTTGCCGTCGTGGCGAGCGAAGTGCGCAACCTGGCGCAGCGCTCGTCGGTGGCGGCGCGCGAAATCAAGATGCTGATCGGCGATTCGGTGGCGCAGATCGACAGCGGCCGGCGCCTGACCGAGGCGGCCGGCAGCACGATGGAAGACATCGTGCTCAGCGTGCGGAAGGTGGCGGCAATCATCGGCGCCATCAGCGCGTCGAGTGCCGAGCAGGAAGCCGGCATCGAGCAGATCAACAGCGCGATCGTCGACATGGACGCGGTCACGCAGCAGAATGCGGCGCTGGTCGAGCAGGCGGCCGCGTCCACCGAGGCGCTGCATGACCAGGCGGCGGAACTGGCGGCGCTGGTGGGGTATTTCCGGCTGGAAGAGTTGCCGGTTGCACGGTTGTTGGTGCCGATGCTTGAGCTGACCGGACAAAGCTGCCGCAGCGCCGTGTCAGGGCCGCGAACAAGGACATCGTACGCAGGCTATGTGACGACCTGATTACCTGGAGTACGGCACGCTCGTTCAAGGCAACTATGCAAACTGCCGACGCCAAGTGCAATGGCGCCGCATGACACAGCGACGAACTGACTGAGTACAGATGGTAGGGTTCCCGCCTGCGCGGGAAGTCGGGTTCGCCAATGGCGAGGACGACGGTTGTGGGGTTAGCAATTTACTGCTTGCTGTAACGCTGTGCCGCCGATTACAGCGCGGCGTCGAGCTCTTCGCCGAGGCCGTGCTGGGCCGCGCGATGCAGCGCGACATCGAGCGCGTCCATGAACTCGACCACGTTGATCGGCTTGGTCAGGTAGCGGAAGAAGCCGGCGTCGATGCCTTTTTCGATGTCGCGCGGCACCGCGTTGGCAGACAGCGCCATCACCGGGATGTGCGCCGTGGCCGGATCGCTCTGCAGCACCTTCAGCGCGCCATAGCCGCTCATGCCCGGCAGGTTGATGTCCATCAGGATCAAATCGGGCTGGCAGGCGCGCGCCAGCACAATGCCGAGGTGCGCGTTGATGGCGGTCAGCAGCTTGAGGTCGGTGCGCCGCTCGATCAGCAGCTCGACCAGCGCAAGGTTGGCCGGGTTGTCTTCCACGTACAGCAAGGTGCGCTGCGTCGACGGCGTGGTCGCCGGCAACGGCACGTCGACGTCTTCTGCCGGCGCCGCGACTGCCAGCGTACTGAGTGCCGGCTCATGCGCGGCGGCGAACTCGACCCAGAATTCGGTGCCGATGCCAGGCGAACTTTCCACCCCGATCTGGCCGCCCATTAACTCGACCAGCTGCTTGGTGACGACCAGGCCGATACCGGTGCCTTCCTCGGCGCTGTCTTCCTGTCCGAGGCGATTGAACGGCTGGAATAACTGGGCGATCTGCGCGGGGGCCAGGCCGGCGCCGGTGTCCTTGACGTAGACGCGGACGCGGTTCTCGCCAACGGCCAGGCAGCGCACCGTGACCATGCCGCCAGGGCGGTTGTACTTGATGGCGTTCGACAGCAGGTTGATCATCACCTGCTTGACGCGCGTCAGGTCGGCGTGGATGTAGACCGGCGTGCCGACGGCCGGGAACACCAGCGCGATGTCGCGCTTGTCGGCCTGCGCGCCGATCAGGCCGCGGCAATCCTGCAGCACTTCGGCCAGGCACATCGGCTCGGACGAAATGGTGACCTTGCCCGATTCGATCATCGCCAGGTCGAGAATTTCGTTGATCAGGCGCAGCAAATACCAGCCGCCCTTGAGGATGTGCTGGATCGAGCGCTGCTGCGACGGCGTCGGCGGCGGCGTCTCGGACTCCATCAGCTGGGCGAAGCCGAGCACGCCGTTGAGCGGCGTGCGCAGTTCGTGGCTCATGCTCGACAAGAATTCCGATTTGGCCAGGTTGGCTTTTTCGGCTGCCGCCTTGGCGCTTTCCAGTTCGACGTTGTTGATCTGCAGCGTGCGCTCGAACTGCTTGCGGTCGGTGACGTCGCGCGCGGCGGCGAACACGCCTTTCAGGTTGCGGTCGCGATCGTAGAAGGTGGTGGCGTTGTACGACACGACCGTCTCCTTGCCGTCGCGCGCCAGCGCGGTCAGCTCGTAATTGGTGACCTTGCCTTCGCGCAGCACGCGCTTGATGCCGGCCTCGGCGCGCGTCTGGTCGGTGAAATAGTTCTTGAACGGCGCGCCGATCAGCTCGTCGCGGGTGCAGCCGGTCAGCTTTTCCATCTGATGGTTGACGTCGCTGATGATGCCGCGCGGGTCAGTCGTCATCAGGGCGTCGATGTTCGATTCGATCAGCGAGCGGGTGTAGAACTGCTGGTCGCGCAGGCTCTGGTCGAGCAGCGCCTGTTCTTCCTCGACCTGCTTGCGGGCGGTGTTGTCGGTGCCGATCAGCAGGTAGCCGATGATGGTGCCCTGGTCGTCGCGCAGCGCGGTGACCGACACGATCGCCGGGAAGCGGCTGCCGTCCTTGCGGATGTAGGTCAGCTCGTAGATATCCTCGATGCCGCGCGAGGCCTTGAACACGAGCGCCTCGAATCCCGGCGAAATCGCTTCGCCCAGCTCCGTGCTGAGCGACTCGGCCCGTTCGATGACTTCCTGCGGGTCGGAGATGTTGGCCGGGGTGATCTTGTCGACGACGTCGGCGGCGGTGTAGCCGAGCATGCGTTCGGCGCCGACGTTGAAAATCTGGATCACGCCCTGGGCGTCGGTGGCGATGCTGGAGAAGTTGGCGCTGTTGAAAATGGCCGTCTGCAGCGCGCCGGCGCGCACCAGCGCTTCCTCGGCTTCCTTGCGGGCGGTGTTGTCGGTGCCGATCAGCAGGTAGCCGATGATGGTGCCCTGGGCGTCGCGCAGCGCCGTGACCGACACGATCGCCGGGAAGCGGCTGCCGTCCTTGCGGATGTAGGTCAGCTCGTAGATATCCTCGATGCCGCGCGAAGCCTTGAACACGAGCGCCTCGAAGCCGGGCGAAATCGCTTCGCCCAGCTCCGTGCTGAGCGACTCTGCCCGTTCGATCACTTCCTGCGGGTCGGAGATGTTGGCCGGGGTGATCTTGTCGACGACGTCGGCGGCGGTGTAGCCGAGCATGCGTTCGGCGCCGACGTTGAAAATCTGGATCACGCCCTGGGCGTCGGTGGCGATGCTGGAGAAGTTGGCGCTGTTGAAAATGGCCGTCTGCAGCGCGCCGGCGCGCACCAGCGCTTCCTCGGCTTCCTTGCGGGCGGTGTTGTCGGTGCCGATCAGCAGGTAGCCGATGATGGTGCCCTGAGCGTCGCGCAGCGCCGTGACCGACACGATCGCCGGGAAGCGGCTGCCGTCCTTGCGGATGTAGGTCAGCTCGTAGATATCCTCGATGCCGCGCGAGGCCTTGAACACGAGCGCCTCGAAGCCGGGCGAAATCGCTTCGCCCAATTCCGTGCTGAGCGACTCTGCCCGTTCGATCACTTCCTGCGGGTCGGAGATGTTGGCCGGGGTGATCTTGTCGACGACGTCGGCGGCGGTGTAGCCGAGCATGCGTTCGGCGCCGACGTTGAAAATCTGGATCACGCCCTGGGCGTCGGTGGCGATGCTGGAGAAGTTGGCGCTGTTGAAAATGGCGGTCTGCAGCGCGCCGGCGCGCACCAGCGCTTCCTCGGCTTCCTTGCGGGCGGTGTTGTCGGTGCCGATCAGCAGGTAGCCGATGATGGTTTCTTCGGCGTCGCGCAACGCGGTGACCGACACCACCGCCGGGAAGCGGCTGCCGTCTTTGCGGATGTAGGTCAGTTCGTAAATGTCTTCGATGCCGCGCGAAGCCTTGAACACGAGCGCTTCGAAGCCGGGCGAGATCGGCGTATCGAGTTCGGTTGTCAAGGTCTTGGCGCGGGCGATCACTTCCTGCGGGTCGGAGATGTCGGCCGGGGTGATCTTGTCGACGACGTCGGCGGCCAGGTAGCCGAGCATGCGTTCGGCGCCGACGTTGAAAATCTGGATCACGCCCTGGGCGTCGGTGGCGATGCTGGAGAAGTTGGCGCTGTTGAAGATGGCGTTTTGCAGCGCGCCGGCCTTGATCAGGGGCAGCGGACTGCCGGCCGGTCCGGCCGCCACGACGCGCAGCTTCAGGCTCAGCACCACCATCACCAGGAAGGCGACAAACAGCAGGCCGCTGACGACCAGCACCGGCACGGCGTCGAGCGGCTCGACATTGGCGCGCATGGCGAGCAGGCCGATGACGAACAGGCCGGCGGCGGAAGCGCCAAAGCCGGCCAGGGATAGCCGGTCGACCGACCGCTTGGAAATCGTTTGCATGGGAAAAGCCTGGGCTTGGATAAGACTGAGCGCCAGCCTCGGCTCAAAGAAGGTAACGGCGAAGCCGTGTGGAACGTGACGCGCGCCGGTGGAACAACAAGGCACCGTTGCAGAGTACCACATCCGGGGCTGAAAATGGCATATGGAAAAGTTGCATTTAATCATGTCCAAAATGGGACACTTGACGCAGCCGTGTCCGATTCTTCTACATTCTTGACTTCGCCGGTTCGATGGGACTATGTTTGCTTTATCCCCGGCAATTGGGGGCAAACCGAAAATAGACGAACTACCGATTGGAGATATGATGAATCTTCGTAAAACGCTGCTGGCGGCATCGATCGCGGCCCTCCCCCTGATGGTGTGCGGCCAGGCCAGTGCCGGACAACTGATGGGAGCGCCTGCCGTGCAATCGCAACAAGATAAAGCCAGCCTGGTCGCCCAACTCAACTCGCAGCGCGGCAAGCTCGGTCTCGACAACCGCCACGGCTTCGTCGTCGCCAGGCAGCACCCGGGTGTCGAGGGCACCACCATCAGCCGCGCCGACCACACCTTCAAGGGCGTGCGCGTGTTCCAGTCCGAGTCGGTCGTCGTCAGCGGCCCGCGCGGGGCCATCATCAGCGAATCGGTGTCCGACCGCCGCGGCGGCCTGAAGCAGCAGGACATGGATGTCGCGCCGTCGGTAGCGGCGCAGAGCGCCATCGACAAGGTGATCAAGTCGGTGGCGCCAAACGGCGCCCACGCCGCGCCGCCGAAAGCTGAACTGATCATCTACCCGGTCATCAAGGAAGTGCGCGTGGCCAGCGCCGCCAACAAGGCCGAAGCGGACTTGAACGCGGTCGATCTCGAGGAAGTGGTCGACAGCTACCAGCTGGCCTGGCTGGTATCGACCCGCATGACGGTCGGTAACAAGCCGGTGTTCCACGACACCGTCGTCAGCGCCCGCGACGGCAGCGTGCTCGACCAGTGGAGCATGGTGCAGACCGTGATTGGCGTGGGCAACAGCCAGTACAACGGCAGCGTGCCGATCAGCACCTCCTTGTCGGCCACCACGTATTCGATGAAGGACGCCACCCGCGGCGTCGGCGGCACTTTCGGCGCCATGGCCATCACCAACGCCAACCACACCACCAGCGCCGGCGCCGTCTATACCAACACCAGCAACACCTGGGGCGACGGCCTGCAGTACGTCAGCGGCGGCAGCACCACCAATGCCAACGGCCAGACCGCGGCGGTCAACGCCATGTGGGGCCTGATGAATACCTACGACATGCTGAAGAACACGCTCGGCTGGCAGTCGCTCGACGGCAACAACACCTCCACCTACATCGCCGCGCACGTCAACACCGCCTACGACAACGCCTACTACAGCGACACCTGCAAGTGCATGTACATCGGCGACGGCGGCGCCTCGTTCAACAACCTCGGCTCGATCGACGTGATTGGCCACGAGATGGGTCACGGCGTCACCAACGCCACGTCCAACCTGGTCTACCGCGCCGAGTCGGGCGGCCTGAACGAGTCGGCCTCCGACATCCAGGGCGAAGTGGTGGAAGCGTACGCGCGCGCCGGCGGCACCGGCACGGTGATCCCGAACACGGGCAATGATTGGATGGTCGGCAAGGAAATCGCCAAGAACGGCCTGCCGCTGCGCTACATGACCAAGCCGAGCAAGGACGGCGGTAGCCCGAATGCCTGGAGCAGCTCGATCAAGCGCCTCGACGTGCACTACAGCAGCGGCCCGAACAACCGCATGTTCTACTTCCTGGCCCAGGGTTCCAGCGCCACGGTCGGCAGCGACACTTACAGTGCCTACCTGACCAAGGCGCCGCTGGCGATGACCGGCATCGGCACCGACAAGGCGTTCCGTATCTGGTTCAAGGCGCTGACGACCAAGTTCACGTCGTCGACCAACTACGCCGATGCGCGCCTGAAGGTGCTGGCGGCGGCGCAGGAACTGTATGGCGTCGGCAGCGTGGAGGAGAAAGCGGTCACGCGCGCCTATGCGGCGATCAACGTCGGCCTCGACATCGCCGAATAACAGCTGATGCTGTAACAATGCAGTGAGCATGCCGCCGCGCCTTTGCCGGCGCGGCGGCAGGACAGCCCCGAACACGCGATGCCGCCGGCAGGGCGTATTCGGGGCTGTTTGCGTTGGCTATGCCACCGCCAACTCGGGGGGAGCACCGAGCGCTGCTCGCAGCAGCAGCTCTTAGGCGAACCGATCCGATCGGCGTCGATTGCCCAGCGTCAGACTAGTCGTTCGACAGATAACGGCTCGCAACGCCACTGAAACGGCGCAGCCACTGCTTGAAGCGGCTTCAACACGCGTTCACGTTCTGCACGGGCAGCGCACTGTCGACCGGCCGGCCACCCGGCTGACTGATCTACAGCGCCGGATAGGCGAGAGGCATCAGTAGCCGGCGAACTATCGGCAGCGGCCACATTCGGGCCAAGACATTTCAATGGTAATCACCGGACCAGGCCGCGTTCATTGCGCTCCAGTCGAAGCCTTGGTCGCTTCCGCGCTGGGCGAAGTGGCGCGAAATAGCTTCCCGGCATGGCCTCGAGTTGGACAACCCGACAACCTACGCAATACCAATCAATACAGGCTTGACGTACAGATCCATGACACCTCGCAATGTGAAAGATTGAACGAAATATAACCTACGTTGGTCTTCTGACACTTGAAAGGTCTGTCGTGAAAACCTCCCTCTCCGCAATAATCATGGGCGCGCTGTGCGCCGCCCTGTGCTCATCGGCCCGCGCGGCTTCACCCACCAAAAGCGTCACGTTGACAGCGCCCCCGGCGCCGGTCGTCAAGAGTAAGCCGGCGCCCGGAGTGGCAACTCCCGTCAAGCAAACTCTGCCCGCGCCGGCAAGGGTGCTGCGTCTGCCAAGCCAGGCGGGCAAGGTCAGCCAGGTGATTCCAACCACCCTGGTTGCAAAATCTCCAAGTTGGATCGCCAAGGGGCATAAATACTACAGCCTGTGCTCCCCCAGCCGCCACCTGGTCGCCTGCGCTCCGATCGCACCCACCGCCTTGATGAAGGACATCGAGGTCGGCGCGCGTCGTGGGCCAAAGGGCGAGCCTATCCTGACGTTCAAGATCACGCCCGGTATGAAGGTCGAACCCAAGCGCATGCGCTACGTGGTCGCCCACTTCCTCGCGCGCACGAGAAAGCAGGTCAAGCACTTCAACCGGATGGAGGTGTCGTATGCGCCGCGACCCGTTGAAAACTCGCTGCGGGTCGGCGCCACCGCCAGCCTGGTTGACGCCGGCAACGGCAGCGGCGGCAACGGCGGAAGCACTTGCAACTACGACGACGAAGGCAGCTACGATTGCGTGGGCGGCGGCTACGAGGGCGGTGGCGGTGGCGGTGAGGAGAACTATGATCCGATCCCGGTCACCCCTGCGACCAACGATTGCCAGTTCAACTGCGAATACCCATCGGGCAACGACAATGGCGATGGCGACCCATGCCTAAACTCCGCCGGCCAGAACATCTGCCAGGTGGTCGTCATCACAGGCCAGCGTCCAGAGCCGGATGAAACTGAGACAGTCGGCTGCCGGCCGATCAATGCATTTACATTTGAATGTGGCGGCAGAGGCGGCCTGCCGGTCATCGGTGGTGAGCCGGAGCAGCTGCCGGGGCGCACGCCGTGGTTCCCACAAGCGATGTGCAATGTTGGCACGATCTTCTGTTCGGAGAGGCAGGTGCCGGATAATGACCGGAGCGGCAAATCCTCAACATCAGGGAAATCGATGACGGAATTGTATGAAGTGTGCGAAGCCATTGAGGAGGTTGAACGGGCTGTTTGCAATGCTTATAGCAGCGAAATGGACTATCGCAGCCGGAAAGCTTGTGAAACCAAAGCCTTTAACCGCATGGTTGCCTGTTACAGCACGGCGCGCGAATTGACCGGCAACGGCACGCATCTGGCACCCTGATTTTTAGTCTTTCCGCCTAGCGGGGATTGCCCCTGCTAGGTCTTCATAGAAACAAGGAAATCGCTATGCCATCCATCAAGGAAGTAAAAGTCACCGTGGGCTTTGCCGACAAGAACGGCCAACCCGCGCTCGTCATGACCCGTGACGACAATCAGAACTTCAATTTCGTGCAATGGCTAATGCACCGGCATGAGTCTGCGGGCTACGTCGCTCTTTGCCAGAATCTAGGCGACACGGTATTGCGCATGCTTGCCCTTGCCCACTCCGCCGAATTTGCCAAGACCCCCGCGCTGGTTCCGCCCCGGCAGGATGTAAGCGAGCCGTATGGCCTGGTCCATGCGCTAATGCACCGGTCTTACAAGGAACAAACAACCGACTATGTCCAGACCATTGATCTGCTTATGGAGAAAAACGCCGATGAACTCAGCGATACCGAGTTGCCTGAAATTTGGCAAGCCGCGCGGCTTCAATTGATAGAAATCTTCCCGCCCAAGTAGCGAGAGCAACATGTCTAAAAACAAGGGATGGAGAATGTAATCATGATCGAAGAACCAAAGACGGCGCACTCGCGGTCAACGGCGACAACGGCGAGCGCGTCACGCTGATGGTGTCGCGCAGCGACGGCGGTGGATTACCAAGCCGCTTGCACTGGGCGCGTCGGTGACATGGCGGGAACCATCTCGCCAAGGTTCCAACTCGCCAATGGAGAATCCTTATGCTACCTAACATAACCATCAGGCTTGTGAATAAAAACAGCGAGCCGACGCTAGTCATTACGCGCAACGATAGCGACCGGCTAAACTTGATTCAATGGCCGATGAGCCAGCTTGAACCGGCAGGCTACCAGCCACTATGTCAAATTATCGGCGATAGGGCGATGCGTATGCTCGCTGTCGTTCAACATGACATGGAGCACACATGATCCTCTCACCCAACATCATCATATCTTTGACCGCCAGCGAAGACGGCGAGCGCCATTCTGTGCTGGTTCGACTTGACGAAACCAAAGTCCAAAACAGCCTGCACCACGATCTCGGTCACGTCGAGCGTGAAGGTTTCCTATGCGCTGGCGCGCGCCCGCCCCGATGTGTTCAACAAATACCCGCTGCTGCTGCCACCGCCACTGCCGCACAAGGACCCGCATCAATTGGTGATTTTGCTGCTATACCGCGCAGGCAGAGAAGAGACCGGCGACTACACGCGCGCGCTCGACACCGTGTTTCAGCGCCATCCGGAAGAACTGGCCGGACTGGCCGACTCTTGGGCGCTGCTGCGCCCGACATTGCCTCCTGCCCCGGAGTAGTCCGGGCCGGCAGAGGCTACATTGGCAGCGGCAGTAGTAGAAGGTGGTGGCGGGGGCGGCAACGACCCTGTCCTAGTACGATCACGTTGCGCGATCCAGGGTAATGTACTTCCAAATGCGAGTACTCCAATATTAACGACAATGGCGGCCCGGACCCTGTTGGTCCCACCGAAATTGTCGGCATCGGACGAGCTGAGCGACCTTGACCTCATGCTGTATGGCGTCAGCAGCGTGGAAGCGAAAGCGGTTACGCGCGCCTACGCGGCGATGACGCTGATGAGTCCGTCGAAGGCGCCGACGCCGCAGGCGAGCGCGGCGCTGGTGGCGACCTTGACTGCGCAGCGCGCCGCCCACGGCCTCGACGCCGACCACGGCTTCGCCGTCAGCCGCCAGCATCCGGGCGAGGGCGGCGCCCAGGTCACGCGCATAGTCCACATCTACAAGGGCGTGCGCATCTTCGGCTCCGAATCGGTGCTCGTCACCGATGCCAGCGGCAAGCTGGTCAGCGAAGCGGGGTCGGACCGGCGCCTGTTTCTCGGCAAGGGAAGCGCCAACCGGCTCGGCGCTGCGACGGCCGAGTTCGGCGTGACGCCGGCGCTCAGCACCAAGGCGGCGATCGACGCCGCGCTGCGCTCGCTGCCGGCCGGCGCCACCCATGTTACGCCGGCCGGCGCCGAGCTGATCATCTATCCGATCATGAAGACCGAGCGCGTGCCGGCCGCCGTCAACAAGGCCGACGACGAACTCAACGCAACACCGCCTACGACAACGCCTACTACAGCGATACCTGCAAGTGCATGTTCATCGGCGATGGCTCGTTTTTTACCAGCCTGGGCGCCATCGACGTGATCGGCCACGAGATGGCCCATGGCGTCACGGCGGCAACGTCGAACCTGATCTATTCGGGCGAATCGGGCGGCCTGAACGAATCGTCGTCGGACATCACCGGCGAC
This sequence comes from Massilia sp. TWR1-2-2, assembly GCF_049897565.1. Classification (NCBI taxonomy): domain Bacteria; kingdom Pseudomonadati; phylum Pseudomonadota; class Betaproteobacteria; order Burkholderiales; family Oxalobacteraceae; genus Massilia; species Massilia sp. TWR1-2-2. Next base: position 145,014 of record NZ_JAFCWM010000014.1, on the reverse strand, counting down.
GTCGTCGAGTCGTATGCGCGCGCCGGCGGCACCGGCGCGTCGGTTCCGAACACCGGCAACGATTGGCAGACCGGCAAGGAAATCAGCCGCACCGGCACGCCGCTGCGCTGGATGTACAAGCCGAGCAAGGACGGCGGTAGCCCGAACGCCTGGAGCAGCTCGATCAAGCGCCTCGACGTGCACTACAGCAGCGGGCCGAACAACCGCATGTTCTACTTCCTGGCCAAGGGCTCCAGCGCCACCGTGGGCAGCGACACCTACAGCGCCTTCCTGACCAAGGCGCCGCTGGCGATGACCGGCATCGGCACCGACAAGGCGTTCCGTATCTGGTTCAAGGCGCTGACGACCAAGTTCACGTCGTCGACCAACTACGCCGATGCGCGCCTGAAGGTGCTGGCGGCGGCGCAGGAACTGTATGGCGTCGGCAGCGTGGAGGAGAAAGCGGTCACGCGCGCCTATGCGGCGATCAACGTCGGCCTCGACATCGCCGAATAACAGCTGATGCTGTAACAATGCAGTCAGCATGCCGCCGCGCCTTTGCCGGCGCGGCGGCAGGACAGCCCCGAATACGCTATGCCGCCGGCAGGGCGTATTCGGGGCTGTTTGCGTTGGCTATGCCAGCGCCAACTCGCGGGGCGCGCCGAGCGCCGCTCTCAGCAGCAACTCTCGGGCGAACCGGTCCGATCCAGGCGATTGCCCAGCGTCAGACTCCGCAGAAGATGGCCTCGAGTTGGACAACCCGACATCATAGGAAATGCCAACCAATACCGGCTTGACGTACCGATCCATGACACCTCGCAAGGACAAAGATTGACCAAACGATAATCTGCGTTGGTCTTTTGACACTTAAAAGGTCCAACCGTGAAAACCTCCCTCTCCGCAATAATAATGGCCGCCCTGTGTGCCAGCCTCGGCACACCGGCATTAGCAGCTCTAACCAACAAAAGCGTCCCGTTGACAGCGCCGCCGGCGCCGACCGTCATCAAGAGCAAGCCCGCGCCCGTAGTGGCGGTTCCTGTCAAGAAGGTTACGCCCGCACCCGTAATGGCGGTTCCTGTCGAGAAAGCTACGCCCGCGCCTGCGCCGGCGATGCCAAGGGTGCTGCGTCTGCCAAGTCAGGCGGGCAAGGTCAGCCAGGTCATTCCAACCAAACTGGTCGCCAAATCCCCCAGCTGGATCGTCAAGGGGCATAAGCACTACAGCCTATGCTCCCCCAGCCGCCACATGGTCGCGTGCGCGCCGATAGCACCTACGGCGTTGATGAAGGATATCGAGGTCGGCTCAAGGATCGGGCCAAAAGGCGAGCAGTTTCTGACGTTCAAGATCGCGCCTGGCACGAAGGTGGCACCGGCGCGCCTGCGCTACACGGTTGCCCACTTCCTTGCACGCACGAGAAAGCAGGTGAAGCACTTCAACCGGATGGAGGTGTCGTATGCGCCGCGTGCAGGCCAAATGTCTGTGCGGGTAGGCGCCACGGCCAACGCGATCGATGACCGCGGCGGCGGTAGCATGACCTGTAGCTACGATGACGAAGGCGGCTACGATTGCGTCGGCGGCGCCTACGAGAGCGGTAGCGAAGGCGGTGGCGGCGGTGGTGAGGAGAACTACGATCCGATCCCGGCCACCCCTGCGACCAACGATTGCCAGTTCAACTGCGAATACCCATTCGGCAACGACAATGGCGATGGCGATCCTTGCCTCAACTCCGCCGGCCGGAACATCTGCCAGGTAGTCGTCATCATGGCCAGCGTCCAGAGCCGGAAGAAACTGAGACAGTCGGCTGCCGGCCTATCAACGCGTTTACGCTTGAATGTGGTGGCAGCCGCGGGTTGCCAGTCGTCGGTGGAGAACCGGAGCAGCTGCCAGGGCGCACGCCGTGGTTCCCACAAGCGATGTGCAATGTTGGCACGATCTTCTGTTCGGCGGGGCAGGTGCCGGATAATGACCGGGGCGGCAATTCCTCAACATCAGGAAAATCGATGGATGCGCTGTATGACATCTGCGATGCAATTGCCGAGGTAGAAAGGGCTCAATGCAGTGCCTACCCAATGGACAACCGCAGCTACCACGCATGCACAAAAAAGGTAGAAGAACGAAGGTCAGCATGCTATACCACGGCACGGCAACTCACCGACAACGGCGCTCACCTCGCACCGTAACAGTCATGTTATCGAACCACACTAAGTAGCCGCTTAGTTTTACCGAATGGAGAACACCATGCTGAAAGAACCGAAGATCAGCGTTGCGCTGGTCGTCAACGAAGACCGCACAATACTGATGGTGCGGCGCACCGATGACGACGGGGAGCCAAGCTGGGTGCGCTGGGACTTGCGCGAACTCGAACGCGAAGGCTACCTCGCGCTGTGCCAGCGGGTCGGCGATACGGCATTGCGGATGTTATCACGCGCCCACCCGGACGAGTTCGCAAAGTTCCCGCTGCTCGCGCCACCCAAGCTAACAGCCTTCGACGAGCTGTGCAGCCTCGTAGTCGAACTGATGCACCGCTCGACCACGGAAAAGACGACCGCCTATGTGGCCGCCATCGACGCCATCTTCGCACGTCACTGTGCCGAGCTCGGGCAAACCGACCTGCCCGAAACATGGCAGTCGATCAGGATCAGGGTTATGTCCAGGCCCGCGATTGAATAGGCGGCAACAAAGGAGCACCTGACGGGAGACTTCTCGCCAGATGCTGCCACTTCACCACCTCGATCGCACATTGAATTGGCGGGACTGGCCGAAAGCTGGGCGATGTTGCGCCCGACACTGCCCCGCGTTACCGGCAACGGCACCCAGGTCGCACCCCTAAGGAGCACTCATGGCTATCGAAGAACCGAGAATCAATGTGGCGTTGACCACCAACAGCGGATGCGCCAGCATCCTGATCCGGCGCAGCGACGCAGACGACAGCGCCCCAGGCGAACCAATGCGATGGGTTAGCTGGCAGCTTGGCGCTATCGAGCGCGCGGGATATATGGCAGCTTGCGAACGCATCGGCAACGCGGTCCTGCGGCTACTGCACCAACCCCACGCCGCCCTGTTCGCCCAGCATCCACTGCTGGCACCACCGGACGAGCTGTCAAACTCGACCGGCTGACCGACCTGATCAACAACCTAATCAGCCGTTCAGCCGCCGAGGGCACCAGCGCCTACGTGCCCGCACTTGACGCCATCTTCACACGCCACGCGGACGAACTGGCGCAGACCGATTTGCCGGGACAATGGCCGACGTTCCGGGATGTCTTTCTGCGACACAGCACCACCTGATCGACGATGAGCCTGTCGTGCTTCAGGGCGCGTCGGCGAAAGCCGCCAGGTCGATCGCACCCAGGATGAATTTTTTTTTTTGTGGTCGCTGCAAGACAGGTCGACAGTAGTCCTGAGGGATGGGGGACTGGGTTATGGGGGCGCCTGGAGCACGTAGCACCTTATATCCGATGATGGAGGCCGGTGGGAACACTTCCCGCCGGGTATTGTCAGCTCACCACATGGAGCACACATGATTCTCTCACCGAACCTAATCATATCTGTGACCGCCAGCGAATACGGCAAGCGGCATTCTGTGCTGGTTCGACTTGAAAATTCCAAAGTCCAGAACAGCATGCACTACGACCTCGGCCACGTCGAGCGTGAAGGTTTCCACAAGCTGTGCCAATCTGTCGGCTACAGCACGGTCTATGCGCTGGCGCGCGCCCACACCGACGTGTTCAACAAATACCCGCTGCTTCTGCCGCCGCCACTGCCGCACCACGACCCGCACCAATTAGCGATTTTGCTTCTATACCACGCAGGCAGAGACGAAACCGGTGCCTACACAAAGGCGCTCGACAACCTTTTTCAGCGCTTTCCCGAAGAACTGGCCGGGCTGGCCGACTCTTGGGCGATGCTGCGCGAGACATTGCCTCCTGCCTAGGAGTAGTCGCGCCGGCGCCAAGGTTACAACTTTCAAATGGATAATCCTCATGCTACCCAACATAACCATCAGGCTAGTGAACAAAAACGTAAGCGGGAATTTCACCCCACCTTTCAATCGTGAGGTAAGCCTTCCAAAATTGCGGCTTCATCAATCACTGGAGCCAACGCAATGCGCAATGAATCGACGAGACAAGCCTGGACGATCCGGCTGCAAGAGCAGGCAAGTTCCGGACTTGGCATCCGGCCCTGGTGCGTTCGCGAAGGGGTAACGGAGGCCAGCTTTCACTACTGGCGCAAGCGGCTGGCGCCGCCGTCAACCGCCACCAGGCTCATTGCGCTGCCGATGGTGGCGGGGCACCACGAACCGATGCTGGAACTACGCACCCCGCACGGCTACGTCATCCGCCTTTCACACCACGAGCAGGTGCGCTGGCTCGGCGGCGTGCTCGAGGCGCTACGCTGATGTGGGGCACGCCGCAGGGCATGGTGTACCTGGCCACCGGCCACCATGACATGCGCAAATCGATCAATGGACTGGCACTGGTGGTGGCCGACACGTTGGGCCACGACCCGGTCGGCGTCCACTGGTTCGTCTTTTGCAATCGTGGCCGCGACAGGCTCAAGATTCTGCACTGGGACACGAACGGCTTCTGGCTGCATTGCCGGCGTCTCGAACAGGGTAAATTCCATTGGCCCAGGGACGGCGAGGACGCGCAGGCGCTGGCGGTCACGGCGCGTCAACTGCGCTGGCTGATCGATGGCTTGAACTGGCAGAACGCCATTGCCCACCAGCCGATGGCGCCGCGCGCGATGGTCTGAAAAATAATGTCAACAACATGCAAATGACGTAAACCCAAAACGCGAATCGTTTTGGTAAAGTTACTGCATGCATCCAACCGACCTTCTTGCCACCCTGCCGCCCGAGCTTCGCGACTACGTTCGCGAACTGGAGACGCGGGCGACGGCGCTGGAGATGCAGGCGTCTGCCTTACAGGTGCGTAACCAATTCCTGGAAGAGCAGTTCCGGCTGGCGCAGTTGAAACGCTTCGCGCCGTCGAGCGAGAAGTTCGGCGCCCAGGGCTGCCTGTTCAACGAGGCCGAGCAGGACGTGGCCACGCTGGCCCCGGATGCCGAAGAAGAAGCCGACAAGGGACCAAAGAGCGCTGGCAAAAAACGCGGCCGCAAGCCCTTGCCGGCTTCGAGGGCGCGGTCATGACCGATGGCTACGCCGCCTGGCGCATGCTCGAGGGCATAACGCACCTCGGCTGCATGGCGCATGCACGACGCTACTTCGATGAGGCGCTGAAGGCGCAGAAAAATCCATCAGGCAGGGCCAGGGAGGCGCTGCGCTTCATCGCCAAGCTATATCACATCGAAAAGCTGGCGCGCGGCAAACCGCCCGATGGCATGACGGTGATCGAACACGCCTACCGATTGCGGCAGGTGCTCAGTCGTCCCATCCTGGACAACCTGCACGCATGGCTTGTGAAGAACAAGAGCGCCGTCATGCCGCAATCGCTGATCGGCAAAGCCATCAGCTATGCGCTCGGGCAGTGGCGCTACTTGTACCGCTTTATCGACGACGGCCGTTTCGCCATCGATAATAATTTGATCGAGCGCGATATCCGGCCGTTTACGACCGGGCGCAAGGCGTGGCTGTTCTCCAATTCCGTCGCCGGCGCCGATGCCAGCGCCGTCATCTACAGCCTGATGCTGACCTGCCGCGCGTGCGACGTCGAACCGTATGCTTACTTGCGCCACGTCTTGACCGAGCTGCCGCGCAGGCAACCAGGCGACGATGTGACGGACCTGCTGCCCTTCAACTTCAACAAAAACTAGGCTGACTGCCCGCTAACCACTGACCGGGAAGGGGGAGCGGTGGGGTAAATCTCCCGCTTACAAAACAGCGAGCCGACGCTAGTCATTACGCGCAACGATAGCGAGCGGCTAAACTTGATTCAATGGCCGATGAGCCAGCTTGAACCGGCAGGCTGCCAAGCACTATGTCAAATAGTCGGCGATAGGGCCATGCGTATGCTCGCCGTCGTTCAACATGACGAGATCGCTAAATTCCCCCAGCTGCTGCCGCCAAAATTGCCCACTGAAACCCACTACGGCATAGTCGACGCACTGATTCAACGCTCATACAAGGAAAAGACCACCGCCTATATCCCTGCCATCGATAGGCTAATCGAACAGCGGGCCGACGAACTAAACGAAAGCAGCTTGCCTGAAACATGGCCAGCCAATCGGGAAAACTTGATTAAAGCCTTTTCCGGTTGATCTTGTGCCAGCTACCGGGCCGCGATCACATCAACGCCCGTTCCGCTTCGCGCCGAGAAGAAACCGGCGACTACACACGCGCGCTCGACACCCTGTTTCAGCGCCATCCGGAAGACCTGGCCGGGCTGGCCGACTCTTGGGCGATGCTGCGCCCGACATTTCCTCCTGCCACGGAATAGTGGGCGCCGCGGGAAGCTACGGTGGCAGTGGGAATGGAAGGCGGTGGCAGGGCGGCAATGACCCTGTCCCAACTACGATCACGTTGCCGGATCCAGGGCGATGTGCTTCCAATTGCGACTACCCATTGGTCGAGCTTCAAGGCGGGGCGGCAGGACGGCCCCGAAAGCGCTATGCCGCCGGCATGGTGGTTGCGGGGCTGTTTGCATTGACATGGCCTTTGCGATTGTTCAACAGCCTGCGCCAAATCCTCCACCAATATTCTTAGTGCCCAGTTCGCTTGGCCCGGGGCGGTCCACTTTATAGGAGAAGAGATGAACATCCGCAAAACCCTGCTGGCCGCCGCGGTCAGCGCCGCCGTGCTCGCCGGCGCCGCCGCCGCCCCTTTGATGAGTCCGTCCAAGGCGCCGACGCCGCAGGCGACCGCCGCGCTGGTGGCGACCCTGACGGCGCAGCGCGCCGCCCACGGCCTCGACGCCGACCACGGCTTTGCCGTCAGCCGGCAGCATCCGGGCGAGGGCGGCGCCCAGGTCGCCCGCATCGACCACACCTACAAGGGCGTGCGCATCTTCGGCTCCGAATCGGTGCTCGTCACCGACGCCAGCGGCAAGCTGGTCAGCGAAGCGGGGTCGGACCGGCGCCTGTTTCTCGGCAAGGGAAGCGCCAACCGGCTCGGCGCTGCGACGGCCGAGTTCGGCGTGACGCCGGCGCTCAGCACCAAGGCGGCGATCGACGCCGCGCTGCGCTCGCTGCCGGCCGGCGCCACCCATGTCACGCCGCCCAGCGCCGAGCTGATCATCTATCCGATCATGAAGACCGAGCGCGTGCCGGCCGCCGTCAACAAGGCCGACGACGAACTCAACGCGCTCGACGTCGAGGACGTCGTCGCCAGCTACGAATTGTCCTACCTGGTGCACACGCGCATGTTCGTCGACGCCAAGCCGGTCTACCACGACACCGTCGTCAGCGCGCTCGACGGACGCATCATCCACCAGTGGAGCATGCTGCAAACGGCGACCGGCATCGGCCACAGCCAGTACAACGGCAACGTGCCGATCAGCACCTCGAAGTCCGGCGCCAAGTACGTGATGGTCGACCCGGAGCGCGGCACCGGCGGCCTGTTCGGCGCGATGGCGATCACCAACGCCAACCACAGCGCCTCTCCCGGCGCCGTCTACAGCAACCCGACCAACGAATGGGGCGACGGCAAGCAGTACGTCGAAGGCAGCACCAGCACCAGCGCCAATGGCCAGACCGCCGCGGTCAATGCGCTGTGGGGCCTGATGAACACCTACGACACGCTGAAGAACGCGCTCGGCTGGCTGTCGCTGGACGGACACAACACGTCCACCTACATCGCCGTGCACGTCAACACCGCCTACGACAACGCCTACTACAGCGATACCTGCAAGTGCATGTTCATCGGCGACGGCTCGTTTTTTACCAGCCTGGGCGCCATCGACGTGGTCGGCCACGAGATGGGCCATGGCGTCACGGCGGCGACGTCGAACCTGATCTATTCGGGCGAATCGGGCGGCCTGAACGAATCGTCGTCGGACATCACCGGCGACGTCGTCGAGTCGTATGCGCGCGCCGGCGGCACCGGCGCGTCGATTCCGAACACCGGCAACGATTGGCAGACCGGCAAGGAAATCAGCCGCACCGGCACCCCGCTGCGCTGGTTGTACAAGCCGAGCAAGGACGGCAGCAGCCCGGACGCGTGGAGCATTTCGCTGAAGAACCTCGATGTGCATTACAGCAGCGGGCCGAACAACCGGATGTTCTATTTCCTGGCGCAAGGATCGAACGCCGGCAAGGGCAGCGAGTTCGGCAGCGCCTACCTGGTCAAGACGCCGCTGGCGATGACCGGGATCGGCACCGACAAGGCGTTTCGCATCTGGTTCAAGGCCAACACCACCAAGTTTACTGCGAGCACCAACTACGCCGACGCGCGCAGCAAGATGGTGCAGTCGGCGCAGGAACTGCATGGCGTCGGCAGCAAGGAAGACAAGGCGGTGCAGCGCGCCTACGCGGCGATCAACGTCGGCGCCGATATCGACGAGTAGCGCTGCAGTTCCCGCTGAAGGCCGTCCTGGGCCGGCTTTTTCACGCGCTGCGTTAAGCATGATCCGACGCCGCAAACAGCACCGGCGCGGCTGACGGAGCGACGAACACAAAAAAGCCCCGCCGGAAGCGGGGCTTTTTTGCATTGACGCGCGATTGACAGGTCAGCGTTTCGAGCCGCCCGCGACCAGCACGGCGGCGCCGGCGACGATCGCGGCGATGCTCGCCCACAACGGGATGTTGACCTGCTTCTCTTCAGCCACCGACAGGTTGATCGGGCCGAGGCTCGCCTTGTGGGTTTCCTTGGTGAAGCTGAACCCGCCGAAGGCCAGGCCCGCCACGCCTGCGACGATGAGGATGATGCCGATGATTCTGGTGCTGTTCATGGTGTTCTTTCTTGTTGTTTTGATTGCAATAGCGACGCAGGCTGAAGTAACTTTAATTGCCCATCATCGGGTATGGGTTGACCGAGGTGCCTTTCCACCACTCTTTCTTCGGCGTCAGTTCGACGACAGCAAAGTGCAGGTGTGGTGCTTTCTGATCGGAGTTGCCGGTCACGCCGACATAGCCGACCAGGTCGCCGCGCTTGAGCACGCTGCCTTCCTTGACCCCGTCCGCGTAACGGTCGAGGTGGGCGTAATAATACGCGTACTTTTCGGTCGGGTCGAACTGGTAGACGGTCAGGCCGCCCGGCTTGCTGTTGAACAGCTTGACGACCTTGCCGTCGGCCACCGCGATGACCCTGGTGCCTTTCGGCGCCATGATGTCGAGCGCTTCATGATGACGCTCCTTGCCGCGCGGCTGGTCGAAGTTGTCCGACAGCTGTCCCAGCTTGATGCCTTCGACCGGGATCATCAGCTTGGCCGACGATTTCGCCGCGCCTTCATTGGCGACGTCGGACGGCATCGGGATTTCCTGCTGCGTCGGGCGCAGCGGCAGGTCCGCTTCGGTCAGGTCGGTCGACACCACCGGCGCCGGCGGCAGCGCCGCGGCCATCGGGTCGGTCGGGGTGGCCGCTGCGCCGGCAGCGTTGGCGGCAGGCGCGCTGACGACGGCAACCACGGGAGCGACCGGTGCGTCATGCGGAACCTGGCGCAGGAACACAAACAGTCCGGCTGCGCCGAGCAGCACGCCGGCCAGGAAGGTCAACAGCCATTTCATGAAATTCTCCTTGTAGGTATGACACGCGCCTGGCACGCCGGGCGCGAAAACTTGGTGTTCTTAGTCTTGCAGCACGACGTCGGTGCCGGCGCCGACCGAGGCCATCAGCGAGGCGACGTCCCAGTTGGTTAGGCGGATGCAGCCGTGCGACTGGGTCTTGCCGATCGATGCCGGCACCGGGGTGCCGTGGATGCCGTAGTGCGGCTTCGACAGGTCGATCCACGCAACGCCGACCGGGTTGTTCGGGCCGGCAGGAATCTTCGCCTTTTTCTCGCCGGCGTCGGCATCCCAGAACAGTTTCGGGTTGTAGTGGAAGACCGGATTTTTGGCGATGCCCTTGACCTTCCAGTTACCGACCGGCAGCGGATCGTGCTCGCTGCCGGTAGAGGCGGGAAACTGGGCGATCGCCTTGCCGGCCGTGTCGAACAAGGTCAGCGTGCGCGCCGACTTGTCGACCATGATCTTGCCACCTTTTGGCAGCGGCTCGGTGTCGAGCACGTTCGGCACGATGATCTGCTCGCCGGCGCGGCTCAGGTCCTTGCCCGGGTTCAGGCGCTTGAGCAGGGCAGGGCTGGCGTGAAATTTTTCGCCCAGCGCTTCCTCGGCGCTGGCATAGCCGAGCGCGGTCATCTTGGCTTTGTCGGCCATGTTTTCCGGAATCGCCTCGAACGGGCCGGCGACGTCGGCGTCGGCGATCGTATAGGTGGTCAGTGCGTCGGCGCTGTCAGCGTTCAGCGCCGCCCAGGTCGCCGGATTCATCGCGCCGGTGGACTCGATGCCCTTGGCGCTCTGGTAGCCGGCGATGGCCGCGCGCAGGTTCGAGCCGGCGGCGCCGTCGATTTCACCGGAAGAAAAGTGGGCGCGGTCGAGCATGATCTGCGCGCGCAGGATGTTGGCCTTGCCAGGCTTGGCGGCCTTGCCGGACGCTTCGCTTTTGCCGGCGGCGTTGACGCTGTCGGCACTCAACGCAGCGGCGGACGCGGCGGCAGGGGCTGCGGCAAAGGCAGGCAGGCTGAACGCGGCGGTGAGGCAGGCGGCCAAGACGGTGTGAGATGTTTTCAATGGGTATCCTGTGTCGCGATGGTTGATACAGCGAAGATTAATTCCTCCCAGATATACGGTCTGTGCGGCAGCGTACTAAGGTATGCAGGCCTCTTGCGCGCATGCATGCCACAAAACGCAACAAAGCCCGCGCGCGGCGGGCTTTGCAGTGAACGGCGTGAATGCTGCTCAGGTCGGCAAGGTGCCGAGGATGCCGATTTCGGCGCTCGACATCAGCTTGTCGATGTCGACCAGGATCAGCATGCGCTCGTCGAGCGTGCCCAGGCCGATCAGGTAGTCGCTGTCGAACACGCCGCCCATGTCGGGCGCCGGGCGGATCTGCTGGGCGGTCAGGGTGGTGACGTCGGAGACGCTGTCGACGACCATGCCGACCGTCTTGCCGCCCAGGCTGAGCACGATGACGATGGTGAATTCATCATAGGTCGGCGTGCCGAGGTTGAACTTGATGCGCATGTCGACGATCGGCACGATCACGCCGCGCAGGTTCATGACGCCCTTGAAAAACTCCGGCGCGTTGGCGATGCGGGTCACCGCTTCATAGCCGCGGATCTCCTGCACCTTCAGGATGTCGAGGCCGTATTCTTCCTCGCCCATCGTGAAGGCGAGAAATTCGTGACCGGTTTCATCGTGGCCGTGCGGCTGGCGATTGCGGACCGCGGCGTCCGCTGCGTGAGTCTGTAACATGTGATTGACCTGTTCGAGTTGGAGGCGAGGATACTCACTCAAGGGTCTACCGCTGGGGTGGGGCAATAGCGCTGAACTTGAAGGTTGTCCGGTTGCCGCACGAGTCTCGGGCGGCCAGACTTGACGTTACACTTGCCGTAAGGAAATGTCAAAGCACTTCGATCCGGATCGCCGGATAGATGCAGTGCTGATATTTACTGTTGTTTAGCGGTAACAATCCGCCTGCAACCGGCTCAGGCGAACAGGCTTGTGCGCGCCGCCTGGCTGATCGCCAGCGTCACCGGATGGCTCAGGCGCCGCTCGGTGGTGATGGCGTAGACCTGCTCGACGAGCGTGTCGACGCGGCCGAGCTGCACGACGCGGTATTGCTCGCACACCTGGGCGGCGATCACGGTCGGCGTGAAGAACACGCCGGCGCCGGACTGGCCGAACGCTTTCATCATGGCGCTGTCGTCGAATTCGCCGACGATGCGCGGATGCACCTGCACCGACGCGAGCCACTGCAGCAGGCGGTGATAAATGGCGAAATCCTCGCCCGGCAGCAGCAGCGGAGCACCGTCCAGGCAGTGCGGAAAAGCCGGCGCCAACGACGCCGCCAGCGCCGCCGTGGCGCACACCGTCATGCCGCTCTCGCCCAGCAAATGGTTATAGCCGCGCACGCTCAGGTGGCTCGGCATCGGCCGGTCGGCGATGACCATGTCGAGCCGGTGTACGGCCAGCTCGGCGATCAGGCTGTTGAGCCGGCCTTCGCGGCAGACCAGGCGCACCGGCTCGGGCAGCGCCAGCGCCGGCTCGACCAGCCGGCAGGCGATCAGTTTCGACACCGAGTCGGCGCAACCGACGCGAAACGCGGTCGTCGTGCTGCGTGTGGTGTCGCGCACCACCTCCAGCAGCGCATCGCCGGCGCTGAAAATTTCCTCCGCATGGCGCAGGATGTGCCGCCCGGTGTCGGTCAATTCCAGGTTGCGCCCGGCCTTGCGAAACAGCTCGACGCCTAGCGTTTCGGCGAACTCCGTGAGCTGTCCGGAGATCGACTGGGGTGTCAGGTGCAACTGCGCGGCGGCCCGGGCGATGCTGCCCGTCTTCGCCACCATCCAGAAATAGCGCAGGTGCTTGAAATTGAGTGCTGCCATGACGACTCCCGGAAAGCATCGAGTTTTTCGATTCGAGAGTTAATTATATTCGAGTTGTTCGATGCTTTCATGCGCCTTATGATGGTTTCACCACGCAGCGTCGCGACAAGGAGAATCACATGAACAGTTTGGAAAGTATTGCCACCGGACCGATGTGGGCCGGCTTCATCGCCTTTGTCGTGCTGATGCTGGTGCTGGACCTGTTCGTCTTTGGCGGCAACAAGGCGCACAAGGTCAGCGTCAAGGAAGCCGGCATCTGGTCGCTGGTGTGGGTCAGCCTGGCGCTGCTGTTTAACGGCGCCTTGTGGTGGTACCTGAAAGGCACCATGGGCGCCGAGGTCGCCGACCAGAAGGCGCTCGAATTCCTGTCCGGCTACCTGATCGAGAAAACGCTGTCGGTCGATAACGTCTTCGTGTTCCTGCTCATCTTCACCGCCTTCCAGGTGCCGCAAGAGTACCAGCGCCGCGTGCTGATCTACGGCGTGCTGGGCGCCATCGTGATGCGCGCCGTGATGATCATGGCAGGCGCCTGGGTCGTCAGCGAATTTAGCTGGGTGCTGTACGTGTTCGGCGCGTTCCTGCTGTTCACCGGCATGCGCATGCTGGTTGCCGCCGACCAGCAGCCGGACGTGGCCAACAATCCGGTGCTGCGCTTTGCGCGGCGCCACTTGCGGGTCGCCGAGGGCGACCATAAAGAGCGCTTTTTCGTGCTCAAGGATGGCGTGCGTTATGTGACGCCGCTGTTCCTGGTGCTGATCCTGATCGAGGTCACCGACCTGGTGTTCGCGGTCGACTCGATCCCCGCCATCTTCGCCATCACGACCGATCCGTTCATCGTGTTCACGTCGAACCTGTTTGCCATCCTGGGCCTGCGGGCGCTGTACTTCCTGCTGGTCGATGTCGCCGATCGCTTCCACCTGCTCAAGTATGGCCTGGCGATGGTGCTCACCTTCATCGGCGTCAAGATGCTGATCATGCCGTTGTACCACGTGCCGGTGCAGGCGTCGCTGACGGTGGTGGCGGTGCTGATCGCGGCCAGCTGTATCGCCAGCCTGGTGATTGCCCGCAAGGATGGCACGACGAAGTAAGGCAGGGCGCGTGGTCCGGTGTATGGGGCACGCGCGCCATCGCCAACATCGCAGTTTGTATCACTCACCGCAACGAAAAGGGGAACTGAAATGCGCTCATATGAATTGAATAGTAGACAGGCAGCGGCTCGCGTGCTGGCGCTGACGATGGTAGTGGACGGCAATCTGGCGCAAAGCGAACTGATGGCCATGGACCGCACGCGGATCTTGCGTTACGTCGAGCTCGAGCGTGACGACTTTCACCAGCTGTTGCAGGAACTGTGCGAGGACCTGCTGACCACCGCGGTGCACGGCGACGTCCGGATCGACGCGCGGCTGATCGATGGCGTGCTCGGCGAGATTGCCGATCCGCAGCTGCGCCGGCGCCTGCTCAAGGCGATGTGGTCGATCGCCGACGCCGACGACTGGCTGGCCGACGCCGAAGCGGTATTGCTGGCGCGCGCCACTGTGCTGTGGGCCGCGCCGACGGGCTTTGCCGCGGCCAGCTGACTAGGGCAGGCCGAGCGCCTTGCGGATTGCCGGCAGCACCAGCTGGAACGACGGCGAACTGGCGGCCACCTCGTCGTAGTGGCTGGCGCCGGGCAGCACGATGACGCTGGCGCTGTCGCCGGCGGCGCGGGCGCGGGCGGCATAGTCGGTGGCCACGCGCGGCGGCGAGACGGTGTCGAGTTCGCCCGTGATGAGCACCGTGTTGCTGCCGTTTGGCATCAGGTCGGCGGCGTTGGTGTCGGAGAAGATGTCCGGCCTGGCGCTGCTGGCCTCGCCGGCCAGCTGGACCGTGTCGCGCCCGCAGCTCGATTTGATCAGGTCGCGCTCGTGGCGCAGGTCGGCCAGCCCGCCCAGGCTGATGATCTGGTGCACCGGCAGCGGCTTGGCCCGAAACAGCGGGCTCGACGGGGCAATCCTGGCGCGCCCGGCGATCCACTGCACCAGCTGGCCGCCGGCCGAATGGCCGACCGCGACGATGCGTTCGAGGTCGAGCTTGTGGCGGCCGGCGTGTTCGCCCAGCAGCTCGAGCGCGCCATGCATGTCCTGGTAGGTGCCCGGGTAGCCGCCGCCGTCTTCATCGACCCGGCGGTATTCGACGTTCCACACGGCGATGCCTTGCGCGGCCAGCGCGCCGGCCAGGTTGCGCATCTGCTCGATGCCGCCGAACTTGATGGTCCAGCAGCCGCCATGCACCAGCACGACGACCGGAAACGGCCCGTCGCCGACCGGACGGAACAGCTCGACAAACTGCGACGGCGCGCTGCCGTAGGCAATCTTCGCCGTCGGCGCCGGCCCGCTCAAGGCCAGGTAGTCGGCCAGCGTCATCGGCGCGGCTGCGCCGGCGGCGCCACCGAAAGAGCACAGCAGGGCGGCGAGCAGGGTGCGCAGGGGGGATTTCATGTGGGCATCTCGTCAAGGATCAGCGCTGAACTATATACAAGGTAGGCGCTCTGCGGCAAGCGCCGCTTGCGCCCCGCACGATTGAAGCGGGGGCGCCGGGCGAAAATGGCCTTCATGCTAGTCTGCCAAAAACTGATGGAGAAATGATATGCAGCAAGCAGTAGAAGAATACCGTGGCTACCGCATCGACGTCGAGCCCATCAGGGACTGCAGCGACCTGTGGGATTTCGAGTACACCATCACCAGCCTGGCCGGCGGCGAGCCGCGGGCGCGCTCGAAAACGGTGGGCGGCTATGCCACCTCCGACGTGGCGCGTTTTGCCGGCATCGAAGTGGCGCGCACCGAGATCGACAACCTGCTGGCGTCCTGACGGGTCCCAGGACAGATCGTGGCGTCGGCGCGACTGCCGGTGGGGTGACGCCGAGGGCGCTTGATTTTAGACAAAATTGTAGCGGCGCAAGTCGCTACGATATTTATTTGGCCCAAAGCTTTGGGCAGAAAAGGCACAGCATGAGCAACATCGATCCGAGCAACGAGCATGCCTGGGACCGCGGCATCAGCAGCATCGGCGCGCATTCGACCCCCGACCCGGATACGGATCCGGACTCGCAACCGCCGGGGCCGAACCCGAATCCGGACGACGTGCCGCCGCCGGCGCACGCGCCGGTCAAGGAACCGACCCTGCCGGAGCCGCCGATCAAGGCGGCAGCGGCGCCAGGCCCGGGCCTGATGTTGTAACAAGCGTTACGGCCGGTTTGGCTCGGCCGGCTTGGACTTGTCGTCGGCGCCGGATTTAGCGGACGGCAGCGGCGGCATCTGGCGGATCATTTCCTCGGTTTCTTTCTGTCCCGGGGTTTTCTCGCCGCTGCCGATATCGGCTTCGTCGAGCATGGGACGGGCGGTTTTTGGGTCGGTCGGGGCGGGTGCCTGGTTGATGCGGCGTCTCCTGGGGTGCTGTGATGCGAACGGTGGATCGTACCAGCCTCCCTGGGCCGCTGTCGCGCAATAAGACCTTGCCATTGTGTTGCTTCGACTCTACAAATATTGCTAATGTGTCTGGCGTCACATAGTTCAATGTCGTAAGCTTTCTATACTGCTTCATCAGAGTCATTTTTGTTCGGGAGAGCGTCATGGGCAATTCATTACACAACAAGATCTACCTCGGCCGCACCCCGTTCTACGCCTCGCGGCGCATGCGCGTGCTTCTTGCGCTGACGCTGGCGGCCAGCATCGGCCTTATCTGGCTGGCGGTACGCAGCTTCAAATAAGCACGCTGCGACGGCGATTGCCGGTTGCCGTGGTTGGAATGGGCAGGTACCATGGGCGCCGCAACGGCTAACCATGAAAGCGGTAATGAAGAACGAGAAATTGACTACGGATGAATATGACGCGCTCGGCCACGTCGAGCGCGGCGCCGCCCACGACAAGGTAAACGCCTGCGTCGGGCGCAACGCCAAGCGGCTGTCGGGCCTGAAGATGATCCAGTACGGCAAAGACGGCCGGCTGGCATTGACCGACAAAGGGCAGCAAACCTTGTTTCTGCGCCGCTGCATCGGCGGCCTGCGCGCCGTGTCGGCCGATCCGGCAGCCAAGCTCGATGCCGATGTCGCTGTATTCCTCGGCAAGAAGTCGCACATTGTTGCGCGCGAAGAGGGCGGTTACGGCGTCACCGACAAGGGGCGCGAATCGCTGGCCGATATCGAGGCCCAGGATAAGTTGAAGTAATCGATGAAAAAAAACCGGGCTGAGGCCCGGTTTCTTGTTCTGGCAGCGCGTCCCTGTCTACCGTCGTTCGCGAACCACTTACCCACGTGACAGTCGCGCCGCGTCGCATGTGCAGGAAAACGCGGGCGGCATCGGCCGCTGTCGGCCGGGCGCAGGGGCTTACTGGCGGCGGCGGTTCGGGTAGACCAGGGTGCGGATCGCCACTTCCGCCGGCACGTTCATCGCCGACAGGAATTCAGCGGCGCGCTGCAGGCCGACTGACGGGATCGATGCGATGGCCTGGTTGACGACATCGCGGGTCCGGAAATCGGTACGCGGGTGCTTGATGTCGTGGCGGTTCAGCTGTGCGCGAGGATAATTCATAGTTTCTCTAGTTTTCAATGGTGGACTGCGCTGGAATGTCTCTGATGGACCATTTTGCGTGATGCAAGGATGATAAACCAAAAACATCGGATGATGTCGATTTCACCATGAGAAAGTTTGCTATTTGGACACACTTTAAAAATCGGGGTCAGGCCCGGTTTTTTTAGCAGGTAGTTCTTGCCTTGGCCGAACAAAAATCGGGGCTGACCCCGATTTTTGGGGGCGGTCAGGCGACCAGGATGTCGGGCGCTATTGCCTCAAGCAGCGGCAGGCGCCGTTGCTGGCGCACCAGTTGCTCGAATTCGTGGGCCGGCAGCGGCCGGCTGAAGTAGTAGCCCTGCATTTCGTCGCAGCCGTGGCGGCGCAGGTAGTCGAGCTGCTCTTCGGTCTCGACGCCTTCGGCAATGACCGCCAGCTTCAGGTTGTGGGCCAGAGCGATGATCGACGCGACGATGGCGGCGTCATTCGAGTCGCGCGTGATCTCGGCAACAAAAGAGCGGTCGATCTTGAGCACATCGATCGGGAAGCGCGACAGGTACGACAGGCTCGAGTAACCAGTGCCGAAGTCGTCGATCGACAAATTCACGCCAAGTGCCTTCATGCCGTGCAGCAGTTCGACGGCCAGGGTGACGTCGCTCATGAACAGGCTCTCGGTCAGCTCGATCTCGAGGCAGGCGGGCGCCAGGCCCGTCTCGGCCAGCACGCGGCGGATGTCGGCGATCAGGTTGGCGGCGCCGAACTGGCGCGCCGACAGGTTGACGGCCACCCGCAGCTTGCCCAGGCCTTCATCCTGCCAGGTCTGGTTCTGCTGGCACGCCGCGCGCATCACCCAGGCGCCGATCGGCACGATCAGGCCGGTTTCCTCGGCCACGCCGATGAAGCGGCTCGGCGCCACCATGCCCATCTCCGGATGCTGCCAGCGCAGCAGCGCTTCCATGCCGACAATCTCGCCGCTCGCCAGGTCCACCTGCGGCTGGTAGTGCAGCACGAATTCGTCGCGCTCGAGCGCGTTGCGCAGCGCGCCCTCGATGCGCACCCGCTCCATCGCGTCCTCGTTCATCGCCGGCGTGTAGAACTGGAAGTTGTTGCGGCCGAGCTTCTTGGCGCGGTACATGGCGATGTCGGCGTGCTCGATCAGGCTGTCGGGCGGGGCGCCGTCGGTCGGGTACACCGCCACGCCGATGCTGCAGGTGACGAAGAATTCTTTGCTGCCCAGCATGACCGGCTGCGCCACCGAATCCATCAGGCGCTGCACGATGTCGACCGACAGCCTCTGGTCGACGTGTTCGCTGAGGATGACGACGAATTCGTCGCCCGACAGGCGCGCCACGGTGTCGGTATCGCGCAACGCCGAGCGCAGCCGCGCCGCTACCGTCATCAGCAGGACGTCGCCGGCCTTGTGGCCCATGCTGTCGTTGACGAACTTGAAGCGGTCGAGGTCGATCAGCATCACCCACACCGGGTGCAGCGAGCGCATCGAATAGGCGATCGCCTGGCCGAGGCGGTCCTGCAGCAGGCTGCGGTTGGGCAAGCCGGTCAGCACATCGTGCTGGGCGACATGGTGGATGCGCTGTTCGGACAGCTTGCGCGCGGTGATGTCGGTGCCGGTGCCGCGGTAGCCGCGGAACACGCCGAGCTCGTCGAACACCGGCTCGCCGTTGACGCAGAACCAGCGCACGCCGCCCTGGTCGTCGACCATCGGGTACTCGAGGTCGGTGAAATTCTCGTGCGCGCGCAGCTGCGCGATGTGGGCCTGGCCCCACTCGGACTCTTCCATGCCTGGCACGCCGTCCCAGCGCGACTTGCCGAGCAGCCGCTCGGCGGCGACGCCGGCCTTTTCGCCAAAGCCGCCGGTAATGGCCGTGTAATGGAACTGCTCGTCCTGCTCCCAGTACCAGTCCGACGACATCGACACCAGCTGGCGGAAGCGCTGCTCGCTCTCCTGCAGCGCCTTTTCGGTGCGGCGGCGTTCGAGCACGTCATGGATCAGGCGCTGGTTCGACAAATTGAGGTCGGCGGTGCGCTCCTGCACCAGCTGCTGTACCCGCCGCGAGCGCCGCACCATGGCCTGCACCAGCGCGCTCATCAGGAACGTCATCAGCAGGCCGCCGACGAGCACCAGCAGCGAGCCGAAATGCTCACCCAGGAACGGCCGCGGCTGCTCGACCACTTCGACGCGCCACGGCTGGCCGGCGACGTCGAGGTTGCGCGCAAGGCTCGGTTGCTGGTCGAGCGCGACCCGCTGAGCGACGCTGGCCAGCAGCGAGCGCGCGGCCGGCGCCGGCGCAACGGGCGCGGCCGCCGAGCCGCTGCCGTCACTGTCGAACACCGGGATCATCGCGCCGCCGGGCCCGCCCGCGTACGCCACCACGCGCAGGTTGGCGTCGTCGAGCAAATTGTTGCTGATCAGGATGCTGTGCACCAGCTCTTCGGCGCGGATGATGGCGGCGGTGTCGCCGACCAACGCGGCGCGTCGCTCGGCCGGCGTCGCCGTCGGCGCCGCATGGCGGTACACCGGCATGATGACCATGAAGCCGGCCTGCGGCCGCTTGTTGTGCACTAGGCTGACCAGGCCGGTGGCGGTGGCGCGCCCGCCGTCGATGGCGCGCGCCAGCGTGTCGACCACTTCGGCGCTGGTGGCGGTGTCCATGCCGAAGGCGAACTCGTTGCCGGCCAGCGGCTCGACAAACTCGACCGGCGCGTAGCGCGCGCGGCGCGGCGCCGGCACCGGCTTGCCGTCGACGATGTCGACGATGCCGCTGCCCGGACGCGCCATCTGCAGGCCCGCCTCGAAGCCGGCGCGCTCGGCGTCGCCGATGACGCGGCGGTAATTGAAGGCGCGGATGAACGGGTAGCGCTGCAGCAGCGGGGCGGTGTAGTCGTGGAACTGATGGCGCGTAACGGTTTCGACGGTAACAAACAGCTGGTTCGTCACCTGCACCACTTCGACAGCAGCGTCGAGGCCGGCGCGGATGGCGCCGATGCGCACGTTGGCGCGCTGCTCGAAGGCCAGGTTGATCTTGTCGTACTCGAGATGGCTGACGGCGACGAACATCGCGGCGGTCGCAGCCAGCCCGCTGCCCAGCGTGAGGGCAGTGGCGACAGCGAGCGAAAACTGCGGGCGGCGCGGCATTGTCCCGGGCATTCCTGTGGTGGCAAGAAGCCGGGCCGGCTCCTCATGGAGACGGTAGTGTGTCACATCCTCGTTGCAATGCGCAAATGAATTGTTCGGTAGCAACAGGTATTGCGGAATACGTTGTCATTTTAAAACATTGTGCCGCATCGCAAGGTAGGTGACCAGCGCGCGCACCAGCAGCCGGTTCAGCAGGCCGACGCCGCTGCCGTGGCGGCGTCCGACCAGCCGGCGCAGCCGCAGCGCGCGCGCCGCCGCCGTGTCCGCAGTGGCGCCGGCGCCAAGGTCGAGCGGCGCCTTGACGGCAAACAGGATGCAGTTGTTGCCGGCCACCTTGTCGAACCAGCACACCTGGCTGCCGAACATCAGGCGCAGCCGGCCCAGCATTGCCTGGTATTGCGGATCGTAGCTGAAGACGTTCGCCACCAGCACGCCGCCGTGGCGCAGCGCGCGCCGACAGTTGGCATAAAAGCGCGAGCTGCACAGCGCCGGCGGCAGGCCCGCTGCGTCGAAGCCGTCGACCACGAGCACGTCGATGCTGCCCGCGCCGGCTTGCGCAATCCAGGCGGCGGCGTCGGCATGCACCACCCGGAAGCGATCGTCGTCGGCCGGCACGCAAAACTGCGCTCGCAGCGCGATGACGTCGGCGCGCAGTTCGATGACGCTGATGCGCGCGCTTGGGAAGTGACGGTAGCAGAACTTGGCGAGCGAGCCGCCGCCCAGGCCCACCATCACGATGTGGCGCGGGCGCGGCACGAACAGCGCGAAGCACATCATCGCGCGCGAATAGGCCAGCATCAGCCGGCCGGGGCGCGACAGGCGCATCTCGCTTTGCACGTTGCCCGGCATGAATTCGAGCGTGCGCACGTCGCCGAGGGTGCGCACCAGTGGCGGCGATGGCGGCGAAGAAGGCGACTGGGCGGATGACTGGGCAGGAAGCGCGGACATGGCCCCAGTATATGCGAGCGTCGTCGCGCGGGGACATACCTTGTTTCCCAGCACAGGTTTCTGATAAGCTGATCCATCGCTGACGGAGACCCCATGTTTTTAGATCACCCCACCATTACCGCGACCAACAGCCTGACCGAACCGGACCGCCTCGAGCGGCTCAGCCGCGTGTATGGATACGTGATGGCGCTGGCCGGCGGCAGCGCCTGCGATCGCTTGATCGAGAAGGTCACCCAGATCCACGACCACAAGGGCACGCTGATCGTGTTCTGGAGCGACGCCCCGAGCGACGCCGAAAAGCAGTACTTCGTCCACGCCTGGGCCAGCAAGATCGGCGACGGCAGCAGCAACGTCGAACACGAAGTCTGAGGCGAGCGCCCGGATGGATACCACCACGATGGTGTTTGCGCTGGCGCTGGGTAACCTGTCGCTGTGCGCCGCGTTGTTCTTCTTCGAGTACGAGCGCAAAAAATCGCTGACCTTGTCGACCTGGTCGGTCGCCAAGCAATGCCAGGCGGCGGCCTGGCTGCTGCTGTACTTCCGCGGCAGCGGCGTGGTGCCCGACCCGATCTCGATCCCGCTTGGCTATTCGATCCTGTTCGTCGGCGTGGCGCTGGAAGCGGGCGCGATGTGGGAAGCGGCCGAGCGCACGCGCTGGCGCCGTCCCACCTTGTGGCTGCTGATCCTGGCGATCGGCGTGTTCATCGCCTGCTACATCATCGACGAGACGGGTCTGCGCACGGTGGCCAGTTCGCTCATCCTCGGCGCCTTCTACCTGTCCGGCGCCGCCGCGCTGGCGCTTCGCTGGCGCGACGCGACGATGCTGCGCCGCTTCGTCGCCATCGCCACCGCGCTGCTGGCGCTGCTGGTGGCCGCGCGCGGCGTGATGGTGCTGACCATGCCGGGCGGCTGGGGCTGGATCAGCAACACCATGTTGCAGCTGTGGTCCTCGGCCGCCTTCTATCTGCTGATGCTGGGGAACGGCTTCGGCTACCTGCTGCTCACGCGCGAGCAGGTGCAGGCCGACATCGAGCGCCTGGCGGTGGTCGACAAGCTCACCGATTGCCCGAACCGGCGCGGCTTCTTCATCGCGCTGGCGCCCTGGCTGTCGCTGGCGCGCCGGCCAGGCCTGCCGACCGCGCTGGTGCTGTTCGACCTCGACCAGTTCAAGCGCGTCAACGACAGCTACGGCCATCCGGCCGGCGACAACGTGCTGCGCGCCGTGGTCGAGGTATGCAAGCGCCACATGCGCGACAGCGACCAGCTCGGCCGCATGGTTGGCGTTCAATTTGCCATCCTGCTGCCGCGCACCGCCTTGCCGGAAGCGGCGCTGGTGGCCGAGCGCATGCGCATCGCCATCGAGGCCAGCCCGGTCAAGGGCGAGCGCGCGATGATCGGCATGACCGCCAGCTTCGGCGTGACCACCATCCGCGCCGACGACACCACCGTCAGCCTGTTCAGGCGCGCCGACGACGCGCTGCAGGCGGCCAAGGCGGGCGGGCGCAACCGGGTCGTCAAAGCGCAAGCGGTGAGCGCGGCGCCTTAGCTGCTCGGCCGGACGCCGCATGTCATTCGCGTGTAATAACGCGGCGCTATTGTGGTACGATTTTTTCGGCGCTGGAGCGACATGACAATCAACGAGAAAGAAGCTATGTATGCTGCGGTAGACCTGGGATCGAACAGCTTTCGGCTGCACGTGGGCAAACACGACGGCGAAGCGATCCGGGTCGTTAAAAGCATGCGCGAGCCGATCCGGCTTGCCGCCGGGCTCGACGCCAGTGGTAACCTGACCGAGGCGGCGATGCAGTCGGCGCTGGCCTGCCTGCGCAGCTTTCGCGCCGCGCTGGCGCTGTACCGGCTCGACGCTGTGCGCGTGGTCGCCACCTCCGCCATGCGGGTCGCCCGCAACGCCGACGCTTTCCTGCCTGCTTGCGAGCAGGCGCTCGGCTACCCGATCGAAATCATCTCCGGCGAAGAAGAGGGCCGCCTGATCTACATGGGCGTGGCCAACGCGCTGGCCACCCCGGGCGAGCGGCGCCTGGTGCTCGACATCGGCGGCGGCTCGACCGAACTGATACTCGGTCGCGGACTGGAAATCGAGCGGGTCGAATCGTTCAGCGTCGGCACCGTCAAGCAAAGCCTGTCGTTCTTCATCGGCGGGCGCATCGACGCCGGCTCGTTCGAAGCGGCCATCCTGTCGGCGCGCAGCCACTTCGAGGACGCCGCGCCGCCGTATCATCCGCAGCACTGGCGCACCGCCTACGGCTCGTCCGGCACGATCCGCGCGATCGGCGAAGTCGTCGAGCGCAACGGCTTTGGCGACGGCATCACGCCGGCCGCGCTCGACGCCGTCAAGCGCCGCTTCATCGAACTGGGCCACGTCAGCCGCATCGACATGCCGGGCCTGAAGGCCGACCGCGCCGCCACCGTCATCGGCGGCCTGGCGATCCTCATTGCGCTGCTGGCCGAACTTGGCATCGAGCGGCTGGTGCCGGTCGAGGCGGGGCTGCGCATGGGCGTCATGTGGGATCTGTACGCGCGCTCGATGCAGCGCGACCGGCGCGAGGAATCGGTGCGGCTGCTGGGCGAGAAATTCCACGTCGACCAGGCGCGCGCCAGCCGCGTCGCCAACGAATCGGCGGCGCTGTACGCCATGCTCAAACCCGCCGGCGACGCCTACGCCAGGCTGCTGTACTGGAGCGCCCAGCTGCACGAGATAGGGATGGTGGTGTCGCACACCGGTTACCACAAGCATGCCGCCTACATGATCGAAAACGCCGACCTGCCGGGGTTTACCGCGCGCGAGCAGAAGGCGATGGCCAGGCTGATCGTCGGCCAGAAGGGCAACCTGCGCAAGATCGCCGATTCACTGGCCGAACCCGACTTCGCCAAGGCGGTGCTGGCGCTGCGGCTGGCGATCCTGCTGATGCATGCCCGCATCGAAGCCGATTTCGGCGAACTCAAACTGCGCATGAAAAACCGGATCGAACTCGATATCAAGCGCGACTGGGTGGCGCACCATCCGACCGTCTCCTACTGGATCGAAAAGGAGCAGGAGTGGTGGGACGAGGTGGGCGTAGACTTCAGCGTCAGGGCGAGCGCCTGAACCGCACAAATGGTTTTAATGGTATATATTGTTTAACCTGTTAATTTTGGAGTATTCGATGCGCAAACCCGCAGCTGTAAAAACAACAAGCACAAGCAAGGCCGCATCGGCCAAACGGGCCGCGCCAGCGGCTGCGAAATCAGCAGTGAAGCCGGCCGCCAAGACTGCGGTCAAGGCGGTTGCGACGCCAGTGACGAAAGCGGCAGCCAAACCGGCAGCGAAACCGGCGGTGAAGCAAGCTGCCGCGCCGGTTGCGGCGCGCAGCACGCCGGCCAGCGCCGACAAGCCGAAAGCGCCGCGCAAGGCGGCCGCCAAGGCGGCGGTGCCGGAAGAGCAGGTCAGGGAGAAAGCGCGCAAGTCCCGCCTGGTGCGCGACAGCTTCACCATGCCGGAACACGAATACGAGGTGCTCGGCCAGGTGAAGAAGTCGTGCCTGAAGGCCGGTTTCGATATCAAGAAGAGCGAGTTGCTGCGGATTGGCGTCGCGCTGATCAGCCAGCTCGACCTGGCGACGCTGCAGAACGTGCTGGCCAGCCTGCCGCAACTGAAAACCGGCCGCCCGCGCAAAACCTGACTAACGCGCGGGCCGCCCGCGCAAAACATGATTAACGCGCGCGCTTGGCGTTTCCAGGTGCGTGGATCGCGAGCAGGCTCGACGAATGGATGCGACATCGGATGAGAGCGATCCATCTCAAGCAATGGCGAAGGGCGTCGGCGATCTACCGCGCGCTGTTAAAACTTGGGGCCACTGCGAGCGTCGCCCGAATGGGAACATCTCAGAGCCGTCGCTGGTGGCACGGAAGCCGTGTTGCCCTTAACTCTGTGCTGACAATGTCTTACTTTGACAGTCTCGGCATGCCTCGACTCACATAACCTCAACTTCTCGAACCGCCCGGTGCGGACCCGCATGCCGGGTGGTGTGGCAGGGGCACGGTCATCGGCCGTCCCCTATGCCGATCATTTGTGATCACCCTCAGCAGGGGTTCCCGCCTGCGCGGGAAGTCGGCTTCGCCAGTGGTGGGCACGACGGTTTATAGGTTATCTGTCATCGAAACTGTGGTGGCAGGCAGAGGTCCTGGGCCGTGGGTGGGTTTGTGTGAGCATGTTGCAATAATGCGTGGCGCAAATGACAACGCCGCGCGGCTCTCGCCGGCGGCGCCAAAAATTCAGCGCGCCGCCGTCAATGCATGGATGCGCTTGCCAGTTCCTTCAGATCGCGGATGCTGAGCTCTGATTTTTCATGCATGCGCAGCAAGATGGTGGCGCCAACGGCGAGCTTGCGGTGGCGGATCTTGCTGACGATCGGTGGCTGCACTTCCAGCACCCGGCACAGCTCCGCGTCATTCTTGAGGTTCATCTTCTCGATCAGCGTGTCGAGCAGCTTGTTCGGAACGAAGCTCGACGGTTCGAGCGCCCGCGCGCGATTCATGGCCTCGATCATCTCGAGTTTCTTTTGCCGTACGTTCATCTGGTCCTCCACGGAGGTTGGGGGCTGATCGATTGTGTCGCCATCTCGGCCCGATCTGTTACTTTTAGTGACATTGTATGCAAATTAGATTAGTTGAAATAATACTACGTTGACACCGTAATTGCCGCATCGACGGTAAATATTCTCACAATATAACCGGCTAGATGCCTTTTTGCGACAGTTTCAGCCCTGAGCGCGTCAACACGAAGATTTTGTCGGCCTGGGCGGCCGCGGCGTGAGAATGTGTGACCATGATGGCAGAAGCACCACTGGCCTTGATTTCGGCGCGCAGCAGTGCGAGCACGCCGTCGGCGGTTTCCGGGTCGAGGTTGCCGGTCGGTTCATCGGCCAGTACCAGCGCGGGGCGGTGCACCAGGGCGCGCGCGATGGCGACGCGCTGCATTTCGCCGCCCGACAGCTGGCGCGGGAAGTCGTCGCCGCGCCCGGCCAGGCCAACCGCCGCCAGCATCTCGCCGGCGCGCGCCACCCCCGCGTGATTGAGCAGCAGCGGCAGCGCCACGTTTTGCAGCAACGTCAGGTGCGGCAGCACGTGGAACGCCTGGAAGATGAAGCCCATGCGGGTGCGCCGCAAGCCGGTGGCGGCGTCGTCGTCGAGCGCCGACATCGGCTGGCCGTCGACCAGCACCGCGCCGCTGTCGGGTGCATCGAGGCCGGCGACGAGGTTGAGCAGCGTCGATTTGCCGACTCCGGATTCGCCCATGATGGCGACGAATTCGCCGGCCGCGAACTGGTGCGACAGCGCGTGCAGCACCGTGCGGCCGTTGTACGATTTGGTCAGGTTGCGCAGTTCGAGCATGGTGTCCTATCGGGTCAGTGCGCGCCGCATGGCGAAGCTGATGGCGTCGACCATCGCCACCAGCAGCAGCATGCACAACACGACGGTGGCGGCATTCTGCATATGGAACAGCGACAGGTGGTACTTGAGCATCTGGCCCAACCCGCCGGCGCCGACTACGCCCAGCACGGCCGCCGCGCGGATATTGTTCTCCCAGCGGTACAGCGTGTACGACATCATCTGCGGCAGCGATTGCGGCAAGGTCGCGTAAAAGAACGCCGCCATCGGCGACGCGCCGTTGGTACGCAAGGTCTGTTCCGGCAGCGGTTCGGCGTTTTCCAGCGCATCGGCAAACAGCCGTCCGAGCACGCCGCTGGTGTGCGCGGCCAACGCCAGCGTGCCGGCGAACGGGCCCAGGCCCGCGGCCACCAGCAGCAGCGACGCCCACACCAGTTCGGGAATCGAGCGCAGCACGTTGAGCACCGCGCGCGTCAGTGCGCGCGGCGCGCGGCCGAAGCGGCCGGCCGCCGGCAGTGCCAGCGCCAGGCCGCCGACCACCGCCAGCAAGGTGCCCAGCGCCGACATCGACAGCGTCTCGGCGGTCGCGTCGAGGCACTTGAGCAGAAACTTCGTGCCCAGTTCGGGCGGCGCGAAGCCGTGCAAGAATTCAGTGGTGGTGGCAAGCGCGTCGGCGCTGAAAAACGCCGCCAGCTGCAGCGGCAGCGAGGCGAAGCTGGCAACCACCAGCGCCGCCAGGGCCAGTACCAGCAGCCAGCCGGACATCGAGCGCGGCGGCGCGGCGGGCATCATCCTAACCTCCGGCGCAGCAGTTTCGATACCACGTCGGCCAGCGCCACCAGGACGACGAACATGATCAGCATGGTCGACACCTCTCCGCCGGCCATCATGCGGGTCGACTCGTCCATGCGCTGGCCAAGCCCGCCGGCGCCGACAAAGCCCATCACCGCCGAGCCGCGGATCGCGCACTCCCAGCGGTACACCGTGTACGACACCAGCTCCGACGCCGATTCCGGCAGCGCGCCGTACAGCAGCGCGGGAAGGCGCCCGCTGCCGTTGACCAGCAGGCTGTCGGTGGCGTGCGCGTCGGACGATTCGAGAATCTCGGCGTACACCTTGCCGAGCATGCCGCAGTAGGTGAGGGCGATGGCCAGCACGCCGGCGGTGGGGCCAAGGCCGACCACGCGCACGAACAGCAGCGCCCATACCAGCTCGGGCACGCTGCGCAGCAGCACCAGGATCCAGCGCACGCTTTGCCGCAGCAGGCGCGCGCCAAGGCGCATGCGCCCGCTGCCCAGGCGCGAGATCGATAGCCGTTCGGTGACGATCAACGTGGCTGGAATGGCGCCGAGCAGCGCGAGCGTCAGGCCGGCGGTGGCAATGGCCACCGTCTGCCAGGTCTCGCGCAGCACCATCAGCAAGAATTCGGGCGAATGGGCGGGCGTGAGGAAGTCGGACAGGAAGCGGCCGGCCGCGGTCAGGCTTTGCATGTCGAACAGGATCCACGGCTTGAATTCGCTGAACACCAGCGCCGGCCACAGGATCGCCAGGCCGACGATGGTGGCGCTGACACGTGTGCGCCAGGCCGGATCAGCCGGAATGCGGGGCGTGCTCGTCATGCTGCTAGAAGCAGGCGCCGACGGCAAGCCGTTCCGGCGTTTCGTGCAGCACCGGCACGACCGGCGTTACCGATTCGTTCTGGTACAGCGCATCGATGATGGCATCGGTGACCTGCTCGCGCGGCAGATCGAACACGATGCGCCCGTCGCGCAGGCCGACGATGCGGGCAAAGTTCGCCCGCGCGATGTCGACCTGGTGGAGACTGCAAATGAGGGTCGCGTTGCGGGTCGCAGCTTCCTGCTGCAACGTCGACAAGGTCAGCTGCGACAGCGCCGGATCGAGCGCCGACAGCGGCTCGTCGACCAGGAACGCCTGCGCCGACGACAGCAGCAGGCGCGCCAGGCCGCAGCGCTGGCGCTCGCCGCCGGACAGGCGGTCGACCCGCGCATACAGCTTGTCGCCCAGGCCAAAGCGCAGCAGCGCGCCGTAGGCCGCCTGCGGATTGGCCGGTTTTACCAGCGACACCAGCGCCTGCCACAGCGTCCATTGCGGCAGACGCGCCGCCAGCACCGCCGTCACCACGCGCTGGCGCGGCGGCAGCGGCGGCGTTTGCGGCGCCAGGCACTGGCGCGCGCGCAGCAGGTGGCGCTGCGCGTCCGGCAGCGCCCACGGATCCTGGCCGAAGGCGCGGAACACGCCGCCGGACGGGCGCTGCGCCAGTGCCAGCGTGGCCAGCAAAGTGGTCTTGCCGGCGCCCGACGGGCCGATGATGGCAAGCTGCTCGCCTTGCGCGACGACCAGGTCGATGTCGTGCAGTGCGGGCGCGCCGCCACCGGAAGCCTGGTGGCGCACCGTCAGTTTGTCGAGCTGATACGTCATGGCCGTGCTTATTTGCCTTCTTTCAGCAGACCTGCGCTTTGAGCGGCCTTTTCGATGTCGGCGTAGTTGCCAACCTTGGTCGGGATGAACTTGCTGGCGCGCTGCAGTTCGAGGATTTCCTTGCCTTCAGGCGTGGACTTGTCGAGTGCCAGGAAGGCATCGGCGATCTTCTTCTTGAGCGCCGGGTTCATGTCCGAGCGCACGCTCCAGTTGTAGTCGAAGTAGCCAGGCGTCGTGTAAAACACGCGCACGACGGCGGGGTCGACCTTCTTTTCGGCGATCAGCTTTTCCCACACCGAGATATTCAGCGCGCCGGCGTCGACCTTGCCGCCGGCGACCGCTGCCACCGTGGCGTCGTGCGCGCCGGAGAAGGCGATGCGTTTCAGGTCGGTGTCCGGATCGATCTTGGCGCCTAGCAGGAACGAGCGCGGCATCAGGTGGCCCGACGTCGACGACTCGGAGCCGAACGACAGCGTCTTGCCCTTCAGGTCTTCCAGCTTGTTGATGTCCTTGTTGGTGGTGATGAACACCGAGCGGAACTTTTCGTCTTCGGCGCGCTGCACCAGCGGAGTGACCTGGCCTTTGCTGCGCACGTTGGCCTGCACGAAGGTAAAGCCGCCAAACCAGACCATGTCGATCTTCCTGGTGATCAGGCCTTCGACCGACGCGGCGTAGTCGGTGACGGGCGTGAATTCGACTTTCAGGCCGGTCGCCTTGCCGAGGTAATCGCCGAGCGGCTTGAATTTGCGCTGCAGTTCAGTTGGCGCTTCGTCCGGGATGGCCGACACGCGCAGCACGCCAGGCGTATTCTGGGCGGCAGCGGTGGTCGCGGCGAACATCAGGACAGCGGCGGTGGTGGCGGTGGCGCCGACAATCGTTTTGAACATGCCAAGCGGTGAGAAGGGGCGCATACAGCCTTTGATTGGAAAGTTAACAGGATTCACGCACCACGCTGAACACTTCGCTGGCGCTGAAAAATTGGATATTCAGATATCATAACAAAAACAAAGCCATCCCATTCAGACAGCTCGAATAATGCGCCTCCCGCGCGCGCGAATGAAAAACCATGTCGACGTCATGCCTGACCGAACCGAAACACCCCCACGCCAGCGCGGCTGTACTAGCCGAACTCGATGCCGGCCTGCGCGCCACTAGCGCCTCCATCTCGCCCAAATTCTTGTACGACGCACTCGGCTCGCGCCTGTTCGAAGCGATCTGCGAACTGCCGGAATATTATCCGACCCGCACCGAGGCGACCATCTTCGATCGCCATGGCGCCGAGATGGCGCGCGCGATCGGCGCCGGCGCCACCTTGATCGACCTTGGCGCCGGCAACTGCGCCAAGGCCGCGCGCCTGTTCCCGCTGCTGCATCCGGCGCAGTACGTGGCGATCGACATTTCAGCCGGCTTTTTGCGCGCGTCGATCGAGCGCCTGCAGCAGCGCTTCCCGCATATTGAAATGACCGGCCTCGGTCTCGATTTTTCCACCGCACTCGAACTGCCCGACACCGTGCGCCAGCAAAAGCGGCTGTTCTTTTACCCCGGTTCGTCGATCGGCAATTTCGCGCCCGAGCAGGCGCGCGCCTTCCTGCGCCGCGCGCGCGCCGAATGCGACGACGATGGCGGCCTGCTGATCGGCATCGACCTGGTCAAGGACAGCGCAACCCTGGACGCGGCCTACGACGACGCGCTTGGCGTAACCGCCGCGTTCAACCTGAACATGCTGCGCCACGTGAACCACCTGGCCGGCGCCGACTTCGACGTGCGGCAGTGGCGCCACAGCGGCGCCTACAACAGCGCCGAGCAGCGCATCGAAATGCACCTCGAAGCGCGCGAGGCGCTGTCGGTGCGCTGGCACGGCGGCGAACGTGCGTTCGCGCGCGGCGAGCGGATCCACACCGAGAACAGCTACAAGTACCGCCAGAGCGATGCGGTCGGGCTGCTCGAGCAGGGCGGCTTCCAGGCCACCCGGGTGTGGACCGACGCCGCCGGCTGGTTCGCGGTGATCCACGCGCGCGCAATTGCCAACTGAAGCGCAGGCCGCGATGAAGCCGACCAACGAGTTCACCTGGCGCCGTCACTACGACAGCGTGCGCAAACGCTCACTGATGCTGGCCGAGCCGTTGTCGAGTGAAGATTGCGGCGCCCAGTCGATGCCCGACGCCAGTCCCGTCAAGTGGCACCTGGCGCATACCACCTGGTTTTTCGAGACCTTCATCCTCGAGCCGATGGAGACGCAGTTCGCGCCATTCCATCCGGCCTTCCGGGTGCTGTTCAACTCCTACTACAACGGTATTGGCGAACGCCATCCGCGCGCCCAGCGCGGCCTGCTCACGCGCCCGTCGCTCGACGAAGTGCGCGCCTACCGCGCCAACGTCGACCAGCGCATCGCCCGCCTGCTGGCCGACCGTGCCGACAACGAGGCGCTGGCCACGCTCATTGAACTGGGCCTGCAGCACGAGCAGCAGCACCAGGAGCTGATCCTCACCGACGTCAAGCACATGCTGGCGCAAAGCGTGCTGTATCCGGCGTATTCTTCGGCGCCGCCGCCGGCGCCCGCTGTGCCGCCGGCCGCCGGCTGGGTCGACGTTGGCGGCGCACTGACCGAGATCGGCCACGAAGGCGACGGCTTCTGCTTCGACAACGAGCTGCCGCGCCACCGCCAGTTCGTGCAGCCGTTCGCGCTGGCGGCGCGCCTGGTGACCAACGGCGAATACCTCGAATTCATCGACGCCGGCGGCTACCGCGACCCGGCCTTGTGGCTGTCCGAAGGCTGGGACCAGGTGTGCGCGCTGTCGCTGGCCCATCCTTTGTACTGGCGGCGCGACGCGCACGGATCGTGGCAGGAATTCACGCTGCACGGCATGGTACCGCTCGCACCCGACCTGCCGGCGGTGCACCTGTCGCTGTACGAAGCGAACGCCTACGCCCACTGGCGCGGCGCACGCCTGCCCACGGAAGCGGAATGGGAGCTGGCCGGGCGCGCCGCCGACAGCGGGCTGCATCAGATGTTCGGCCATTGCTGGCAATGGACCAGCAGCAGTTACGCCCCCTATCCAGGCTACGCGACGGCCCCTGGCGCGCTGGGGGAATACAATGGCAAGTTCATGCTCAACCAGTACGTGCTGCGTGGTTCCTCTTCGGCAACGCCGCCGGGCCACGCGCGCGCGAGCTATCGAAACTTTTTCCCCGCCGGCGCACGCTGGCAATTCACCGGCATCCGACTCGCTAAATAATGACCGTCCACCTGCCGCAGATCGAAATTCTCAACCGCCGCGCCAACGCCTATATCCTCGCTCATCCGCTTGCGTTCGCGTGGCAGGTCCTGAAGGGCTTCCGCGCCAACCAGGGTCTGCTGCTGGCCGGCGCGGTGGCGTATTACGCCTTGCTGTCGATCGTGCCGTTCCTGATGCTGGTGGTGGTGGCGCTGTCGCACTTCATCGACCAGGCTGAACTCCTCGTCACGCTGCGCCGCTATCTCGAGTACCTGGTGCCGGGGCAGTCGGCGTCGATCACCGCCGAGGTGGCGCACTTTCTCGAGAACCGCAACCTGATTACCTGGGTGCTGGGCGGCACCATGCTGTTTTTCAGTTCGCTCGCCTTCACGGTGCTGGAAAACGCGATGAGCGTGATCTTTGTCCACCGGGTGGCGATCCGGCGCCGCCACTTCATGGTGTCGGCGGTGCTGCCTTACTGCTACATCGTCGCGCTCGGCGCCGGCATCATGCTCGTCACCCTGGTGGCCGGCAGCCTGCAGGTGATGGGGCAGGAGAGCGTGCGCCTGTTCGGCTACAACTGGTCGCTCGGCGGCGTGTCCGGCGCGTTGCTGTACCTGCTGGGGCTGGGCGGCGAGATCCTCGTGCTCACGTCGATCTACATGGTGATGCCGGTAGGCCGGCTGTCGTTGTCGCACGCGCTGATCGGCGGTGTCACCGCGGCGCTGCTGTGGGAGCTGGCGCGGCGCGTGCTGGTCTGGTATTTCTCCACCTTGTCGCAGGTGAACGTGGTGTACGGCTCGATGACGACGGCAATCGTCGTCATGTTCAGCCTGGAAATTGGCGCCACGCTGCTGCTGCTCGGCGCGCAGGTGATCTCCGAATACGAGCGGGCAGGGAAGGACCGGATGGACGAGGAGCCAAAGCCGATGCAGACCTATCCCGAAAAATAATTTGCTGCGGCGCACAAAGTGGTGGTACACTTCGCTGTGTGCTGCAGTTCGTTCGCGATCTGCACCACTGCCCAGGCGCTGCGCCTCGATAACGGCACGTGTAATGCTGTGATTCGTAGATAGTCGCAAAAGACTGGGTTTGTAATTCCGAATACGTTGGTCGATTTACATATCAACGCACCACGCAGATAGCATGGGCGCCTGAGACACGATTAAAGCATTGGTAATACATTGGAACAGAGCTCGCTTCGGCGGGCTTTTTTTTATGGCTGAACGGTTTGTGCGCGCGCTCGGCGGCGGTGATGTTAAAGTCGCCACTGATTCCACTTAGCAAAGTAGCCATGAAACCCTTCCGCGGCATTGTCTTCGACCTGTACGGTACTTTGTACGATGTCCATTCCGTCGCCGGCATTTGCGACCAGGCGTTTCCCGGCAAGGGCGCCGCGATCTCTCAGTTGTGGCGCCAGAAGCAGCTCGAATACACGTGGTTGCGCAGCCTGATGGACCGCTACGTCAACTTCGAAGCGCTGACCGACGACGCGCTGCGCTTCACCTGTACCGCGCTGGGCTTGACATTGGAAGAAGACATGGCGCGCGTACTGGGCGACCTGTATTTGCAGTTGCTGCCGCACGAGGAAATGCCGGCGACGCTGCACCGCCTGAAAGATGCTGGCATCCCTTTGGGAATTATCTCGAACGGATCGCACAAGTCGATCGCCCAGGTGGTGAACAATTCGAGCATGGGCTGGGCCTTCGACGAGCTGATCAGCGTGGAGGATGTGCAGGTGTTCAAGCCGCATCCGAAAGTGTACGAACTGGCCGAGCGGCGCATGGGGCATTCGCGCGAGCACATTTTGTTCGTCTCGGCCAACGGCTGGGATGCCAGCGGCGCCAGCCTGTTCGGCTATCCGACGTGCTGGGTCAAGCGCACGCTCGGCGCCTTCGACGTGCTGGGCGCGACGCCCACGGTGGTGACGGAGAACCTGACCGCGATGGCGGACTGGGTACTGGAGGATTGGGACGGGATTCCAGAGATTTCCGAAGGGGATGCAACAGCGGACGCGGCATCACCGTCCTGAGTCCTTACTTCCTGCTTCGCTCGATATTGGGCAACAGGACAGTCAGCATGCCCAGCAGCGGCAGGAAAGAACAGATCTGGTAGACGAAGGCGATGCCGTAGACGTCCGCCATTTTCCCCATCGCCGCAGCGCCAATGCCGCTGATGCCGAACATCAGGCCGAAGAAGATGCCGGCGATCATGCCCACGTTGCCGGGCACCAGTTCTTGCGCAAACACCACGATCGCCGAGAAGGCCGAAGAGATCACGAAGCCGATGATCACGGTCAGTGCCGCGGTCCAGAACAAGTTGGCATACGGCAACGCCAGGGTGAACGGCGCAGCGCCCAGGATTGAAAGCCAGATGACGCGCTTGCGCCCGATGCGGTCGCCGATCGGCCCGCCGAGGAAGGTGCCGGCCGCCACCGCGGCAAGGAACAGGAACAGGTATATCTGCGCGCTGGCAACCGGCAGCGAAAATTTCTCGATCAGGTAGAACGTGTAATAGCTGGTCAGGCTCGACATGTACAGGTACTTCGAGAATACGAGGAATGCCAGCACCACGAGCGCGCGGATAATTTGCTTGCGCGAGAGCTGAGGTCCATGGCCGGCGCCGGTCTTGCGCTGGAACGTCAGCAGGTGATTCTTGTACCAGCGGGAAACGCCATACAGCACGCTGATCGCCAGTACCGCCACCAGCGCGAACCAGGCGATATTGCCTTGGCCACGGCCGACGACGATGGCGGCCGCCAGCAGCGGGCCGAGCGCGCTGCCGGCATTGCCGCCGACCTGGAACAGCGACTGCGCAAAACCGTAGCGCGTACCGGACGCCATGCGCGCCACGCGCGACGCCTCAGGGTGGAAGGCCGACGAGCCGATGCCGATCAGCGCCGCGGCCATCAACAGGGTAGGGAAGGTGTCGACCACCGCCAGCATCAGCACGCCTAGCAAGGTGAAGCACATGCCGATCGGCAGCAGGAACGGGATCGGACGACGGTCGGTGTACAGGCCGATCCACGGTTGCAGCAGCGACGCGGTGCACTGGAACGTCAGCGTGATCAGGCCGACCTGGGTGAAGGTCAGGCTGAACTGCTCCTTGAGCATCGGGTAGATGGCCGGCAGCACTGCCTGGATCAGGTCGTTGAGCAGGTGCACGAAGGCGACTGCGCCAAGGATGCGCATGACGGTGACTGGTGCGGCGGGGGGTGGGTTTATGGCTGGGGAGAGGCTCATGAAAATCTTTAGGTGAAGCGCCGGAGCCCGTTGTGCGGACGCCGGCTAAAACCCGGGTCTGACCGAAACAGCGGGACTCGGCGTCCCCGTCAGACCCCTTTAAGCGCGCAGGCGGTAGCCGGTTTTGAAGATCCACCAGATCAGGCCCATGCAAACGGCCAGCAGGGCGATCGCCACGGTGGCGCTGAGCGCGACGCTGACGTCGGAGACGCCGTAGAAGCTCCAGCGAAAACCGCTGATCAGGTACACCACGGGGTTGAACAGCGCGACCTTTTGCCAGAACGGCGGCAACATGCTCAGCGAATAGAAACTGCCGCCGAGAAAGGACAGCGGTGTGATGATGAGCATCGGCACGATCTGGATCTTTTCGAAGCCGTCAGCCCAGATGCCGATGATGAAACCGAGCATGCTGAAGGCGACCGAGGTCAGCACCAGGAACACCAGCATCCACACCGGATGGACGATTTCGAACGGCACGAACAGGCGCGCCGTCAGCAAAATCAGCAGGCCGAGGATCACCGACTTGCTGGCAGCCGCGCCCACATAGCCGAGCACGATCTCGGTGGCGGAAATGGGCGCCGACAAGATCTCGTAGACGGTGCCGGAAAACTTCGGCATGTAGATGCCGAACGAGGCGTTGGCCACGCTCTGCGTCATCAGGGACATCATGATGAGGCCTGGCACGATGAAGGCGCCGTACGGCACGCCGTCGACCTGCACCATGCGCGAGCCGATCGCGGCGCCAAACACGACAAAATACAGCGACGTCGAAATCACCGGCGAGGCAATGCTTTGCATCAGCGTGCGCCAGGTGCGCGCCATCTCGAACATGTACAGGGAGCGGATTGCGTAAAAGTTCATGTCTGCTTACCCTACCAGGTTGACGAAGATGTCCTCGAGCGAGCTCTGGCTCGACTGCAAGTCCTTGAAGTCGATGCCGTGCTCGCCGAGCCGGCGCAGCAGGTCGGCGATGCCGGTCTGCTCGCTCTGGGCGTCGAAGGTGTAGACCAACTCGGTGCCGTCGGCCGACAGCGCCAGCGGCATGCCGGCCAGCGCCGGCGGAATCGCCGCCAGTGGGTGTTGCAGGTGCAAGGTCAGTTGCTTCTTGCCGAGCTTTTCCATCAGCGCCGACTTGTCCTCGACCAGGATGATCTCACCCTTGCGGATGACGCCGATGCGGTCGGCCATCTCTTCGGCTTCCTCGATGTAGTGGGTGGTCAGGATGATCGTCACGCCCTGGTCGCGCAAGCCGCGTACCATGTCCCACATGTCGCGCCGCAGCACGACATCGACGCCGGCGGTTGGTTCATCGAGGAACAGGATTTGCGGCTCGTGCGACAGCGCCTTGGCGATCATCACGCGCCGCTTCATGCCGCCCGACAGCGCCATGATGCGGGCGTCTTTCTTGTCCCACAGCGACAGCTGGCGCAGCAGTTTTTCGATGTGTGCCGGATTTGGCGGCTTGCCGAAGATGCCGCGCGACAGGCTCACCGTCGCCCACACGCTTTCAAAGGCGTCGGTGGCCAGTTCCTGCGGTACCAAGCCGATCTTGGCGCGCGCGGCGCGGTAGTCCTTGACGACGTCGTGGCCGTCGGCAAGGATGGTGCCGCTGGTGGGATTGACGATGCCGCAGATGGCGTTGATCAGCGTGGTCTTGCCGGCGCCGTTCGGGCCGAGCAGGGCGAAGATTTCGCCGCGGCGGATCTCGAGGTCGACCGATTTGAGGGCGCGGTAGCCGCCCGCATAGGTTTTCGAGAGTTTCTGGACTGAGATTACCGCTTGCATGCGCTTCCTTGCCAATTTATCGATGGGGTCGATTGTAGTGGAATTGGCGTTGCAAGGTTTGTAGGGGGGATTATGCAACTGGCGCAATGGCATCGGGGTCAGACCCAGGTCTGACCCCGATTGGGGTTGGTCGGCGAGTGAGTCGCTATGCCACGACAGCCGATACCGGTTCGCTCTTGACCAATGCCAACTGACGGTTCACCGCGCTGAGCACCGCCTTGAACGACGCCGTGACGATGTTGCTGTCGATGCCGGCGCCAAACAGGGTCGGCCCGTTGGCCAGGCGCAGCTCGACATAGCAGGCCGCGCGCGCGTTCGCGCCCGAGCCGATCGAGTGCTCGTGATAATCCATCAGCTTGATATCGAGCCCGAGCGCATTGACGAACGCGTCGATCGGGCCGTTACCGCCGCCTTGCAGCTGCATCCGCTGCTGGCGGTGGGTCAGGGCGATGTCGATCTGCACCGGCTCGTCGCTGCTGGTGTCCTCGACCATCTTGTGCGAGCCGTAGGCATACGGCGTGACCTGGTCGAAATACTCGCGGCAGAAAATGTCGTGGATGTCGCGCGCGGCGATCTCGCGTCCGCTGGCGTCGGCCACCGCCTGCACCGCGCGGCTGAACTCGATTTGCAAGCGGCGCGGCAACTGCAAGCCGAATTCCTGCTCGAGCAGGTACGCCATGCCGCCCTTGCCGGACTGGCTGTTGACGCGAATCACGGCGTCGTAGCTGCGGCCGAGGTCGGCCGGGTCGATCGGCAGGTACGGCACTTCCCAGATTTCATCGGCCTTCTGCTTGGCAAAACCCTTCTTGATCGCGTCCTGGTGCGAGCCGGAAAACGCCGTAAACACCAGGTCTCCGGCATACGGATGACGCGGGTGCACAGGCAACTGGTTGCATTCCTCGACGACCTGGCGCACCGCGTCGATGTCGGAGAAATCCAGGCCCGGGTGCACGCCCTGGGTGTACAGGTTCATCGCCAAGGTGACGAGGTCGACGTTGCCGGTGCGCTCGCCGTTGCCGAACAGGCAGCCTTCGACGCGGTCGGCGCCGGCCATCACGGCCAGCTCGGCCGAAGCGATCGCGGTGCCGCGGTCATTGTGCGGATGCACGCTGATGACCAGCGAATCGCGCCGCGCGAGGTTGCGGCACATCCACTCGATCTGGTCGGCATACACGTTCGGCGTGCTGCACTCGACGGTGGAGGGCAGGTTGAAGATCATCTTGTTGCCTGGCGTCGGCTGCCAGACGGCACTGACGGCGTCGCAGATGTCGCGCGAAAAATCGAGCTCGGTGGTCGAGAACGACTCCGGCGAATATTCGAAACCCCAGTCCGTTTGCGGGTGTTGCTTGACCAGATCCTTGACGAGCGCGGTGCCGGTGACGGCGATCTGGATGATCTCCTCGCGCGTCATGTTGAACACGACACGGCGGAACACCGGCGCCACGGAGTTGTAGAGGTGCACGATGGCGCGCTTGGCGCCGACCGCCGACTCCACCGTGCGGCGGATCAGTTCGTCGCGCGACTGGGTCAGCACGATGATGGTGACGTCGTCCGGGATGCGGTTTTCATCGACGAGCTTGCGGACGAAGTCGAAGTCGGTCTGCGACGCCGACGGGAAGCCGACTTCGATTTCCTTGACGCCGATCTTGACCAGCGTCTCGAAGAAACGCAGCTTCTTTTCCGGGCTCATCGGCTCGATCAGCGCCTGGTTGCCGTCGCGCAGGTCGGTGCTCATCCAGATTGGCGGGTGAGTAATGGCGCGGTCCGGCCAGGTGCGGTCAAGCAATTGGACGGGCGGGAAAGCGCGGTATTTGGCGGCTGGATTCTGCAACATCATGGGGTGCTCCTGATTCGAATGGGAAATGGCCGGGGTCGGCACGGTGTGGCTGCGGGTTGCCGGGCGGCCACGTTTCGCTAGGCCAGGCAACCGGTCGGTAGCGATAGCAGCAGTAGCGCAAGCGCGGCAGCACCGCCGGCCATCGATGGCGGGGTCGGCATGGCGAACATTGCGGATTGAGCGGTAGAAAACATCGTGGGCCTAACTTTCCTGGGTATTACCAACGCCTGGGCGGGTTGCCGGGCGGCGCACTGCGGGTGGATTACGCGCGTGCAGCTAGTAGCGTCGCTAGCGATCGTGCGCTAGCGAGCGGTAGGGAAGTGGACAGATGCAAGGGGAAAGACATGGACTTACTGTAAGGGACACGGCGCCGCCTTGTCAAGCCTCGCGTTGCGAGGGTGTGCAATTCGTGACCGCCGTCACACGACGCTATAACGACATAGTCGACGAATTGCTATAACGGCGGGGCCTGGTCTGGATACGCCAGGTCGATGTCCTTGATGATGGCATTGCCGCCATCGACGATGCTCTGGAAACGCTTGTGGACCTTGGGATGCGTCGCGATCAGCCGCAGGTGTCGCTTGCCGGCGGCGGAGGTGGCGGCGCCAGGAAGTTGTTCAACGGCAGGTAGCTGTAGGCTTCGTTGAACTTTTCGCCGTCCGGCGGTTCTTTCGGGGCGCGCACCGCCAGGTAGGCGTAACGCTGGTCCGACGCCCGGTGAAATGCGACGATCTGATTGATCTGCGCCTGGTCGCTCTGATGTCGCGCTTCAGGCCGAGCAGGAAGGTTTTGACCGTCGTTTGCTCGTGCCGGTGCTCGCCGACCGAGTGCAGCCAGATGCTCAGGCTTACTGCGAAGACGATATTGAAAATTTCCAGCAGCGTCGCGGGCGCCTGGTGTCGGAAGCGATGCGCGGCGGTCAGATTCCCCCAAATTTGGTGTGCTGTGCTATTTCCTGGTCTGCCATATGCGCCTTGGTATGGAGGGTATTAAATTAATTGCGTCGCGTTATAACCATCTGTTTTGTTTCGGCAATGGAAAAGTTGAGCCGCCGGGCTAATCCTTGCCAGACTTCAACGGTTACGGTGAAATCCTTATAAAATCAGGGACTTGACTCAACGATAATTCACTCGGAGGACACCTCCAGCATGCCCCATAACATCAGCTTGATCACCACTTTTGCTGCCGCCCTGGGTTTCGGCCTGCTGTTCGGCATGCTCGCGCTGAAGCTGCGCCTGCCCGCACTGGTCGGCTACCTGGCCGCCGGCGTGCTGATCGGGCCGGCCACGCCGGGCTTCGTTGCCGATGCGGCCATCGCGGCCCAGCTGGCCGAAATTGGCGTCATGTTGCTGATGTTCGGCGTCGGATTGCATTTTTCCATCAAGGACCTGGTGGAGGTGAAGCGCGTCGCGCTGCCCGGGGCGGTGTTGCAGATTGCGGTGGCAACGGTGATGGGTGTCGGGCTGGCGCATTGGTGGGGCTGGAGCCTGGGCGCCGGCCTGGTGTTCGGCCTGGCGTTGTCGGTGGCCAGCACCGTCGTGTTGCTGCGCGCGTTGGAAGATCGCGGCATTCTCGATTCGTTGAACGGGCGCATCGCGGTCGGCTGGCTGGTGGTGGAAGACCTGGTCACCGTGCTGGTGCTGGTGTTGTTGCCGGCAGTGGCCGGTTCGCTCGGCGGCGCCGGCGCCGAGACCAACCGGCCGCTGTGGCAGACGCTGGCGATCACGTTCGGCCAGGTCGGCGCTTTCGTCGCCTTGATGCTGCTCGTCGGCCGCAAGCTGTTTCCGTGGCTGCTGTGGCACGTGGCCAAGACCGGCTCGCGCGAAATGTTCACGCTGTGCGTGATCGCCGCGGCGGTCGGCATCGCATACGGCTCGTCCGAAATCTTCGGCGTGTCGTTCGCGCTGGGTGCCTTCTTCGCCGGCATGGTGCTGCGCGAGTCCGAGCTGAGCCACCGCGCCGCCGAAGAATCGCTGCCGCTGCGCGATGCGTTTTCCGTGCTGTTCTTCGTCTCGGTCGGCATGCTGTTCGATCCAATGGTCATTCTGGAAAGCCCGCTGCAGCTGCTGGCAGTGGTGGCCGTCATCATCTTCGGCAAGTCGCTCGCCGCGTTCGCCCTGGTGCTGATGCTGCGCTACCCGCTGAACACGGCGCTGACGGTGTCGGCGAGCCTGGCGCAGATCGGCGAATTCTCGTTTATCCTGGCCGCCATGGGCATGCAGCTCAAGCTGCTGCCGGCCGAAGGGCAAAGCCTGATCCTGGCCGGCGCTATCATTTCGATCGCCGTCAATCCGCTGCTGTTCAAGGCCGTCGAGCCGCTGCAAAAGTGGATCCGCTCCAAGTCCGAGCTGGCGCGGTGCATGGAACGCGCCGAAGACCCGCTCGCCGAGCTGCCGATGAGCACCGATCACGCCAAGCTGAGCGGACAGGTGGTGCTGGTCGGCTACGGCCGCGTCGGCCGGCGCATCGCGCACGCCCTGACCAACCAGGGCGTGCACTTCGTCGTGGCCGAGCACAACCGCGAGCTGGTCGAGGAACTGCGCAAGCAGGGCATTCCGGCAGTGGCGGGCGATGCCGGCGAGCCGGCGGTGCTGATCGAGGCGCACATCGCGCGCGCCTCAATGCTGGTGGTGGCCACGCCGGACACGTTTCGCGTGCGCGCGATGATCGAGACGGCGCGCGCGCTCAATCCGGCAATCAAGACGGTGCTGCGCACGCATAGCGAAAATGAGGCTGAGCTGCTGCGCGGCGAGCACGCGGGGAAGGTGTTTGTCGGCGAGCACGAGCTGGCAAACAGCATGACGCAGTATGTGTTGCGCAACCTGAGCGAGGCGGAAGCCAAACCGCATTAGATGAAATTGGTGCTTGGGACGGGGCCGCGTGGGTTCTTTCGGCCTAGCGCCGCTTCAGACACGCACCGGCTAAACTCTTGGACTGTTCCCTATCCGTTGCTGTAACTGCAACCGAATTCGCGCGCAGCAGCGGAAATGGATTAAT
This sequence comes from Massilia sp. TWR1-2-2, assembly GCF_049897565.1. Lineage (NCBI taxonomy): Bacteria > Pseudomonadati > Pseudomonadota > Betaproteobacteria > Burkholderiales > Oxalobacteraceae > Massilia > Massilia sp. TWR1-2-2. The sequence goes on along the minus strand of NZ_JAFCWM010000014.1, from coordinate 102,986 downwards.
CGCACCGCCAATGTCGTACACGCCGTAGTGCAGGTGCGGCAGCGTGCCCTTTGCATTGCCAGTGTCGCCAACGTAACCCAGCACCCGGCCAGCCTCGATGCGCATGCCGACTTCCACGTCTTCCGCATAGCCATCGAGGTGGGCGTAGTAATGACGCTGGCGGCCCGGACCCATGACCCACACCACCAGACCGCCAAGCCGGTTGGTACCGACCTGCATGACGATGCCTTCGGTACTCGATATCACGAGGGTGCCGCGCTTGGCGAAAATGTCGATGCCCTGGTGCTTGCGACCTTCACTGCGGGCGCCGTTCCAGGTGTCGCGAAGCGCGCGCGTTTTTACGCCTTCGACCGGCACCGGCAGTGCCTCCGGCTTGGGCATCGCGGCTAGGCGCATCGTGTACAGCGCCCGGTCGATGGTCGGCTCCAGAAAAATGTAGCCCACCGTCAGCACGACGGCAACCACGAGGGCGCGTAGAAAAAATCGCATGTCGGTTCCGTTGTAGCGCAGGGATATCATCAGATGGGGACGCATTGGGCCTCGTGAAAGCCCTTAAACCCATTGGCCAAGGATATCAACCGCTCGGCGCCTTGTGCATCATGTATGACGTTGGCGCATGCTTCTAGCGCTTTAGCTGCGGAGCGCCGGTGATGCCAGGTCGTCGAATGGTTTTCGAGTTCATCAAGAACTTTACCCGCTAGCCAGGACGGCAAGAGTTCATTGTGTCTGTTCCAAACCGACGAGAAGCCGGCGCACCTGCACTTGGCGTTTGTCGCCGACACTCGCCAGCAAGTCGACGCATTCTATCGCGCGGTGCTAGAGGCGGGCGGCCAGGACAATGGCGCCCCTGGCCTGCGTCCGCAATTCCACGCGAACCATTATGCCGCTTTCCTCATTGGCCCTGACGAGCATAACATCGAAGTGGTTTGCCACAGTCATGAGGCCACGACCTGAACGGCGCGTTATAAGGCGCGCCGCGCTCAGTAAATAACTCAGCGGCTCAGCTTGAACACCTGAACCACGGTCGATAGCTCATCGGCGCGGCGGTGCACGTTCTCGGCCGCCGCGGCCGCTTCCTCGACCAGCGCGGCGTTCTGCTGGGTCATGTCGTCGAGATTGCCGATCGACTGATTCAGTTCGTCGATGACGAGGCTCTGGCTGCGGCTGTCGCCGCTCATTTCGGCCATGATGCCGGCCACGCTGCTGACCGAGTTAAGCAAGCTCGTCATCGCGGCGCCGGCCTGGTCGGCCAGCTTGCTGCCGCCGTCGACCTCGGCGACCGACACGCCGATGACGGCGCCGATATCGCGCGCGGCCGTGGCGCTGCGCTGCGCCAGCGCGCGCACCTCGGATGCCACCACCGCGAAGCCGCGGCCGTGTTCGCCGGCGCGCGCCGCTTCGACCGCGGCGTTAAGGGCCAGCAGGTTGGTCTGGAACGCGATGGCCTCGATGGTGCCGATCATGTCGGCGATCTTCGACGATGCCTGGCGGATCGCCGTCATCTTGCCCACCACCTCGGCGACCGCCTTGCCGCCGGCCGCCGCCTCGTCGGAGGCCGACGTCGACAATGTCGTCACGTGGGCCGAGCGCTCGGCGTTGGCGCGGCCTGCCGCCACGATGGTTTCCACGTTGGCGGCGATTTCTTCCAGCGAGGCCGCCTGGGTTTCGGTGCGCGTGGCCAGGTCGGCGTTGCCGGAGGCGATCTCGCGGGTGGCGATGGTGATGCTGTCGGAACCGTTGCGCACCTTGCCGACCAGGTCGGCAAGGCCCTGGCTGACGCTATTCATCGCCTGCATCAGCTGGCCGATCTCATCGCGGCGCGCCACGTGCATCTGCGCGGAAAGGTCGCCCGATGCCATTTGCGTGGCTGCCTCGCGGGCAACGGTTAACGGCTGGGTCACCAGGCGCCGCATGCATTGGTCGATGACGGCGCCGAGCACCACCAGGGAGCCCAGCAGGCCGAGCAGGTAGCGCCAGCGCAGCCCGGTGATGTCGGCCGCAGGTGCGTGCGCGCTCAAGCCCCAGATGCCGGCCGCGCCGGCAGTGCCAGCCACCAGTACCGCCAGCAGCGCCAGCTTGAGCGAAATGGCCATCTGCCGGTGGTTGCCAACGTCGATGCCAACGTACAGCACGCCGATCACGGCGCCGCTGCTGTCGAAAATCGGGTCGTAATGGGTCATGTACTGCTTGCCGAACAGTGTTGCGTAGCCGACATACGAGCGGCCTGCCAGCAGTTGCTTGTAGCCGGGATGGGCGCGGTCGAGCGGCGTGCCCAGAGGGCGTTCGCCGTTCTGGCGCTTTAGCGACGTGGTCACGCGCACGAAGTCCTGCCCGATCCTGACGAAGAACGTCGAGGTGGCGCCGGTTTTGCCCAGGAACGCGTCGGGCAGCGCGAAGTCGAGGTTCAGGATCGTCGTGCCGCTGCGAAGCACCGGGGTCGGCGTGCCGTTGATGGCGACGGTGGCCGCGTGATCGACCGTGATGGCGCCCGGCAGTTGTGTGTGCAATTGTGTCGCGAGCGCATTGATCTGCGCCTTGAGCGGCCTTAAAACCATCATCCTGTCATCTCCGAACGTTTCTGTTTGTTAAGCCAGCTTTTCGTTCGATCTTACCGCAAGGCATCGAAGAATTGCACTTGATAAACAAATATGCGCCCGGCATGACACGGTTGACGTTGGACAGTTCACCAGAGACTGGCGTAATTACACATTTGCCTGCCAAGAAACTGCGCGAAACGCGATCTTCAGGCTTCGGCGTCGCAGACCCGGTCGCGTCCGGCGGACTTGGCCTGGTACAGGCGCCGGTCGATGCGGTCCATGAATACGCCGGGATCGTCCTGGCTGCCGGGCACGATGGTGCCGACCCCCATGCTGACGGTCACCAGGCGGCCAACGCCGGAACGTGCGTGCGGAATGGCGCCTTGACCGAGCAGCTTGCGGCAGCGTTCGGCCACGTTGCGCGCCGCTTCCTCGTCGGTGGCTGGCAGCAGCAGCACGAATTCTTCGCCGCCGAGGCGGGCGCACAAGTCGCGCGAACGCGACGCGCCTGCGTCGAGCGCCTGGGCCACGCGGCGCAGGCACTCATCGCCCTCCATGTGGCCGTAATGGTCGTTGTACTGCTTGAAGTAGTCGATATCGATGACCACGATCGACAGCGGCTCGGCGGTGGCGCGCGCCTTTGCCCACTCGACCGGGTACAGCGTGTCGAACATGCGGCGGTTGGCCACGTTGGTCAGGCTGTCGCGGTACGACAGCACCTCCAGTTCGCGTTGCAACTGCAGGATCTTGTCTTCGTTGTTCTTGCGCGCGGTAATGTCGAACATGAAGCCGACCAGCGAATCGACGCTGCCATCCTTGCCACGCACCACATGGACGACGTCGCGGATCCAGACATGGTCGCCATCGCGCGTCAGGGCGCGGTAGTCGGCCTCGTGGTCGACGCCTTGCTGCGATTGCGCAACGCAGAAATCGACCGTTTTCTGGCGGTCTTCTTCATGGATGCGGTCGGCCCAATCGTTGACGGACAGCCAGCTGGACGGGCTCCAGCCGAGCAGCTCTTCAATCTGCGGGCCGATGTAGGTGAAGCGCATCGTGGCCCATTCGATTCGCCAAGGAATCGCGCGGGTCGATTCGAGCAAGGTGCGGTAGACGCCGGGATCGTCACCGGCGAGAAAGCTGGGGCTGGTCGGTGGTGTGGTCATGAGAAAGGGTTGGAAGTGCAATAATAACTTGTTGTAAAATAGCAACACCGTAGACGTGCACCCTTGACTTTGCTACTATTCGTTGCTAAGAATCAAATATCCGAAAGGGCCGATCAATGGACACCGATACGATCAAGCTAGTGATCTTCATCCTGTATCTGACCTTGCTCGTCGCTGTCGGGCTGATCTGGTACAGACTCAAGCACACACCGAATGGCGAAGGGTTTCACAAGGTGCGCGCGGAAGGTGGGTACATGCCGCACGGTCCCGACGATATCGAAACCGAACCGCGGCCACATTCGCGCGTGCGGTTGCGGAGCCGCAAGCGCCGCGCCTAGCAGTTCGTTGCGCACTCAACCGAAGTAATTCAACCCGAGCGCCGCTTTCACTTCCGACAGCGTCTGCGCTGCCGCTTCGCGCGCCTTGTCGGTGCCGCGTTTGATGACGTTGAGCATCTCGCCGCGATCCCTGGCTAGCCGCTCGCGCTCGCTGCGAATCGGCGCCAGCACTTCCTGCAGCCGCTCGTTGAGCATCTTCTTCAGCACGCTGTCGCCCAGGCCGCCGCGGCGGTAGTGCGCCTTCAACTCGTCGAGCTTGACGCTGTCCGGCTCGAACACGTCGAGGAACGAGAACACGACGTTGCCCTCGACCTGGCCCGGATCGCCCACGCGCAGGTGGTTCGGATCGGTATACATCATCTTGATCGCCTTGTTGATCTCGTCCGGAGTAGCGCCGAGCGCGATCGAATTGCCGAGCGACTTGCTCATCTTGGCCTTGCCGTCGATGCCGGGCAGGCGCGTCACGGCCGACAGCACCGCCTTGCATTCGACCAGCACCTGGCGGTCGACTGTGGCGTTGAATTTGCGCACCAGCTCGTTGGTCTGCTCGATCATCGGCAGCTGGTCGTCGCCGACCGGCACCAGGGTCGCCTTGAAGGCGGTGATGTCGGCCGCCTGGCTGACGGGGTAGACCAGGAAGCCGGCGGGAATGTCGCGCTCGAAGCCGCGCAGCACGATTTCCTGCTTGATGGTGGGATTGCGCTCGAGGCGCGCCACCGTCACCAGGTTCATCAGGTACTGGGTCAGCTCGGCCAGTTCGATTACCTGCGACTGGATGAAGATGGTCGACTTCTCGGGATCGATGCCGGCGGCCAGGTAGTCAAGCGCGACTTCGATGACGTTGTCGGTCACTTTCTGGTGCTTGCCGACGTTGTCGGTCATGGCCTGGGCATCGGCCAGCAGCAGATATTGCTTCGCTTCGTGCTGCAGCTGGACGCGCGCGCGCAGCGAGCCGAGGTAGTGGCCGAGGTGCAGCGGGCCGGTAGGGCGGTCGCCGGTGAGGATGATCGGTTGCGGGCAAGCGTTGGACATCGTGACTCCGAGTAAGGGCCTGGATGTCGCCGGTGTTGCGTGCATGCCGTAGAAACAACAATGCCGCCTGGACCGGCGGCATCACGTTAAAAATCGTGCGTATGAAAACGGGCCGCCAAGGTCATGCGCGCCACCAACGATGTGTGATTGAGCGTCGAGTTTTCATACCGGCGAGTATATCACGGGGTGACTCGTTGGGGCTTGCGACGTCGGCGCCGGTTGCAAGCGGATGACGGCTCACCATTTAGCGGTGAGACGCCAGCTTGTTAAGCGCGGACTGTGACTTTCGGCGTGCCGGCGTGCATGCGGCCGATGACGGCGGCGTCGCCGAAGCCGCCATGCGCGAACAGCGCCAGCACTTCGTCGACGCTGCCCGGATCGCACGCGACGAGCAGGCCGCCGGACGTCTGAGGATCGGTCAGCAACGCCTGCTGCGCCGGGCTGATGCCGGCGGCCAGCTCGACGTCCTTGCCGTAGGCATCCCAGTTGCGACCGGACGCGCCGGTAAAGAAGCCGTCGTGCGCCAGTTGCTCGACGCCAGGTAGCAGTGGAATGGTGGACATATCCAGCTGCGCCGTCAGCTTGGCGCCGCGCGCCAGTTCAAGCAGGTGGCCGAGCAGTCCGAAGCCGGTCACATCGGTCAGCGCGTGCACGCCGTCCAGTTTCGCCAGCGCCATGCCAGGCTTGTTCAGCTTGGTGGTGTTGGCGATCATGGCGGCGTAGCCGTCGGCGCCGAGCGCGTCTTTTTTCAGCGCCGCCGACAGCACGCCGACGCCGAGCGGCTTGCCGAGGATCAGCACGTCGCCGTCTTTCGAATCGGCATTGCGCTTGACCCTGGACGGGTGCACCAGGCCGAGCACGACCAGGCCGTAGATCGGCTCGACCGAATCGATGGTGTGGCCGCCGGCGATCGGGATGCCCGCTTCAGCGCAGATCGACTCGCCGCCGCGGATGATGTTGCCGATCGTTTCGAGCGGCAGCTTGTTGATCGGCATGCCGACCAGTGCAAGCGCCATGATCGGCGTGCCGCCCATGGCGTAGACGTCGGAGATGGCGTTGGTGGCGGCGATGCGGCCGAAGTCGAACGCGTCGTCGACGATCGGCATGAAAAAGTCGGTGGTGGCGATCAGCGCCTGCTCGTCGTTGAGCTTGTAGACGGCGGCGTCATCGGCCGTTTCGATGCCGACCATCAGCTCTTTCGGTACCGGAAAGCCGCTGGAATTTTTCAGGATTTCCGCCAGCACGCCCGGCGCGATCTTGCAGCCGCAGCCGCCGCCATGCGAAAACGAGGTGAGTTTGATGGGCTGGTCGCTTGCTGTGCTCATGGGTTGTTCCATTCCGGTTATTGGTGCGTATCTGACAGATTATCCACTAAACCGAGCAGCGCCGCTTTCTCGGCGGCCGGGGCGAACAGCGCGGCGCGCGTGGCGCACTGCGCGCGCAGGCGCCGGTAAAAGGCGGCGTCGGCGATGCTGCGCTCGATCAGGCGCGCCAGCGCCGGCGCGTCGCCGACCGCAAAGTAGCCTTCGTAATCGTCGCCCAGCATGCCGCGGTTGCCGCTGATGTCGCTTGCCAGCACCGGCACGCCGCACGTCACCGCCTCGATGATGACGTTGGCGCCGCCTTCCATGCGCGAGGCGATCACCATCGCGTGGCTGCGCCGCAGCCGCTGGCGCGTGGCGCCATGGGCCAGGTTGCCGAGCCAGCGGTAGCGCGGATTGGCCGCCTGAGCGGCCTCGGCGGCGGCGCCCAGCGCCGGCTCGAGCGCGCCGCCGACGTGGACCATGTGCGCGCGCGAATCGGTCACCAGCGCGGCCGCGGCAATGAACGTCAGCGGATCTTTTTCGTCGCGCAGGTGGCCTACCATCGAGACCGAAAAGCGGCGCCGCTGTGCCGGATGGGAATACGGCGCCAGCGCCGGCGCCGACTGGAACATGACGTGCGCCTTGCTGCGCAGCGCCGCCGGCAACAGCGCCAGGCCGGCGTCTTGCAGCAGCACCAGCGCGCGCGCATGGTGCAGCGACTGCTGCGCCTGGCCGTCGGTGGCGATGTCGCGGTACAGGTCAGTGCCGGTCAGCACCAGGATCGACGGCCGCTCGGGATGGGCCTGGGTGAAGGCGGCCAGCGACGGCGCGGCGCGCCGGGCGTGCAGCGCGATCAGCAGGTCGGGCGCGCTGTCGGCGGCGCTCCATTCGGTGACGATATCGACGCGGTAATGCGCGCGCAGGAACTGCGCCCAGCGGCTGGCGGTCTGCCAGTTGCCGTTGTTTGCCCGCGCCAATGCCGGGCTGACGATTACCACGTGCTTCTCTGCCACCGGCGCCTCTCCAGAAAGTCGTTACAATCTCGCCATGAGTTCAATTAATGCGTCATTCCGAACCGCGCGGGCGCAGCCGCTTGCGCAAGAGCTGCAGGCCGCGCGAAATTATACGCTGGCGCTGTTCGACTGCTTCGTCGCCGAGGGCCTCGACGCGCTTGCCCGCGTGCCGCATATTGCCACAATCAATCCGCCGCTGTGGGAGCTGGGCCATACGGCGTGGTTCGCCGAGTGGTTCATCCTGCGCGAGGCGCTCTCGACCCATCCGGCCGCGGCGCAGCGCCATTCGCTGCTCACGCAAGGCGACGACTGGTTCGATTCGAACCTGGTGCCGCACCGCGCGCGCTGGACGCTGGCGCTGCCGTCGGCCGGCGCGCTGAAGACGTATTGCCACGAAGTGCTGGACCGCACGCTCGACAAGCTGTCGCGCGAGGCCGGCACCGACGAGGCGCTGTATCCGTACCGGCTGGCGCTGGCGCACGAGGACATGCACGGCGAGGCCTTGCTGTACACCTTGCAGACGCTGGGCATCGCGGCGCCGCCGCTGACGCACGACCAGCTGGTCAGTTCGCCGGCGTCCGACATCGCCTACCCAGGCGGCACCATCGTCCTCGGCGGCGCGCAGGAAGGCGGCTTCGTGTTCGACAACGAAAAGCCGCCGTTCCAGTGCTACGTGGCGCCGTTTCGCATCGACGCCGGCCTGGTCACCAACGCCCAGTATGCCGAGTTTGTCGCCGGCGGCGGCTATGAACAGGCCGGATTCTGGAGCGTGGCGGGGCGCGCCTGGCTGATGCGGCAGGAACGCTCGTCGCCGCGCTACTGGCAGCGCGAGGGAGGGCAGTGGCGCACGGTACGGTTCGGCCGGCCGTCGACCTTGGCGCCGTCCGAGCCGGTGCGCCACGTCTGCCTGTTCGAAGCGCAGGCGTATTGCGCCTGGGCGGGCCGGCGCCTGCCGACCGAAGCCGAGTGGGAATACGCGGCCGTGTCGGGCCAGGCCGGATTTCGCTGGGGTCAGCTGTGGGAGTGGACGTCGTCGCCGTTCGAGCCGTATCCCGGCTTCGCGGCTGACCGCTACGGCGAGTATTCCGAGCCCTGGTTCATGACGCACCAGGTGCTGCGCGGCGCCTCGTTTGCGACGCCGGCGCGCTGTCGCTCGGCGCGCTACCGCAATTTCTACTTGCCCGAGCGCGACGACATGTTTGCCGGCTTTCGTACCTGCGCCTATTGACGTAGGCGCTGTTCAACGCGGGGGCAGTGCCGACATTCAACACGGGGTCAGTGCCGACATTCGGACACGGCCTCATCCTCAACGCATGCTATTGCTGGGCCCGTGTCCGATTGTCGGCACTGACCCCCGGGGTTGATGCAGCTTAACCGAGCGCCCGATGAGCGCAGTTTTCCGATTCTTCTGCAGTTAATCTTGCTGCTCGATGCACTTTCGGAAAGGATCGTCATGAGAATCGTTATTTCCCTCGTGTTGGCCGTGGCGTGCGCGAATGCACCGGCTGAAGTGACCGTCGGCATGACCTTGCACGGCTCGTCGCTGCGTGAATGGCACGCCGCTTCGGCTGCCAATCAGCTGATCACGGTCGCCGACATCGTCGAAAAAGTCCTGAATCTGCGCGACCCGCTGGCGGTGGCGCCGAAAGCGCGCGCGGTGCAATCATGCATCAACAGGGTGTCGAACAACTTCAAGCTACGCTCGCAAATGGTCACCGATACCGCGGTGGCGTGCATGGCCGAGTTAGGCTACCTGCCGCGCTAACTGCTGCCTGTCGGCAAAAGGCGTTAAACTACGCACCATTTTGTTAGTGAAAGCGATTGAAATCATGACCATTTTTGCCATGCCTGTGTACGACGCCACCGTGATCTTCGAAGGCAAGGAGCTGTTCAAAGGGAAGGGCGGCGCTTCGCTGTGGGCCGAGAAACTGGCGCTGGAAATCGCTAGCGAAGTGACGGTACAGAAAGTCGGTACCGGCTGGGCCCTGGCGGGCCGCGTCGATGGCACCGATTACCTGTGGGGCATCCACGGCCAGCGCCTGATGCGCATCAACGGATAATTTCTTCGTCGGATCGTCCCGCTATGTGAAGCAGCCAACTTACTGAGACGGACACATCAGGCATTCTGAGTGCGACTGACCGCGGCGAGCGCCAGCAAACAGCGGCGCTACCATCCCACTTATACGATATTTGATTGAAAGTTTCCATGGCACGTCTTGAAACCACCCGGCCGGTCTTCCGCGATTCGCGCATCGAGCGCGAAGTCGAGCGCGAGCGCAACGAACACAGCAACAACCACGACGCCAAGGCGCACCTCGGTGTGGCCGAGGAAGAAGATCGTCACAAGGACGCCCGCGAAACGTCGTTCGCATCGAAGGTGCGCCGCTAAATCGTTCGCGCTGCCGTAACGCGCTGCTACAGGTGGCGCGTTTCGGCCGGCGGCCTGTGCCAGTTGTCGTTGCGCCCGTCCAGATAGCTGATGGGCGCGGCAAGCAGCTCATCGACGGAGATATCGTCGAGGCAAGCGATGTTGACGGCGAAAAAATCCCCCCAGCGCGGCGATTTGCCGGCACCGAATGCATGCACGCCGCAGTGCTTGCAGAATGGATGCTGGTCTGTCCGCGTGTTGAAGGTGTAGTTCGTCATGTCGGCTTCGCCTGCCAGCAGGCGAAACGAGCAGAGCTGAACCACCGCGGACCACAGCCGCAATTTCGAGCAGATCGAGCAGTTGCAGCGAATCGTGCCCGCACCGACGTCGATGTCCGCCTCGAACCTGACGGCACCGCAATGACACCCCCCCCGATACGCCTTCATTGAATCTCCCTCGTTTGCACAGGGGCGACTCTAGCAGCTTGTTGTCGAATTACCAAATCCGCACGGTATGGACGAAAAAAAACGGCTATCGAGGTAGCCGTTTCTTCATCGATCAAATCGATTAACGATCGCCGTACGAGCGACGGGCGCCGTCGGTCGAGCGTGGGTTCGAACCCTTGTAGCCGCCGCCTTCGCCGCTGCGCGGTGCGTTTGGCTTGCTGAAGGTACGCTGGCCCGGCTTCGCTGCTGCCGCGCGGTTGTCGCCCGGCTTCCAGCCGCCTGGACGTGCTGCCGAACGCGGCGCCGAAGCGCTGCGCTTTGGCTCGAAGCCTTCGACCACGTTCACCGGAATCAGTTGCTTGGTGAAGCGTTCGATCCGCTTGACGTTCATGCCTTCGGCATGGTTCACCAGCGAGATTGCCAGGCCGTTGCGGCCGGCACGACCGGTACGGCCGATGCGGTGTACGTAGTCTTCCGGGAACTTCGGCAGATCGTAGTTGAACACGTGGGTGATGTTCGGCACGTCGATACCGCGAGCGGCAACGTCGGTGGCAACCAGCACCTTTACCTGGCCACGGCGCAGGCTGTCGAGGGTACGGTTACGCGCGCCCTGGTGCATGTCGCCATGCAGTGCGGCGGCCGAGAAACCGGCGATGTTCAGGCGGTCGGCGATGGTGTCGGCGTCGCGCTTGGTAGCGGTGAACACAACAGCCTGGTCGAGCGTCTCGTCGCGCAGCAGGTGGTCGAGCAGGCGATTCTTGTGCGACAGGTCGTCGACAAAGTGAACGCGCTGCGAGATGTTGTCGTGGCGGCTGGACGAGCTGGCGATTTGAATGACCATCGGGTCCTTCGTGATGCGGCGCGCCATGTTGCCGACCATGCCGTCGAGCGTGGCCGAGAACAGCATCGTCTGGCGGTTCGCCGGCGTCGCTGCAATGATCTTCTCGATGTCGTCGATGAAACCCATGTCGAGCATGCGGTCAGCTTCGTCGAGTACCAGCACTTCGAGTTCCGAGAAATCAATCTTGCCCGATTCCATGTGGTCGATCAGGCGGCCTGGGGTAGCGACCAGGATTTCCGGGTTGCGTGCCAGCAGTTGCATCTGTTTCGGGTAAGGCATGCCGCCCAGGATCGACACGGCCTTGATGCGGCGGATGCCGGTACCGTATTTTTCGGTCGCGGCGGTCACTTGCAGTGCCAGCTCGCGGGTTGGGGTCAGCACCAGCATTTTCGGCTGGGCAGCCTTGAAACGTGGACGCTCGCCACGGGCGCGCGCCGATTGCGCTTCCTGGGCGGCGGTTTTGGCCGCAGGCGATTGCTCGGCCACGGCGAATTTGTGCAGCGCCGGCAGCATGAATGCCGCGGTCTTGCCGGAACCGGTCTGCGACGAGACCAGCAGGTCACGGCCTTCGATGGCCGCAGGTACAGCTTGCGCCTGGACAGGCGTAGGAATGGTGTATCCGGCTTCGGTCACTGCTTTGACGATTGATTCATGGAGGCCTAATGCTTCAAAACTCATTGTTTTCTTTTCTTTCGGTAGAGATCAGCGCCCGAGCTAATGCTCAGAGCGCAATATAGCAACGCCAACCACAAACGAAATGACTCAGAAATGAAAGAAATTTCGGCACAAAAGCTTTGCGCCGGGACGGTGTCAGGTGCGACACACAAGGCGGGAGGGCTTTATTGAGGGGTATCGGATCGATACCCCTGGGGCTTGCGAAGCTGCGTGTTTGCTTCTTGTAACTGCTTTAACTGCCATCGCCTGGACTTGCCGGCGAATCGTATTGCAGCGCACAAACGACACTATACAGTACTTTCACTGTGCGTGTGCGGCTATCTGTTGGTGGTCTGATTCAGCGCAGCAATGAAAAAGCGGACGGCAAGCCGTCCGCTTTTGTCGTGCCTGGCGCTGATCAGCCGGCGCGCTTGCGGGTCTGCGGTTCGGCGACCATCGTCTTGGTGCGCTTGCCCGTGACCCGGCTCTTGATTTCGGCAACGGCGTTTGCCGCCCGTGCTTTCAGCTTCTGCGCGCCACTCATCGGCTCGGCATTGCGCGAACCGCGCTTGCTGGCCCGCTCGGCTTCGAACGCGACCACGGCGTTGTCGACGATGTGCTCGGCAATGTCGGTGTTTGACGACGTCGAGATTTTCGGCACCAAAATGGTCGAGCCGGCCTTCACGCCGGACTGCGCCGGGATGTTGTTGGCCTGGCGGATGACATCGGGCGTGGTGCCGAAGCGCGACGCCAGGCTGGCAATGCTTTCCTTGGCGCCGGTGATCTTGTGCGTGGTCCAGGTCGACAGCTTGGTGCCCCAGCTCGCCAGGTTGGTGGTGAACTTGGCCGCGTTCTCTTTCGGCAGCAAAATCTTGGTCTGCTCGCCGCCGGTGATGACCGGGCGGTTGAACTGCGGGTTGAGCGCCTTGAACTCGTCGATCGACAGCTCGGCCAGCTGGGCTGCGATGGTCAAGTCGATGTCGCTGGTCTTGTCGACGGTGGTGAAATACGCCTGGTTGTCGATGGCCGGCAGCGCCACGCCGTACTGGGCCGGGTTGGCGATGATGTTCTTGACTGCCTGCAGCTTCGGCACGTAGTTGCGCGTCTCGGCCGGCATCAGTTCAGCCAGGCTTTCGAAGTCGGTCGGCTTGCCGAGCGACTGGTTCTTCTTGATCGCCTTCTGGACGTTGCCTTCACCCCAGTTGTAGGCGGCCAGCGCCAGTTGCCAGTCGCCGAACATGCCGTACAGCTTTTGCAGGTAGGACAGGGCGGCATCGGTCGAGGCCAGCACGCCGCGGCGCTCGTCCTTGAACATGTTTTGCTTCAGGTTGTAGTCCTTGCCGGTGCCGGGCACGAACTGCCACATGCCCGACGCGTTGGCGCTCGAATAGGCTTGCGGATTGAAGGCGGACTCGATGATCGGCAGCAGCGCCAGTTCGGTCGGCATGTTGCGCTTCTCGAGTTCCTGGACCACGTGGTACAGGTAACGCGAGGCGCGCGCCGACGTGCGCGCGATGTAGTCGGGACGGGTGCTGTACCAGGTGACATGCTTGCCCACCAGTGCATTGTCGATATCGGGAATGGCATAGCCGCTGCGGATGCGGCCCCACAGGTTCGATTCGTTCAGTTCGTCAGTCTTGAAGGCAGTCAGCGCGGTGGCTGGCTTGGCCGCAACAGCGCCGTACGCCTGCGTTGGCGTTTCAGCGGAGTAATCGTTCGCCTGGGAAATGGCGGGGGCAAGCAAACATACCAGTGCTGCCAACGAAACGGTGTTGCGGGTCAGGTTTTGCATAGGCTTGCATTGTGACGCCCGGTGTTTTGGACTGACGATGAATGAGTTCGGAGTGTACGTACCACTTTACTGATCAGTCAAGCGTTTACTCAATCGAGTTACACAATTTCTTGACAACTTCCCGGGCCAATAATTTCAATAATATAAACAGAATTTGGCGGGAGTATCGACGTTTCTGCGCAGCACGGCGAGTGCATACACCGGGGAGTATGTCGGCTATCTCTTCTATAAGAACGGCATCCCGGATGAGGCTGCTCGCGTCAATTTACCTTTTGCTCGCTAGCAGTTTGACCAATACCAAAATTGCTATTATCTGTACTGAAATTGGGCTGAGATTTTTTGATGCTGAGCATTGTCATACTGATCACGTATTCGGTGCCGGTAGCGGCTGGCGGCGCCGGTGCCGTACAATTTGCGTATGGCGCGATGCGCCGCTAACCTGAAAGCACCACCATGAGCACCGCAAACATGAATGCCGACGACGACCAGATCGTTGCCGCCACCGAAAACTGGTTAGAAAAAGCCGTCATCGGCCTGAACCTGTGTCCGTTTGCCAAAGCCGTTCATGTCAAAAAACAAGTGCGTTACGTCGTCTCCAGCGCGACCACGCCGGAAGCCGTGCTCGAGCAGCTGATGGAAGAGCTGCAGAACCTGGCCGACACCGATCCGGAAGACGTCGACACGACCTTGCTGATCCATCCGTTCGTGCTCACCGATTTCCTCGACTACAACGAGTTCCTCGACGTCGCCGACGCCGCCGTGGAAGACATGCAGCTCGACGGCGAGATCCAGGTCGCCAGTTTCCACCCGCAGTACCAGTTTGCCGATTCCGACATCAACGACATCGCCAACTACACGAACCGGGCGCCGTACCCGATCTTGCACCTGCTGCGCGAGGAGAGCATCGACCGCGCGGTCGAGGCGTTTCCCGAAGCCGAGCAGATCTTCGAGAAGAACATGGAAACGATGGAAAAGCTGGGCCATGACGGCTGGGACGCGCTCGATGTCGGCCCCGCCCGGTGAGCTGATGGCTGCCGCGCCAACGCGGCCGGACACGCCCTGTGTCGCGGTCTGCTCGACCACGTTCGACGAGGTGTGCCGCGGGTGCGGGCGTACCGTCGTCGAAGTGGCGCACTGGGTGTCGATGAGCGAGCTGCAAAAGGAGCTCGTGTGGCAGCGCATCCTGTCGCAAGGCTACCCGCGCAGGAACAAGTAATCGCCGCCAGACTGCTCTCCTTGCACCGCCAGCTCACAAACCGTGGTTTGCGGATGAATGACGGCGCGATTGCGAATCGACCGTTAAAAACTACCGACGAAATCCTTCTTGCCAACTTCCACGCCGTTATGGCGCAGGATGTCGTACGCCGTCGTCGAATGGAAGAAGAAGTGCGGCAGCGCGTAATGCATCAGGTAGAGCTGGCCTTTCCACTGCTTGGCCTTGTCGCCGCTGCCGGTGGTGATGTCGCGCTGCGCGCTCGCTTCGATGCCGTCCTGCGGCAGGCTGTCGATGAACGCGACCGTCTTGGCGATGCGCTCTTTCAAGTCGGCGAACGACTGCTCGGTATCTTCATACTTCGGCACTTCCACACCGGCCAGCCGCGCCGCCGCGCCTTTGGCGAAGTCGGCCGCGACCTGGATCTGCCGGGTGAACGGGAACATGTCGGGAAACAGGCGTGCCTGCAGCAGCGCGGCCGGCTCGATCTTCTTCTCGGCGGCGTGGGCCTCGGCCTTGTCGATGATCGCCGCCAGGCTGTTGAGAATCTGCTTGAAAACCGGCGCCGATGCCGAGTACATAGAAAACGTCATGAGGGATCCCCTGAGAAAAAGTGTAGCGATCATAGCAAGGTGCGGCCATTCCTGCTCGCCAGCCCGATGTCAACCGCCGTGTCTCGCTTTTGCCCACCGCGCGCGCTAGTTGGTGACTTGGCCGTGAATATGCTTGATAATTACATACAAGAAATTTTTCTAGCTGTAACTAACCCGTTCAAAGGCTCCGGCGCGATGTGCCGGGATGATGCGTGCCATGTTTGAGTTGCAAGTGAATGTTTAAAGCGGCCTTTCGCCGATTGCCCTCGAGGCTAGGCCGGCTGTACCGACTGTCTTCTATCTACGGCGCGCTGCTGCTGGTGGTCGGCGGCGGCCTGGTGCTGCCCGCCACGGTCGGCAGCTACCTGCTGATCGGCGTGCAGGAAAAGAAGGCCGCCCGCGGCGCGCTCGACGACGCGCTGCAGCGCAACGCCGACATCCTCGCGCTCGGCATGCAGGAGTCGCTGTGGAACATGAACGCCGAATCGGCCCGCTCGCTGGGCGAGTCGGTCATGCGCGACCCGGCGGTGCTGCTCATCAAAGTGACCGGCCAGGCCGATCCGGGCTTCGTGTCGATCCGCTCGCCGCGCCCGGCCGAAGGCACCGTCTACCACACCGTGCGCGACATCGTCGTGCGCGGCGAGCGCATCGGCACCGTCGAAGTCGAGATGGACGACGTGCGCAGCCAGCAGGAGCTGCTGCGCAAGCAGTCGAGCTACGCGCTGGTGCTCGCTGGCCAGCTGGCCATCTCGCTGCTGCTGATCGTCCTGTTCCTCAACAAGCGCCTGCTGTCGCCATTGCGCACGCTGACCGGCTTTTCCGACCGCCTCTCGCGCGGCGACTTCGAAACCCCGCTCGAGCTGCACGGCAGCGACGAACTGGGACGCCTGGGCAGCCAGATGGAACAGATGCGCGTGGCCATCCGCCACCTGTTCGAAGACATCGGCCGGCGCGAGGAGCGTTTTCGCACCATCGTCACCCAGGTGCCGGGCGCGGTGTTTCGCGTGCGTCCGGACGGCGTCATCGATTTCGTCAGCGAGGCCATCGCCGACATCAGCGGCTATCCGGCGGCGCTGGCCATGCGCGGCAGCGCCGAGGCGTGGACCAACCTGATCGCGCCGGAGGACCGCCGCACGCAGCGCCGCGTCGTCAGCGAGGCGATCGCCGCCGGCCTGCCGTACCAGGTCGAATACCGCATCATCGACGCGGTCGGCGCCGAGCGCTGGGTCGACGAAAAAGGCCAGCCGCTGGTCGGCCCGGACGGCGCCTTGCTGTGGATCGACGGCATCCTGTCGGACATCAGCGAGCGCAAACACAACCAGGTGCGCATCGAAGGCCTGCTCGCCGAGCAGAGCGCCATTCTCGACAACGTGATGTTCGGCGTGATGTTCCTGCGCCGCGGCCGCGTGGTGTCGGTCAACCGCCGCTGCGAAGAGCTGTTCGGCTACACCAGCGGCCAGCTGACGGGCGCGTCGATGGCCTTGCTGTTCCTGTCGGAGCAGGAGTTCGAGGAATCGGGTTCGCGCCAGTACGCCACGCTCGCCGACGGCAAGTACTTCACCGAAGAGCGCCAGTACCTGCGCAGCGATGGCAGCACCGTCTGGTGCCTGGCCAGCGGTTACGCGCTCGACCCGCAGCGCGCCGAAGACGGCAGCATCTGGGTGTTCGCCGACGTCACCGAGCGCAAGCTGGCCGAGGAAAAGCTGCGCCTGTCGGCCACCGTGCTCGAACACATCGCCGACGGCGTGATGGTCATCGACGTCAACGGCCGCATCGTCGCCATCAATCCGGCGTTTACCCAGATCACCGGCTATATCGAGATCGACGCGATCGGCCAGGACTCGATGCTGACGCGCTCGTCGCGCCACGACATCTCGTTCTACCTCGAGATGTGGGAAGACCTGCGCGAAAACGGCTTCTGGCGCGGCGAAGTGTGGAACATGCGCAAGAACGGCGAGTTGTACCTCGAGTGGCTGACGGTGTCCGCGGTGCGCGACAACCACGGCGAGATCACCCATTATGTGGCAGTCTTCAGCGACATCACCAAGGTCAAGGAATCGCAGGACAAGCTCGATCACATGGCCCATCACGATCCGTTGACTGCGCTGCCGAACCGGCTGCTGTTCCACGACCGCCTGCAGCACGCGCTGCAGCGCGCAGGGCGCGACAAGGAGCAGCTGGCGATCCTGTTCATCGACCTGGACCGCTTCAAGAACGTCAACGACACGCTCGGCCACCACGTCGGCGACGAGCTGCTCAAGCAGGTCGCCAGCGCGCTCGCCGGCGAGCTGCGCGAGGGCGACACGCTGGCGCGCCTGGGCGGCGACGAGTTCATCGTCCTGCTCGAAAACATCGGCGGCCAGACCGGCGCCGGCCACGTCGCCGGCAAGCTCGTGTCGATGTTCGAGCAGCCGTTCATGGTCGCCGACTACGAGCTGTTCGTCACCGGCAGCGTCGGCATCAGCGTCTATCCGCAGGACGCCACCGACCTGAATATGCTGATCCGTAACGCCGACGTGGCGATGTACCAGGCCAAGGCGCGCGGGCGCAACGGCTTCCAGTTCTACGCGCCGTCGATGACTGGCGAAGGCGTCGAGCGGCTGCGCCTGGAGACGATGCTGCGCCGCTCGATCGAGAAGGACGAAATCTTCCTCAATTACCAGCCGCAGGTCGAAGTCGACAGCGGCCGCCTGATCGGCGTCGAGGCGCTGGTGCGCTGGGATAACCCGGAACTGGGCCTGGTGCCGCCGGTGCGCTTCATCCCGCTGGCCGAAGACACCGGCTTCATCAACCAGCTCGGCAAATGGGTGCTGAACGAATCGTGCCGCCAGATGATCCGCTGGCAGCAGGCCGGCCTGTACGTGCCGAAGATCGCGGTCAACCTGTCGGTCAAGCAGTTCGAGCGCGGCAGCATCGTCAGCATGGTCGCCGAGATCCTGAGGGAGACCGGGTTGGAGCCGCACCGCCTGCAGCTCGAAGTGACCGAGTCGGTGATCATGAATACCGGCGACGCGCTGGTGTTCATCAACGACCTGCACGCGATCGGCGTCGGGCTGGCGATCGACGATTTCGGCACCGGCTATTCGTCGCTGGCGTACCTGAAGCAGCTGCCGGTGCAGACGCTGAAGATCGACCGCAGCTTCATCAAGGACATCTCGACCGACAGCAACGACGAGGCGATCGCGATCGCCATCATCCAGCTTGGCAAGAGCCTGAACCTGTCGGTCATCGCCGAAGGCGTCGAGACCGAGGACCAGGCAGCGTTCCTGCTGCGCCACGGCTGCAATCAGGCGCAGGGCTACCTGTACAGCCGCCCTGAGCTGGCCGGCGTCATCCTGGAGCGCTGGCGCTGATGGCATCGCGCCGCCGCTTCCTGCTCGGTGGCCTGGCCGCCGGCGCCGCGCTGGTGGTCGGCTGGGGCTTCATGCCGCTGCGCCAGCGCCTCTACAGCGCCCGGCCGCTGCCGGTCAAGGACGGCGCCGTCGCCCTCAACGGCTGGGTCGCGATCGGGACCGACGGCACCGTTTCGGTGGTGGTGCCGCGCAGCGAGATGGGGCAGGGCGTGCACACCGCGCTGCCGATGCTGCTGGCCGAAGAACTCGACGTGCCGCTGGCGATGGTGCAGGTGGTGCAGGCGCCGATCGACAAGATCTTTTCCAACGTGGCGATGCTGCGCGACGTGCTACCGTTCCATCCGGACGAACGTGGCAGCACCCGCGACGGCGCCCAGTGGATGCTCGGCAAAGTGTCGCGCGAACTGGGCATCATGTTTACCGGCGGCTCGACCAGCGTCAAGGATGCGTGGGGGCCGATGCGCGAAGCCGGCGCCGCCGCGCGCGCGATGCTGGTGGTCGCCGCCGCAACGCAGTGGCGCGTGCCGGCCGCCGAGTGCCGCACCGAGGCCGGCTTCGTCATCCACGCGTCCGGCAAGCGCGCCTCGTACTCCAGCCTGGCCAAGGCGGCCGGCGAGGGCGCCCGCATCGAAGCGGCCGACGTGCGCCTGAAGCAGCCAAAGGATTTCAAGCTGATCGGCACCGCGCAACCGCGCCGCGACTCCCAATCGAAGGTTGACGGCAGCGCGACGTTCGGCATCGACGCGCGTCCGCCCGGTTTGCTGTACGCGGCAGTGCGGATGTCGCCGGCGATTGGCGGGCGCGTCGCCTCGTACGACGCCACCGCCGTCAAACAGCGCCAGGGCGTCATCGGCGTGGTCGATTTTTCGGCGGCGCTCGGCAAGCGCAGTGGCGCCGGCGCCGGCATCGCGGTGATCGCGACGACCTGGTGGGCGGCGAAGCAGGCCGCGGCGGCGCTGACTATCGTGTGGGATGACGGCGACGCGGCCAAGCTGTCGAGCGCCGCCATCTTCAAGGACTTTGCCGAGCGGCTCGACGACGCCGCCGGCTGGGTGTACCACCAGTCGGGCAGCCAGGACGGCGCCAAGGGCGCCGCCAAGACGATCCGCGCCGAATACCGCGCGCCGTTCCTGGCGCATGCCACCATGGAGCCGGTCAACTGCACCGCGCAGGTCAGCGACGGCAAAGTGCAGCTGTGGGCGTCGACGCAGGTGCCGAGCATCGCCGTCGACATCGCCGCCAAGGTGGCCGGCGTCGGACGCGAATACGTATCGATCGACGTCATGCTGATCGGCGGCGGCTTTGGGCGCCGACTCGAAATCGACATGGTGGCGCAGGCGGTGGCGGTGGCTGCCAGCACCAGCGCCGATGGCCGGCCGGTGCAGCTGATCTGGTCGCGCGAGGACGACATGACGCACGACGTCTACCGCCCGGCGGCGCTGGCGCGCTTTGCCGGCAGCCTGGATGCGGCCGGCCGCATTGTCGCCTACGACAACAAGTCGGTCAGCGGATCGATCGGCCACCAGTATTTTCCGCGCACGCTCGGCCTGCCCGGCTTTGGCCCGGACAAGACCACCGCCGAAGGCGAGTACGACATGCAGTACGAGATCGCCAACCAGCGCGTGGCGCACGTGATCGCCGACAGCGCGGTGCCGATCGGCTACTGGCGTTCGGTCGGCCATTCGCACAACGCGTTTTTCAAGGAAAGTTTCATCGACGAGCTGGCGCATGCGGCCGGCCAGGATGGCGCCGGCTTCCGCCGCGCCCTGCTGGCAAAGCGCCCGCGCCACCTGGCGGTGCTCGACGCCGCGCTGGCCGCTGCCGGCAGCGCGCCGGCCGGACGCGCGCATGGCGTTGCGGTGCACCAGTCGTTCGGCAGCATCGTCGCGCAGGTGGCCGAGGTATCCGTCGAAGGCATGGCCATCCGC
This sequence comes from Massilia sp. TWR1-2-2, assembly GCF_049897565.1. Classification (NCBI taxonomy): domain Bacteria; kingdom Pseudomonadati; phylum Pseudomonadota; class Betaproteobacteria; order Burkholderiales; family Oxalobacteraceae; genus Massilia; species Massilia sp. TWR1-2-2. Next base: position 82,411 of record NZ_JAFCWM010000014.1, on the reverse strand, counting down.
GTGCACCGGGTGGTGTGCGCGATCGACTGTGGCATCGCGGTCAACCCGAACATCATCAGGCAGCAGATCGAGTCGGCGGTACTGTTTGGCCTGTCGGCGGCACTGTCGGGCGAAATCACCATCAAGAATGGCCGCGTCGAGCAGACCAATTTTCACGATTACCCGGTGCTGAGAATGGCGCAGGCGCCGCAGGTGGAGACGATCATCATCGCCAGCGCCGAGCCGCCGGAGGGCGTGGGCGAACCGGGCACGCCGCCGATCGCGCCGGCGGTAGCCAACGCGCTATTCGTGCTGACCGGCCAGCGGCTGCGCAGCCTGCCGCTGCGGCTCGCGTAATTTTTTAAGAGGCCAGCAGCAGCGCGCGCAGGTTGCAGTCGCGCTGCCAGCGGCGCCGTTCCTCGGTGCTGGCCGACAGGCGTTCGAGTTCCTCGTCCGTATGCGCGACCTGCGCCGCCAGCAGCCGTTCGGCCAGCGACGGATCCGGCAGCACGGTGCCGAAGAAGGCGACGGTATCGCCGCGCTGGACCAGCAGGGTGGGGAAGTTCTCGACATCGAGTTCGCCGACGACGTCGGCCTGGTCTTCGATGTCGACCCAGATGAAGTGCTTGTCCGGGTGGCGCGCGGCGATCTGTTCGAACGTGGCGCGGTAAGTGGTGCAAGTGCCGCACCAGCCGGCGCACAGGCAGGCCACCGTCCAGCGGTCGCCGGCCAGCGCCGAGGCGATATCGGCGCGGTTGTCGTTGTCGAGAGTGAGGCTGAGCATGTGTGGCATTCTACATCGGCTACAAGATTCGTCATGGCCAATTTCCGGTCCACGCGAGCCATCCTGTCCCGTTGAGCTGCCCCACTCTTAAGGTTAGACGACAATTTTAGCTTGCTATCTTTCCGGTCTGTCTCGGATGGGTCGCATCAGTTGAGCCAGTTTTCGCGCCTGGCCAACTTAAGGAACTCCGATTCGAAAGCATCACAATCAAAGTCGGGGATCTTCATGTCCTTCAGAAGCGCTATCGCCCGGTGCAGTGAGGCAGCGACAAGGCGCGTCATTTCGGCTGTATCTGCGAGCAGGCAAGCCGCGAAGGGGATCTTCAATCGGAACTCTACCGAGTGTTCTTTTTTCCTGTATTTTTTGACTTCGTTGAAAGTGCCGGATTCTATGTTTCGAATGATCGCAATATACGTCAGATCCACCAAACTCGAACCGAATGCCTTGTCACCAAAATGCTCACTGAAAGCTTGCTCAATTTTGCGAGCCGCAATTCTGTAGAGATCGTAGACTCCGGACTGTATTTCGCCTGATATAAAGATTTTCATCTTAGTATTCCGATTTATCCACTTCCACAAGTTGTCTTAGTTGAGCCAGTTTTCGGACTTGGCCAACGCGAGGAATTCCGATTCGAATGCATCACAATCAAAGTCGGGGATCCTCATGTCCTTTAGCAACGTAATGGCCCGGTGTAGTGAGGCAGCGACAAGGCGGGTCATCTCGGCTGTATCTGCGAACAGGCAATCCTTGAATAGTATCTTCAACCGGAACTCCGCCGAATGTTCTCTCGTCCGATATTTCTTTACCTCATCGAAGGTTGGTGTGTCGATGCGTCGAATTATCGCAATGTATGCTATTTTGACCAACCCCGATCCGAACCTGTGTTCTGCAAGGTGTGCATTGAAAACTTGTTCAATCTTCAGCATTGCAATTCGATAGACGTTTCCTACCTCCGACTGCACTTCACCCGAGATAAATATTTTCATCTTAATAATCCGATTTGCTGAGTAGCGGTCCGATCCCCCGGTTCTCCGCCTTGGACACTTGATTTCTTCGGTGAAGTGCGTTTGTACTGTCGACGAAACGACCACTCTTGCACGATATCTATCTAACATATTGATAAATATTTATTACCAAGCCTGTATCACTTGTGTAGCGCCATGCGAACTCGACCTTGACTAGTGGATGCGGCGAGCTCCGCCGTCGGCATGACTTGGCGTGGAGGTGGTTGTGCACGCCACCTTGTCACGGGAGGTGATTGTCAAATGCGCGGTGGAGCCGGGTAGTCTTCAGGACCTGTCGGCTAACGATCTATCTCTCCCACCGTTCTGGCGTCGTCGCAGCCCCACACTGATGCAGGGGAGCTCCGCCGGGTTAAAATACGCGGATGTCTATTATTCTCGCCATTGAAACCTCGTCCGAACTGGCGTCCTGCGCGCTGCTGAGCGACGACACGCTGCTGGCGCGCTCTTCGTCCGGCGTGCGCACCCATTCGCAGTCAATCCTGCCCATGGTGCAGGAGCTGCTCGCCGAAGCCGGCATTGCCCTGCGCGACTGCGACGCCATCGCTTTCGGGTCGGGCCCCGGCTCGTTTACCGGCGTACGCACCGCCTGCGGCATCGCCCAGGGCCTGGCCTACGGCGCCAGCCTTCCGGTGGTGCCGATTGTGACGCTGCCGGCCATGGCGCAAGCCTGCCGCGAACAAACCGGCGCCACCGAAGTGGTGGCAGTGCTCGACGCGCGCATGGGCGAAGTCTACTGGGCACAGTACCGCTACGCCGACGGCTGGCACACTGTGTCGGAGCCGGCGCTGTGCGCACCTGGCGACGTGGCGCCGGTCGCCACTAGCGCGCCGCTGGCTGCCTGCGGCAACGGCTTTTCGGCGTACCCGGAAGCGTTTGCCGGCCGCGACTTCGCCGCCGCCGCATTAACCGACGTGATGCCGCACGCGAGCCAGGTGGCGCAACTGGCGCGCGTCGAACTGGCCGCGGGCCGCACGGTGTCGCCGGCCGAGGCGCAGCCGCTCTACCTGCGCAACAAGATCGCCTTCACCAGCGCCGAGCGCGTGGTGATCAACGCCGCCAAGGCCGCCGCATGACGGCAGCGCAGCACATCGCCGCATTCGACCGCTTCGACTACGCGCCGATGACGGCGGCCGACCTGGACGAGGTGTACGCGCTCGAACTGACCGTCTATCCGCATCCGTGGAGCCGCGGTAATTTCGCCGATTCGCTCAACGCCGGCTATCAGGCGTGGGTGCTGCGCGATCACGGCGAACTGGCCGGCTACTTCCTGCTGATGGCGGCCGTCGACGAGGCGCACCTGCTCAACGTTTCGGTCGCCGCCAACCGCCAGGGCCACGGTCTCGGCCTGTATTTGCTCGACAAGATAGCCGCCTGCGCGCGCGGCCTCGGCGCCGAATCAATGCTGCTCGAAGTGCGGCCATCGAACCTGCGGGCGCTGAAGATCTACCTGCGCTACGGCTTCGTCGAAATCGGCCGCCGCAAGGCATACTACCCGGCTCACAACGGACAACGCGAGGACGCCATCGTGATGAGGTTTGAACTATGAACGGCATATCAGACCGCAGCGCGGCCTTCCTGGCCGAGATGGGCATCACGCCGCTGTGGAGCGTGCGTGGCAGCGAGCCCGCACCCGAGGCAGTGATGGAGGCTCCGGCCGCCGCAGCGACACCAGCGCCGGCACCAGCGCCGGCCGCCTACTCGCAGCCGATGCCGTCGCCGGCGCCGGCGCCAGGCAGCAAGATCGATTCGGCCTGGGGCGAGAGCCCGCCACCGCCGCCGGCCACCGAAGAAGAAATCGCCCGCATGGACTGGCGCGCGCTGAACGCGGCGATCGGCGCGTGCGCGCGCTGCGGCTGCAAGGACGGCCGCAAGGCGGTCCTCGGCAACGGCGCCCGCGCGGCGGTGTGGATGGTCGCCGCCGGTGCCACCACGGCGGTCGACGAGCAGGAACGCCAGCCGCTGGCGGGCGACCCGGGCAAGCTGCTGGCGAACATGCTCGCGGCAGTACAGCTCTCGCGCGACGAGAACGTATATGTCACCAACCTGGTCAAGTGCCGGCCGGCGACGGCCACCGGCGGCGACCGCGCGCCGACTGCCGACGAGGCTCTGGCATGCCGCCCATTCCTCGAGCGCGAGCTGGCGCTGTGCGGCGCCGGCACCGTGCTGACGATGGGCCAGATCGCCGCCAACGCCTTGCTGGGCAAGCCGCTGCAGGAGCCGCTGGCCGGCTCCCGCGGCAGCGTGCGCCAGCTGAACGGCGTGCCGCTGGTGGCGACATTGCATCCGGGCGAGCTGCTGCGCCGCGGCGCCGACAAGGCGCTGGCGTGGGCCGACCTGTGCCTGGCGAAGTCCGCCAATGTCCCTACCGACTGACAACTACCAGGCGCAGTTCGCGCGGCGCTGGGGCCACTTGGCGCGTCCTCACGTGCGCGCGCTGGTCTGGCTGCTCGACGCGCCCGGCCTGCTCGACCCTGACGATCCCCATTGGGAAGGAAAGATCGCCGCGCCGCAGGCAGTTACCGCCGGCGTGCGCGACTGGCTGGCGCAGCTGGACCGCGACCCATCGGCGCTGGATGCGGCGCTCGGCGGGAAGATCTACACGCGCCTTGGCCTGTACGCCGAAAAACTGATGGCGTTCTACTATCAGCAGCATGGCCAGCTGGTCGCGCACGGCTTGCAGGTGCGCGCCGCCCGCAACGACACCGTCGGCGAGTTCGACTTCCTGCTCGATGCCGGCCCGGATGGCGTCGAGCATATCGAATTCGCCACCAAGTTCTATCTGCTGGAAGGGACGGCCGCGTCGCGCTTCGACACCTTCGTCGGTCCCAACCTGGCCGACAGCCTGGGCAAGAAGATGCGCAAGATCGTCGACAAGCAGCTGGTGCTGGCGTCCCATCCGGCGGCGCAGGCGCTGCTGCCGCGGCCAGTTCTGCGCGCGCGAGCGCTGGTCAAGGGCTGGCTGTTTTACCCGGTCGGCAGTGCCGGATCAATCAACGCCGCGATGGATGGCATCGCACAGCTGCATTGCCGCGGGTTCTGGTGCGCGCTGGCCGATGTCGGCGCGCTCGCGGAGCAGGCCTGGGTGGTGCTGCCGCGCTTGCAGTGGCTGGCCCCATACCGCGCCGAAGCGGGCGTGCAATCGTTGACTTCGCAAGCCTTGCAGGAATCGCTGTCGCTGGAATTCGAAACGGCGAAGGCGCCGGTGCTGGTGGCGGCGCTACGCGAACAGGAGGGGGCGATGGTGGAAACGGCGCGCGGCTTCGTGGTGCCGGACGACTGGCGCGCGCGTGCGGCGCAGCGCCAGGCTGGTAACGCCTGGCGCGCCTAGTGTTTGTGCTCGCCGATCAGCGCGAGCGAATCGTGGATGGCCTGGTTGGCGGCGTGCCGGCGCTTGATCGCCCACATGGTGCCGGCCACCGACAGGCCAAACAGCACGATGATGACGTTCAGGTCGAGGTTCATCGAGATCATGATCGCGTACATCGCCAGCATGGTCAGGATCGACAGGTTCTCGTTGAAGTTCTGCACGGCGATCGAGTGGCCGGCGCTCATCAAAACGTGGCCGCGGTGCTGCAGCAGCGCGTTCATCGGCACGACGAAAAAGCCCGACAGGATGCCGATCAGGATCAGCAGCGGATAGGCCAGGTTGACCGACGTCACCAGCGGCATGATCATGACGATGACGCCCATGGCGATACCGAGCGGGATCACGGTCAGCGATTTTTTCAGCGGAATGATGCGCGCCGACGCCGCCGCGCCGAGCGCGATGCCGACGGCGACGACGCCGACGAGGGTGGTGGCTTTTTCATACGGCAGGTTGAGCGACTTTTCCGCCCACTTCAGCACGATCAGCTGCAACGTGGCGCCGGCGCCCCAGAACAGCGTCGTCACCGCCAGCGAGATCTGGCCCAGCTTGTCCTTCCACAGCGTCGCCGAGCATTCGGCGAAATCGGCGATCAGCTTGATCGGGTTGCGCTCCGGCGGCGCGTACTTGGCGCCGGTGTCGGGGATATACAGGTTGAAGATGCTGGCCAGAATGTACAAGCCCATCACCACGCACAGCGCCGCTTCGGTCGGCGTGTCGATGCCGGTGTCGATCAGCGGCACGTCGAAGCCGAGCAGGAAGTGCGACGAGCGCGCGGCCACGAGCGAGCCGCCCATCACGGTGCCGAGGATGATCGAGGTTACCGTCAGGCCTTCGATCCAGCCGTTGGCGGCAACCAGTTTTTCAGGCGGCAGCAGTTCGGTCAGGATGCCGTACTTGGCCGGCGAATACACCGCCGCGCCGAAGCCGACCACGGCGTACGCCAGCAGCGGATGGACCAGAAAAAAGATGAGCACGCAGCCGAAGATCTTGATCAGGTTGGCGATGAACATCACCTTGCCCTTCGGCAGGGCGTCGGCGAAGGCGCCGACGAAAGCGGCCAGCAACACGTAAAACAGCACGAACGACAGTTTCAGCAGCGGCGTCAGCGACGGCGGTGCATTCATCGCAGTTAGCAGGCTGATCGCCACAAAGAACAGGGCGTTGTCTGCCAGCGACGAAAAAAACTGCGCCGCCATGATGGTGTAAAAACCACGATTCATTCGAGTAGTTCTAAAGTCTGGTCTGGGTTGCTTTATACCATGAATGATCCGGAAGCCAAAGAAATCAGCAGTGCATGCTGGGCTTGGTCCGGTAAAATACCCGCTTCATATCTACTTCCCAATTTCCCTATGCCAAGGCCGCTGAGCGCAACCATACACCTCGATTCCATGCGGCACAATCTGGCCCGTGCACGCGGCTGCGCGCCGAACGCAAAAGTGTGGGCAGTGGTCAAGGCGAACGCGTACGGCCACGGGCTCGAGCGCGGCCTGCGCGGCTTTGCCGACGCCGACGGCCTGGCGCTGATCGAAACCGAGAATGCAGTGCGCCTGCGCGAACTGGGCTGGACCAAGCCGATCATGCTGCTGGAAGGGTTTTTCGAGGCGGCCGACATCCCGCTGCTGGCGGAATACGGCTTTAACAGCGCCATCCACTGCATCGAGCAGATCAAGATGCTCGAATACACCCGGCTGACGAGTCCGATCGACGTGCACCTGAAGATGAACACCGGCATGAACCGGCTCGGCTTCATGCCGTCCGAGTATGCCGCCGCGCACGCCCGGCTGCGGGCGATCCCGGGCATCCGCAACATTACCCTGATGACCCATTTCGCCAATGCTGACGAGCTCGAGCATCCGCTGCTGACGGTGCGCGAGCAGGTGCGCCGCTTTCAGATCGGCGCCGATGGCCTCGCCGGCGAGCGCAGCCTGTCCAATTCGGGCGGCGTGCTGCAGCAGGCCGAGCTGGCCGCCGAACTGTCGAACGACTGGGTGCGTCCCGGCGTGATGCTGTACGGCGGCACCCCTGGCGTGCGCACCGCGGCCGACTACAAGCTGCGCCCGACGATGACGCTGGCCTCGGCCATCATCGGCGTCCAGCAGCTCGTTGCCGGCGACACGGTCGGTTACGGCAGCCGCTTCCAGGCGAGCGGCCCGACTACGGTCGGCGTCGTCGCCTGCGGCTACGCCGACGGCTATCCGCGCCACGCGCCGCACGGCACGCCGGTGCTGGTCGACGGCGTGCGCACCAGCCTGATCGGGCGCGTGTCGATGGACATGATGACGGTCGACCTGGCGCCGATCCCGAATGCGCGGGTCGGCAGCAAGGTGGTAGTGTGGGGCGATGGGCTGCCGATCGACGAAGTAGCGATGGCGGCCGGCACGATCGGCTATGAACTGATGTGCGCGCTGGCGCCGCGGGTGCGCGTGCACGAAGGCCCGATGGGCCAGCCGGCGTAACCTGGGAACCAAACAACACCATGGCAAAAGCAAAAACGAACTACACCTGCAGCGAATGCGGCGGCATCAGCAACAAATGGACCGGCCAGTGCCCGGCTTGCCACGCGTGGAACACGCTGGTCGAGACGGTGGTCGATACGCCGGGCGTGAACCGGCTGTCGAACCCGGTCCACCGCAGCCTGGCGCAGACGGCGCCGGTGCTGTCGCTGGCCGACATCGAGGCGGTCGACGTGCCGCGCTTCGGCACCGGCATCGAGGAATTCGACCGCGTGCTCGGCGGCGGCCTGGTGGCCGGCGGCGTGGTGCTGATCGGCGGCGACCCGGGCATCGGCAAGTCGACCCTGCTGCTGCAGGCGCTGGCCAACATCTCGCAGGCCAAGAGCACGCTGTACGTCAGCGGCGAGGAGTCCGGCGCCCAGATCGCGCTGCGCGCGCGCCGGCTCGGCGTCGAAGCGACGTCGCTGAAGCTGCAAGCCGAAATCCAGCTCGAGAAAATCCTCGGCACGCTGGCCGACCTGAAACCGGACGTCGCAGTCATCGACTCGATCCAGACGGTGTATTCCGACGCCCTCAGCTCGGCCCCCGGCTCGGTGGCGCAGGTGCGCGAATGCGCCGCGCAGCTGACCCGGGTCGCCAAGCAGACCGGCGTGACCATCATCCTGGTCGGCCACGTCACGAAAGAGGGCGCGCTGGCCGGCCCGCGCGTGCTCGAACACATCGTCGATACGGTGCTGTACTTCGAGGGCGACACCCAGTCGAGCTTTCGTCTGGTGCGCGCCATCAAGAACCGCTTCGGCGCCATCAACGAGCTGGGCGTGTTCGCCATGAGCGAGAAGGGGCTGAAGGGCGTGTCGAACCCGTCGGCGCTGTTTTTGTCGAGCCACGACAGCGCCGTGCCGGGATCGGTGGTGATGGTGACGCAGGAAGGCACGCGGCCGTTGCTGGTGGAAATCCAGGCGCTGGTCGACACCAGCCACCTGCCGAACGCGCGCCGGCTGTCGGTCGGCCTCGAGCAGAACCGGCTGGCGATGCTGCTGGCCGTGCTGCACCGCCACGCCGGCATCGCCGCGTTCGACCAGGACGTGTTCATCAACGCGGTGGGCGGCGTCAAGATTACCGAGCCGGCGGCCGACCTGGCCGTGCTGCTGGCGATTAACTCGTCGATGCGCAACAAGGCCTTGCCGCGCGGACTGGTGGTGTTCGGCGAAGTCGGCCTGGCCGGCGAAATTCGCCCGGCGCCGCGCGGCCAGGAGCGCCTGCGCGAAGCGGCCAAGCTCGGTTTCTCGATCGCGATGATCCCGAAATCGAACGCGCCGAAACAGAAAATCGAAGGCATGACGATCGTCGCCGTCGAGCGCATCGACGAGGCATTCAACAAGTTGCGTGAGCTCGATTGACCTCTCTGTGGCATTTTAGAAACCTAAATTTCCGTCGGAAAACTTTACACTCGCAACATGGTAAATTCCTAAGTCCTTGATCGGCATGATGTTTCTTTGGTGGCACGCTAATTGCTTATTGTAAATAAAACTTACAATAGGGATTTACTGATGAAATCGATCTTCTCCGCACTCGCACTTGCAGCCGCCTTCAGCCTGCCGATGGCCGCACACGCCTCGGTCCTGCCTTCCGGCATCCAATACAACGTCGCAGCCAGCAGCGTTGCCGCGTGGGGCTTCACGCAATGTTATTCAGCGCTCTACAACGCCAGCGGACAGTCGATTTCGACGATCCTGGACGGCTGCAAGGGCGATTACCTGATGCTGGCAGCGCGCAAGGTTGGCACCAGCGAGTTCTTCATGCTCGCCGCGGCCAACGATGAGGACGTAACTTTTGCCACGACCGGCAATACGGTTCACGTCGCCAACGGTGTTGAATGGTATTTCGGACTGAGCCAGTCCTGGGGTTTCGCGGGCGTCGGCGACGTGGTCAGCCGCAACAGCTGCGACACCGCTGGGTCGGGCGAGATCGACCGGCTTTGCTGGCATACCTCGCAGGGCAAGATGAGTGGCGGCTATCGCGCGGGTAGCAATTACCTGAACGGCAGCACCACGTGGGAAAAGGTCATCCTGCGCGCTAACGTTGTGAACGTGCCGGAACCGGCCTCGCTGGCGTTGTTCGGCCTCGGTTTGCTGGGAGTTGCTGCCGGCCGCCGCAAGCGCACCCCTTGATGCCCTAGGGAAACCATGTGCAAGCTATAATGTCCGCTGACTTCGGCTGCTTATGGATTCATTGTGTTTAACGAACAACGTACTTCGCCGCGCAAGGTATTAAAGGCGCGCGCCCTCGTCAGCTTCGACGGTGCCGCGCCGCTGGCTGCCCGCACGGTCGACGTCGGCGGCAATGGCCTGTGCCTGACGTATCCACAGCCGATGCCGACCGGCGGTGACTGCGCGCTCAGCTTCGAGGTATCGCTGGAAGGCAAGCTGCACACCATCCGGACGCGCTCGAAGGCGCTGTACTGCATCTTCAGCAATGGCGAATACAAGATCGGCTTTCAGTTCCTCAGCCTTGACTTGCCGGCGATGACCTTGCTGGCAAAGTACATGCGCTGACTACCACCCGTGTGCAGCTGGACAAGAAAACGGCGCCTGGGGCGCCGCTTGGTGAATTTGCTACTCGTGGTAGCGGTCTTGCAGTCGGCGAGCGCTGCCCCGGACCTCGGATGCTATTTCATTCAGGACTAGTCCGGCAATGCCGCCCAGAATGGCAATCATCAACCAATCTAACATAGACTTCTGTGCTCCTCCCCGTGTGGCCTGCTCTTAGAATTTAGCAGGAGCAGCTGTATTTACAAGGATTGGGCGAGGCTTTATTTAACAATCATGTCGGGTGACATCACTGCCTTCAGGTACAGGCTGTCGGGGTCTTTCGGGTCGCGCTGCGCAATCCACCACGCCGCCCCTTTCTTGATCTCCCACGGCTGCGCGCGGCCGGCGACGATCAGCGCGGCCACCTGGCCCAAGGTCGGCTGGTGACCAACCACCAGCACCGGCTCCTTGCCATTGGGCCAGTTCGCCGCGCGCAGCACGTCTTGCGGGCCGGCGCCTGGCGCCAGTTCCGGCGCCATCTTGAACTTTCGCCCCAGCGGCGCCACCGTCTGCAAGGTGCGCAGGGCAGGGCTGACCAGGATCTTGCACGCGTCCGGCAACTGCGCACCGAGCCATTCGGCCATGCGCCGCGCCTGCTTCTGGCCCTTCGCCGTCAGCACGCGCTCCATGTCCGGCTCGCTGTCCTCCGCTTCCGCATGCCGCCACAAGATCAGATCCATGTCGTTCTCCTATGCGTTGCTGCCGTCTTTCAATCCAAGTAACTCCATCAGGTGCCGCTGCGCCGAAAATTCGGCCTGCTTGCCGCGCGCCTTGCGCCGGTGATAGTGGCCGTTCGCGTCAAGCTCCCACGCGTTCGAGTTGTCTTTCAGGTAGGGGTTCAACCCTTCGGCGATGACGCGCCGCTTGAGCGCCTTGTCGAGCACCGGGAACGCTACCTCGACCCGGCGGAAGAGGTTGCGCGTCATCCAGTCGGCGCTGGCCAGGTACACGTCGTGCGCCAGGTCGTTGCGGAAATAATAAATGCGGCTGTGCTCGAGAAAACGCCCGATCACCGAGCGCACCTTGATATTCTCCGACAGCCCCGGCACGCCGGGGCGCAGGATGCACGCGCCGCGCACGATCAGGTCGATCTTGACGCCGTCGGCCGAGGCCGCATACAGCGCGCGGATCACCGATTCGTCCACCAGCGCGTTGATCTTGACGATGATGCGCCCCGGCCGCCCGGACTTGGCCAGCCGCGCCTCGTTGCGGATCGCCTTGATGATTTCGGCCTGCAGCGCGAACGGCGCCAGCCACAGGTGGTTCAGCTTGTGCGGCTTGGTCAGGCTGGTCAGGTGGATGAAGACCTCGTTGACATCCTCGCCCATCGCCGGGTTGGCCGTCAAGAGGCCGAAGTCGGTGTACAGCCGCGTCGTGGTCAGGTGATAGTTGCCGGTGCCGAGGTGGGCGTAGTACTGCAGGCCGTCCGGTTCGCGCCGGATCACCAGCGCCGCCTTGGCGTGCGTCTTCAGGCCGACCACGCCGTACACGACCTGGGCGCCGGCCTGCTCGAGCTTGTCGGCCCAGTTGATGTTGGCCTCCTCGTCGAAGCGCGCCATCAGTTCTACGATGACGGTCACTTCCTTGCCCGAGCGCGCCGCCGCCATCAGCGCTTCCATCAGCTCCGAATTCATGCCGGTGCGGTAGATCGTTTGCTTGATGGCCACCACGTGCGGGTCGCTGGCGGCCACGCAGATGAAGTCGATCACCGTCTGGAACGACTGGAAAGGGTGGTGCAGCAAGATGTCGTGCTTGCGGATCTGATCGAAAATGCTGAGGTTGGCGGTCTTGGCAGGCATGCCGGCAATGAACGGCTCGAAGCGCAGGCCGGGCTGGCGCACTTCGTCGATTAGCTCGGCGAGGCGCACCAGGTTGACCGGGCCGTCGACCGCGTACAGCCGGCTCGGGTCGAGGCAGAACTGGGCCAGCAAAAAGTCCGACAGCTCGGGCGGGCAGTTCTTCGCCACTTCCAGCCGCACCGAGGTGCCGAACTGGCGGCCCTGCAACTCGCCCTTGAGCGCCTGGCGCAGGTTCTTCACTTCGTCCTCGTCGACCCACAGGTCGCTGTCGCGGGTGACGCGGAACTGCGAATAGGCGATGACGTCGCGCCCGGTAAACATGTCCTCGATGTGCGAATGGATCACCGACGACAGCAGGCAGAATGCAGCGCCGCCGCCTTTGGCCAGGTGGTCGGGCAGGCGGATCACGCGCGGCAGCACGCGCGGCGCCTTGACGATGGCGATCGCAGTACCGCGGCCGAACGCGTCCTTGCCCGACAGCGAGACGATGAAATTGAGGCTCTTGTTGACCACCTGCGGAAACGGATGGGCCGGGTCGAGCCCGATCGGCGTCAGCAGCGGGCGCACTTGCTGCTCGAAATATTGCTTGACCCACGCGCGCTGCGCTTCGTTGCGGTCGGTGTGGCGCACCAGGTGCACGCCCTTGGCGCGCAGCTGCGGCAGCACTTCGGTGTTGAGGATGTCGTACTGTTGCTTGACGAGCGCGTGGCACTCGCGGCTGATGCGCCCCAGCGTGGCGTCGAGCGCCGGATCGTCGTGCAGCGCGCCTTGCGCCAGCAGGCTGGCCACGCGCACTTCGAAGAACTCGTCGAGATTGTTGCTGACGATGCATAGATAACGCAACCGCTCGAGCAGCGGCAAGCGCTTGTCCTCCGCCTGCGCCAGCACACGGCGGTTAAACTGCAGCTGCGACATCTCGCGGTCCAGGAACACGGCGGCTTTCGGCGATTCTGCGTGCAGCGCGTTTTTTGTTGTCATCTTGGCTAGGAAGATCTCGATTATTACAGTTACTTTATCGTAATAAGGAATTGTGACAGCGGCATGACCGGGCAGCGCAATCGTGCGCCATTAAAACCGGTTACGCCAGAGTATCACGGAGCAGAAATCCGAAATATTTCACGCCACCGGCCCGTGTCATAAACATGTCACAATTCCCGGCTAGACTGCGCAGCAATCACCGCCACCCTCTTAAAGGATTTGATATGCGCATCAAACTGCTGCTCGCCTCGATGATCATCGGCACTTCCGCAATCCTGACCTCCAGCGCGACCTTCGCAGCCGACATGACCGGTGCCGGCGCGACCTTTCCCTACCCGATCTACGCCAAATGGGCGGAGATGTACAAGAAGAGCACAGGCAACGGCCTGAACTACCAGTCGGTCGGCTCCGGCGCCGGCATCAAGCAGATCAAGGCCAAGACGGTCGACTTCGGCGCCTCCGACATGCCGCTCAAGGCGGAAGAGCTGGCCGCCGAAGGCCTGGTGCAGTTCCCCGCCGTCATGGGTGGCGTGGTGCTGGTGGTGAACCTGCCGGGCGTGACGCCAGGCCAGATGAAGCTCACCGGCCCGGTTATCGGCGACATCTACCTCGGCAAGATCACCAAGTGGAACGATCCGGTGATCGCCGCATTGAACCCTGGCGTGCCGCTGCCGGCCGACGAAATCACCGTGGTGCACCGGGCCGACGGCTCCGGCACCTCGTTCCTGTTCACCGACTACCTGTCCAAGACCAGCCCTGACTTCAAGGCCAAGATCGGCGCCGGCAGCGCCGTCAAGTGGCTGGTGGGCGTGGGCGGCAAGGGCAACGAAGGGGTCGCCGCCAACGTGCAGCGCATCAAGGGCGGCATCGGCTACGTCGAGTGGGCTTTCGCCAAGCGCAACAAGATGTCGCACACCCAGCTGAAAAACAAGGACGGCGTGTTCCTGCAGCCGGACGACGAGAACTTCAAGGCCGCCGCCGCCAACGCCGAGTGGACCAAGACCCCGGGCTTCGGCGTGGTTCTGACCGACATGTCCGGCAAGGCTGCCTGGCCGATCACGGGCGCGTCGTACATCCTGATGCACAAGACCCAGGCCGACGGCGTCAAGGGCAAGGAAGTGCTCAAGTTCTTCGACTGGGCCTACAAGAACGGCGACGCTGCCGCTGCTGAACTCGACTACGTGCCGATGCCCGACGTCGTCACCAAGCAGGTGCAGGACGCGTGGAAAGCCAATCTGAAGGATGCCGCCGGCAAGGCGATCTGGTAAGCCCAGTTTCACATTCTATAAAGAAGAAGTTGCCCATGAGTGCAAACCCACCAGCGGCGATGGCCGACGTGATGGCGCCGGAAGAAGTAGCCCAGCGCCATACCGCGATGTTGTCGACCATGCGCATGCAGCGCATCCAGGACTTCATCTTCCACAAGGTGACGATGGCGTTCGCGGCATCGGTGCTGCTGGTGCTGGTCGGTATCATCATCTCGCTGATCTACGGCGCCGCGCCGGCGTTTGCCGAGTTCGGCCCGGCCTTCATCACCACCGTCGAATGGGATCCGGTCAACGACAAGTATGGCGCGCTGATCGCCATCACCGGCACCCTGGCGACGTCGTTCATTGCGCTGCTGGTGGCCTTTCCGGTCAGCTTCGGCATCGCCTTGTTCCTCACTGAAATCTGCCCGGTCTGGCTGCGCCGCCCGATGGGCACCGCGGTCGAGCTGCTGGCCGGCGTGCCGTCGATCATCTACGGCATGTGGGGCCTGTTCGTGTTCGCGCCGATCTTCGCCGACCACGTCCAGCCGCTGCTCAAGTCCACCCTCGGCCCGCTGCCGATCATCGGCCCGCTGTTCTCCGGCCCGATGATGGGCATCGGCATCCTCACCGCCGGCCTGATCCTGGCGGTGATGATCATCCCGTTCATCGCCTCGGTGATGCGCGACGTGTTCGAGATCGTGCCGGCGGTGCTGAAGGAGTCCGCTTACGGCCTCGGCTGCACCAAGTGGGAAGTGGTGCGCAAGATCGTGCTGCCGTACACCAAGACCGGCGTCGTCGGCGGCGTCATGCTCGGCCTCGGCCGCGCGCTCGGCGAGACGATGGCCGTTACCTTCGTCATCGGCAACGCCAACAAGCTGTCGTGGTCGATGTTCGCCGCCGGTAACTCCATCTCGTCGACCCTGGCCAACGAATTTGCCGAGGCCGAATCGGTGCTGCACGTGTCGTCCCTGTTCGCGCTGGCGCTGATCCTGTTCGCCATCACCTTTATCGTACTGTCCGCCGCCAAGCTGATGCTTGCCGGAATGTCCCGCAAGGAGGGCGTGAAATGAGTGCAGCCAGCCCGCGCAATCCTGTCTACATCCGCCGCCTGCGCCAGCACCGCATCGGCATCATCATGTCGGTGCTGGCCATGTCGGTCGGCCTCGCCTTCCTCGCATGGATCCTGTCGACCTTGCTGGTCAAGGGCTTCGGCGGCCTGTCGCTGATGATGTTTACCAGCGACACGCCGGCGCCCGGCAGCGATGGCGGCGGCTTGCGCAACGCCATCGTCGGCAGCCTGATGATGGTCGGCCTGTCGACCGCGGTCAGCACGCCGATCGGCATCCTGGCCGGCGTCTACCTGGCCGAATACGGCGAGCAGAACAAATTCGCCCAGGTCACCCGCTTCGTCACCGACATCATGCTGTCGGCGCCGTCGATCGTCATCGGCCTGTTCGTCTACGCGCTGTATGTGGCCAACGTCAAGCACTTCTCCGGTTACGCCGGCAGCATCGCGCTGGCGCTGATCGCCATTCCGGTGGTGGTGCGCACCACCGACAACATGCTGCGCCTAGTGCCCAACAGCCTGCTGGAAGCGGCGTTCGCGCTCGGCGCGCCGCGCTGGAAAGTAGCGACCATGGTGCGCCTGCGCGCGGTCAAGGCCGGCGTCGTCACCGGTGTGCTGCTGGCGCTGGCGCGCATCGCCGGCGAAACGGCGCCGCTGCTGTTTACCGCGCTCAACAACCAGTTCTTCAGCGCCGACATGAACGCGCCGCTGGCCAACCTGCCGGTGGTGATCTACCAGTTCGCCATGAGCCCGTACGACAACTGGCGCGACCTGGCCTGGGGCGGCGCATTGCTCGTCACCTTCAGCGTGCTGCTGCTCAATATACTGTCGCGCACCGTGTTCAGCCAGAAAACCCCGAATTAAGCCGAAAGCAACTTTAATGACTTTGCCCATGCCAACCCCGATCCCGACCGTGAGCCAACCGGCCAAGACGATTGAAATCTCCGGCCTTAATTTTTTCTACGGAAAAACCCAGAGCCTGACCAACGTGAACCTCGACATCCACGAGAAGAAGGTCACCGCCTTCATCGGGCCGTCCGGTTGCGGCAAGTCGACCTTGCTGCGCACGCTCAACCGGATGTACGACCTGTATCCGGGCCAGCGCGCCGAAGGCTCGATCATGTACCGCGGTCACAACATCCTCGACCCGAACCAGGACGTCAACATGTTGCGCGCCAAGGTCGGCATGGTGTTCCAGAAGCCGACGCCATTTCCGATGTCGATCTACGACAACATCGCCTTCGGCGTGCGCCTGTACGAGAACATGTCGAAAGGCGAGATGGACGAGCGCGTCGAGTGGGCGCTGAAGAAGGCGGCGCTGTGGGGCGAGGTCAAGGACATCCTCGGCAAGAGCGGGCTGTCGTTGTCGGGCGGCCAGCAGCAGCGCCTGTGCATCGCCCGCGGCGTCGCGGTCAAGCCGGACGTGCTGCTGCTCGATGAGCCAACGTCGGCGCTCGATCCGATCTCGACGGCCAAGGTCGAAGAGCTGATCAGCGAGCTCAAGCAGGACTACACGATCACCATCGTCACCCACAACATGCAACAGGCGGCGCGCTGCTCGGATTACACTGCGTACATGTACCTGGGGGAACTGGTTGAATTTGGCGAGACCGACCAGATCTTCATGAACCCGGGGCGCAAAGAGACGCAGGACTATATTACCGGCCGTTTCGGCTGATCCAGGCGATGGTCCAAAATACAAAAAGCGGAGAGCAGCAATGATAGGCGAACATTCATCGAAGCAGTACGACAACGAACTTGAGGCGATCCGCTCCAAGGTATTGCTGATGGGCGGCATCGTGGAGACCCAGTTTACCGACGCGATGACCTGCTTTCGGATCGGCGACATCGAACACGCCGACCGCGTCATTGCCGGCGACGACGCCGTCAACCAGCTCGAAGTGTCGCTCGACGATGCCTGCAGCCACTTGATCGTGCGGCGCCAGCCGACCGCCAACGACCTGCGCACCGTGATGGCCACCATCAAGGTCATCACCGACCTCGAGCGCATCGGCGATGAAGCGGCGAAAATCGCGCGCATGTCGAAGAACCTGCACAGCCGCGGCGTGGTCGGCGTCAACCACTTCGAGATGGTGCGCACGATCGCCTCGGAAACGTCGGACATGCTGCACGACGCGCTCGATTCGTTTGCCCGCCTCGACGGCAAGCAGGCGCTCGCGCTGATTGCCCACGACGTCGTCATCGACCACGAGTTCCGCTCGATCATGCGCAACCTGATCACCTTCATGATGGAAGATCCGCGCACGATTTCGTCGGCGCTGGACACCTTGTGGGTGGCAAAAGCCATCGAGCGCATCGGCGACCATGCGAAGAACATCGCCGAGTACGTCATCTACGTCGTCGAGGGCAAAGACATCCGCCACACCAAGCCGGCGGTGGTTTCCACTCCGGGCGACGAATAACAGGGCCGGCATGGCAATCGAAAAAATCAGTGTCCTGATCGTCGAGGATGAGCCTGCAATTGTCGAGTTGGTCAAATTTTCGCTGCGTGAAGCGCCCTGGCAAGTGAGCTCGGTGCAAAACTGCGCCGAAGCGTGGGAGTTCATGGTGGCGCGCGCGCCGCAGCTGATCCTGCTCGACTGGATGCTGCCCGACCAGACCGGCCTGCGCCTGCTGGCGCGCATCCGCGCCGACCGCAATTTCCAGGCCATTCCGGTCATCATGCTGACTGCCAAGAGCATGGAAGAAGACAAGCTCGCCGGCCTGAACAACGGCGCCGACGATTACGTCACCAAGCCGTTTTCGCCGCGCGAACTGCTGGCGCGCGCCAAGGCGCTGTTGCGCCGCAACGCGCCCGAACTGGCCGAAGCGTCGCTGACGGTCGGGCCCGTGACGCTCGATCCGGTCAGCAACAGCGTCGCGGTCAGTGATGTTCGCATCGACATCGGCCATGCCGAATTCAAGCTGCTCAAATTCCTGATAGCGCATCCGGGCCGCGTGTTCTCGCGCAGCCAGCTGCTCGACAAGGTGTGGGGCAACGCCGCCGTCATCGAGGAGCGCACCGTCGACGTTCACGTGCTGCGCCTGCGCAAGGCGCTGAAGGAGGCCGAGTCGCTGATCAAGACGGTACGCAGTGTTGGGTATATGCTGTCGGATAAATAGAACCAGAAACTTCTTCCGATGAATCCCAAAACGCTGTTCTGGATCCCGGCGCTGTTGCGCCTGGCCTTCATGTTCGTCATCGCCGGCGTGTGCTGGTGGATTGCCGGCCCGATCGCCGGCCTCGTGGTCGCGCTGCTGCTGGTGCTTGGCCAAATATTCCTGCAACTGTCTTACCTCAGCCAGCTCGGCGCCTGGCTCGACGATTCCGAGAGCGCCAAGTTGCCCGACGGCTGGGGCGCCTGGACCGACGTGTTCGCGCGGCTGTACCGGCTGCGCCGCGACGACGAGCGCAGCCAGAAGGAACTGTCCGAATGGCTGGCGCGCTTTCGCCAGGCGATGCATTTGCTGCCGGACGGCGTTGCCATCATGGACGACGTGCTGTTTCTCGAGTGGTGCAACCCGGCGGCCGAGCGCCACCTGGGCCTGACGCTCGAGCGCGACCGCGGCATGCGCGTGACCAACCTGGTGCGCCACCCCGACTTCATCGACTACATCATCCTTGGCCGCTACGAGCAGCCGCTGACCTTGAGCCTGCGCGACCGCAAGCTGATCTGCCAGATCATCCCGTTCGAGAACCGCCGCCAGATCCTGGTGACGCACGACGCCACCGAGAGCGCGCGCATCGAGGAGATGCGGCGCGACTTCATCGCCAACGCCTCGCACGAGCTGCGCACGCCGCTGACGGTGATCGTCGGCTTCCTCGAGATCGCCTCCAGCACGCCCGACCTCGATCCCGCCAGCCGCGCCGCGCATCTGAAGTTGATGACCGAGCAGGGGCACCGCATGCAGCGGCTGATCGAGGACATGCTGACGTTGTCGCGGCTGGAGTCCGTCGATTATCCGATGCGCGCGGAGACGGTGGCGATTGCGCCGCTGGTGGAAGACGTGCTGCAGGAAGCGCGCGCCTTGTCGGGCGGCCAGCACGAGGTCAGCGCCAGCGTGGACGGCCCCGACATCGAAGGCAGCGCCGAGGAATTGCGCAGCGCGTTTGCCAACCTGGCGTCGAACGCGGTGCGCTACACGTCACCTGGCGGCAAGGTGACGCTGAGCTGGACGAACGGGGCGGAGGGGCCGCAGTTCATTGTCAGCGACACCGGCATCGGCATCGACCAGCGCCACATCGCGCGCCTGACCGAGCGCTTCTACCGCGTCGACAAGAGCCGCTCGCGCGAGACCCAGGGCACCGGGCTGGGCCTGGCGATCGTCAAGCACGTGCTGCTGCGCCACCACGCCACGTTGACGATCAAGTCCGAAGCAGGCAAGGGCAGCAACTTCATCGTGACGTTCCCGAAGGCTACAACGCCTGCCGCTACGCTCACGTCTTCAGTACGATAACGTCAAGGCCGGAACTTCTTTTGTACCGTCAACGTTACGCTGTTGACCGTCGGGATAAGGGCAAACAAAAACACAAAGGCCCCGAGCAAGACAAACAGGCCTCCATAGTCGGTACTGTTCTGTAACGCCACCACGAAGGACGCAATTCCGAGCGCTCCAAAGCAGAGAGCGAATTCAAGATCTGCAAGCAGGGAGATCTTTCCGCAGGGCGAGGTCAGGCGCGACATAAATGCTGGTCGTTTTTCGAAATCGCATTGTGCGAACGGTCAGTGCGGGGTCGGTCAGTGCGGGGTCAGTGCCGACATTCGGACACGGACTCGTGCTTAAAGATAGCAATCGCTGAGCCTGTGTCCGATTGTCGGCACTGACCCCGGTGTGATTGTTGTCGTCAATGACGGTGCGGCGGGCAGCGCTCGATGCTGGCGTCAACTTTGGCCGAACACGTTACAATCTCTGCCTTACTGTTTCACGCAATGGACATATGCATTCCAAACGTCTGACCCTGATCGCGCTCGGCGCTTTGATGCTGGCAGGCTGCCGCGGCAGCGCCCCGATCATCCCGGCCGAGCCCGTCGTAACTGCCCCCGTCGTCGTGGCGCCGCCGCGCAAGGTACGCATTGGCCTGGCGCTCGGCGGCGGCGCGGCGCGCGGCTTTGCCCACATCGGCGTCATCAAGGCGCTCGAGGCGCAAGGCATCTTTCCGGACGTGATCGTCGGCACCAGCGCCGGCAGTGTCGTCGGCGCGCTGTACGCCGCCGGCAACAACGGTTTCGCCTTGCAGAAAGTTGCGATCGACATGGACGAGGCGTCAATCTCGGACTGGGCACTGCCGCTGTTTGGCAAGGTGTCCGGCGTACTGAAGGGTGACGCGCTGCAGAACTACGTCAACAAGGCAGTTCATAACGTGCCGATGGAAAAGCTGAAGATTCCGTTCGGCGCCGTTGCTACCGACCTCAACAGCGGTCAACCGATCCTGTTTCAGCGCGGCAACACCGGACAGGCCGTGCGCGCGTCCTCGGCTGTGCCGAGCGTATTTCAGCCAGTAAAGATCGGCAGCCGCTCGTACGTCGATGGCGGCCTGGTCGCGCCGGTGCCGGTGCGCTTCGCGCGCGAGATGGGCGCCGACTTTATTATCGCGGTGAACATTTCGACGCAGACCGATGCGCAGGCGACGCTCAGCTCGCTAGAAGTGCTGATGCAGACCTTCAGCATCATGGGCCAGCGCTTGAATCACTACGAACTGAAAGACGCCGACATCGTCGTGTCGCCGCGCCTGGGCACCATGGGCGGCGGCGACTTCAATTCACGCAACCTGGCGATCCTGGCCGGCGAACAAGCCGCCGCCGCCGTCATGGCGCAGATTAAGGCCAAGCTCAAGGCCAGGCAGCAACCATAACGAACCAACACAACGAGGAGATCATGATGCAAACGAAACCATTCCTGACGCTACAAGACGTAAAGAAAATTGCCGCCGCCGCCGAAGCGGAAGCGCTGGCCAATAACTGGGCGGTGGTGATTGCCATCGTCGACGACGGCGGCCACCTGCTGTGGCTGCAGCGCCTAGATGGCGCCGCGCCGGTGTCGTCGCACATCGCGCCGGCCAAGGCCAACACCGCCGCGCTGGGCCGGCGCGAGTCGAAGATCTACGAAGACATGATCAATGGCGGGCGCGTGTCGTTCCTGTCGGCGCCATTCATCGACGGCATGCTCGAAGGCGGCGTGCCGATCGTGTATGACGGCCAGGTGGTGGGCGCGGTCGGTGTTTCCGGCGTGAAGTCGGCGGAAGATGCGCAGATCGCCAGGGCGGGGATTGCGGCGCTGACCGCTTGAGTTCGCTCAGCATGGACCCCCGCCTGCGCGGGGGGCGACGGTCTTGAAGCTATTGGCTAAAAGCCACGTTTGCTTCTAGACGCGAATCTCGGCCGACTCCGGCATCGAAGCGGCCGCGTCGCTGCGCTGCAGCCAGGCAGCGAGCTGCTCCATATCGCGCACCAGGATGTCTTGCCCCTGGATGAACCCAATCTGGATCAGGTTGGCCGCATCGCACACCAGCTTGTTGACCGTCGGCATGCGCTCGACCATCCGCCCGTACGCCTTGAACGCCTTGCTTTCCCACTTGAACAGGCCGCCGTCGCGGAAGCGGTTGTTTTCGAAGTAGAGGGTGACGGTGCCGTCGGCATTGCCGAAGCCGACCATGCCGGATCCGTTGTTGAGCGCCGCGGCGACTGCTTCTTCGACTTCCAGGCTCGGCACGAATACTGCCGCCCGTCCGCCCGGATTGGGCCGTTCCATCGGGGTGTCTCTGCCAAATGTTGCCATTGATGTTTCCTGTTGTCTGAGTCCGTGCTGCGGTCGCAGACAATGTAAAGAAGCGCGCCGCGCGTGTCCAGTAGAACCGCAGAGGACGGCGCAATATGTCGGCCACGCATTGCCGAAAGGGCCGTGTTGCGCTATAATTTGGAGGTTTAGCCATTCCCACACATACCGTAGCGACTACCCACCATCCCATCATTCACTTGACCTCCATTCCCGCGCAAACAGGCGCGGTATCGATGGTCGTCGGTCTGACGTGGCGCAGCTACGGTAACTTTATCAGGAGTTACCCTTGCCGCCATTTTTTTCTGGCCCTTCCGTTCCAGCCATCCTGGCACTAGCCGACGGAACGATCTTTAAAGGTATTTCGATCGGCGCTGCCGGTCATGCCACCGGCGAGGTCGTGTTCAACACTGCCATGACCGGCTATCAGGAAATCCTCACCGACCCAAGTTACGCGCGTCAGATCGTCACCTTGACGTACCCGCACGTCGGCAACTACGGCATCAACGCCGAAGACGTCGAAGCGTCGAAAATCCATGCAGCCGGCCTGATCATCCGTGACTTGCCGCTGATGGCGTCGAATTTCCGTTCGACCCAGTCGCTGGCGGACTACCTGAAGGCGGAGAACATCGTCGCCATTTCCGGCATCGACACCCGCAAGCTGACGCGCCTTTTGCGCGAGAAGGGCGCCCAGAGCGGCGCCATCCTGACCGGCAACCTCGGCGCCGAGCCGTCCAGCGCCCAGGCGCTGGAACTGGCGCGCTCGTTCCCCGGCCTTGCCGGCATGGACCTGGCGAAAGTCGTGTCCACCAAGACTGCGTACGAGTGGACCGAATCAGAATGGGCGCTCGGGCAGGGCTACGGCGTGCAGCGCGAGCCGAAATTCCACGTAGTCGCGTTTGACTATGGCGTCAAGCGCAACATCCTGCGCATGCTCGCCGAGCGCGGCTGCAAGATCACGGTGCTGCCGGCCCAGGCCAGCGCCGCCGATGCGCTGGCGCTCAATCCCGACGGCATCTTCCTGGCCAACGGCCCGGGCGACCCTGAGCCGTGCGACTACGCCATCGCGGCAACCAAAGAGCTGATCGAGCGCGGCATCCCGACGTTCGGCATCTGCCTCGGCCACCAGATCATGGCGCTGGCCTCCGGCGCGAAGACATTGAAGATGAAGTTCGGCCACCACGGCGCCAACCATCCGGTGCAGGACCTCGATTCGAAGAAGGTGATGATCACCTCGCAGAACCACGGTTTCGCCGTCGATGCGGCGACACTGCCGGAGAACTGCCGCGTGACCCACGTTTCGTTGTTCGACGGCTCGCTGCAAGGCTTTGCCCGCACCGACAAACCGGCATTCTGCTTCCAGGGCCACCCTGAAGCATCGCCCGGGCCGACCGACGTCGCTTACCTGTTTGACCGCTTCATCAACCTGATGCAAGCCGCGGAGAAGAATTAAATGCCAAAACGTAGTGATATCAAAAGCATCCTGATCATCGGCGCCGGCCCGATCATCATCGGCCAGGCGGTGGAATTCGATTATTCCGGCGCCCAGGCGTGCAAGGCGCTGCGCGAGGAGGGCTACAAGGTCATCCTCGTCAACAGCAACCCGGCCACCATCATGACGGACCCGGAGACGGCCGACGTGACCTACATCGAGCCGATCACGTGGAAGGTCGTCGAGCGCATCATCGCCAAGGAGCGCCCGGACGCGATCCTGCCGACGATGGGCGGCCAGACCGCGCTCAATTGCGCGCTCGACCTGCACAACAACGGCGTGCTGGCCAAGTACAACGTCGAACTGATCGGCGCTTCGCCGGAAGCGATCGACAAGGCCGAGGATCGCTCCAAGTTCAAGGCCGCCATGACCAGGATCGGCCTCGGTTCCGCCCGTTCCGGCGTCGCCCACAACATGGAAGAATCGTGGGTGGTGCAGCGCGAGATGGGTTTCCCGACCATCATCCGGCCGTCGTTCACGATGGGCGGCACTGGCGGCGGCATCGCCTACAACGAAGAAGAATTCGAGACCATCTGCAAGCGCGGGCTGGAGGCGTCGCCGACGACCGAACTGCTGATCGAAGAGTCGCTGATCGGCTGGAAAGAGTATGAGATGGAAGTGGTGCGCGACAGCGCCGACAACTGCATCATCATCTGCTCGATCGAAAACCTCGACCCGATGGGCGTGCACACCGGCGACTCGATCACCGTGGCGCCGGCGCAGACCCTGACGGACAAGGAATACCAGATCATGCGCAACGCCTCGATCGCGGTGCTGCGCGAGATCGGCGTCGACACCGGCGGCTCGAACGTGCAGTTCGCGATCAACCCCGACGACGGCCGCATGATCGTCATCGAGATGAATCCGCGCGTGTCGCGTTCGTCCGCGCTGGCGTCGAAAGCGACCGGCTTCCCGATCGCGAAGATCGCTGCCAAACTGGCCGTCGGCTACACGCTCGACGAGTTGCGCAACGAGATCACCGGCGGCGCCACGCCGGCGTCGTTCGAGCCGTCGATCGACTACGTCGTCGTCAAGATCCCGCGCTTCACGTTCGAAAAATTCCCCACTGCCGACCAGCACCTGACCACCCAGATGAAATCGGTGGGCGAGGTGATGGCGATCGGCCGCACGTTCCAGGAGTCGTTCCAGAAGGCGCTGCGCGGCCTGGAAGTGGGCGTCGATGGCCTCAACGAAAAAACGCGCGACCGCGAAAAAATCGAAGAAGAACTCGGCGAACCTGGCCCGGACCGCATCTGGTACGTTGGCGACGCCTTTGCCCAGGGCTTCACGCTGGAAGAAGTGCACCAGCTGACCCACATCGATCCATGGTTCCTGGTGCAGATCAAGGAGATCGTCGACATCGAACTGTGGCTCGATAATCAATCGTTGGATGCGCTCGACAAACCGCTGCTGTACAAGTTGAAACAGAAGGGTTTCTCCGACCGCCGTCTGGCGTTCCTGCTGCACGTGACCGACACCGCCGTGCGCGAGCGCCGTCACGCGATGGGCATCCGCCCGGTCTACAAGCGCGTCGACACCTGCGCGGCCGAGTTTTCGACCGACACCGCCTACATGTACTCGACCTACGACGAGGAGTGCGAGAGCAATCCGACCGACAAGAAGAAGATCATGGTGCTCGGCGGTGGTCCGAACCGCATCGGCCAGGGCATCGAATTCGACTACTGCTGCGTGCACGCGGCGCTGGCCATGCGCGAAGACGGCTACGAGACCATCATGGTCAACTGTAATCCGGAGACCGTGTCGACCGACTACGATACCTCCGACCGTTTGTATTTCGAGTCGCTGACTTTGGAAGACGTGCTCGAAATCGTCGCCATCGAAAAGCCGGTCGGCGTGATCGTGCAGTACGGCGGTCAGACGCCTTTGAAGCTCGCACTGGCGCTGGAGGCAAACGGCGTGCCGATCATCGGCACCTCGCCCGACATGATCGACGCGGCCGAAGACCGCGAGCGCTTCCAGCAGCTGCTGCACAAGCTTGGCCTGCGCCAGCCGCCGAACCGCACCGCGCGCACCGAGGAAGACGCATTGCGCCTGGCGAAGGAAATCGGCTACCCGCTGGTGGTGCGTCCGTCGTACGTGCTGGGCGGCCGGGCGATGGAAATCGTCCACGACCAGCGTGACCTCGAGCGCTACATGCGCGAAGCGGTGAAGGTATCGCACGATTCGCCGGTGCTGCTGGACCGCTTCCTCAACGACGCCATCGAGTGCGACGTCGACTGCATCTCCGACGGCGAGACCACCTTCATCGGCGGCGTGATGGAGCACATCGAGCAGGCCGGCGTGCACTCGGGCGACTCGGCCTGCTCGCTGCCGCCGTATTCGCTGTCGCAAGACACCATCGATGAACTCAAGCGCCAGACGTCGTTGATGGCCAAGGGCCTGAACGTGGTCGGCCTGATGAACGTGCAGTTCGCGATTCAGAAGCAGGAACGCGACGGCGAAATGCGCGACACCGTGTATGTGCTCGAAGTGAACCCGCGCGCGTCGCGCACGGTGCCGTTCGTGTCGAAGGCGACCGGGCTGCAGCTGGCAAAAATCGCCGCGCGCTGCATGGTCGGCCAGACCCTCGCGCAGCAGGGCATCACGAAGGAAGTGATCCCGCCGTTCTTCAGCGTCAAGGAAGCGGTGTTCCCGTTCGTGAAATTCCCGGGTGTCGACACCATCCTCGGACCGGAAATGAAGTCGACCGGCGAAGTGATGGGCGTTGGCATGACGTTCGGCGAAGCGTTCGTCAAGTCGCAGCTCGGCGCCGGCATCAAGCTGCCCGAGTCGGGCAAGGTGTTCCTGTCGGTGAAGGCGTCCGACAAGCCGCGCACCGTAGCCGTGGCGCGCGACCTGGTGGCGCTGGGCTTCTCGCTGGTGGCGACCAAGGGCACGGCAGCGGTGATCGCCGCGGCCGGCATCCCGGTCCAGGCAGTCAACAAGGTGCTCGAAGGCCGGCCCCACGTGGTCGACATGATCAAGAACCACGAGATTGCGCTGGTAGTCAACACGGTCGAGGAAAAGCGCAGCGCCATCGTCGACTCGCGCGCGATCCGCACGTCGGCATTGCACTCGCGCGTGGTCACTTACACGACCATCGCGGGCGCCGAGGCGGCGGTCGAAGGCATGCACCATATCGACGAGTTGCGCGTGTATGATTTACAAGGGCTGCATAAAACCTTAAACTAAGCGGCACGCAGTACCTCTTGACCACAGAGTTTGCGCGGTTTACGCCGCGTGCCTCTGTGGTTTTCACTTTTGGTACGACCAATCAACACAGAACAGAAGCAGGAAAATATGAACTCATCGGTTCCACTGACCAAATACGGCGCAGAGCTCCTCAAGGACGAGCTGCACCAGCTGAAAACCAAGGAACGCCGCATCGTCATCGACGCGATTTCCGAGGCGCGCTCGCATGGCGACCTGTCCGAGAACGCCGAGTACGACGCCGCCAAGGAGCGCCAGGCGTTCGTCGAGGGACGCATCGCCGAACTCGAAGGCAAGCTGGGCGCCGCCCAGGTGATCGACCCGACCACGCTCGACGCCGAAGGGCGCGTGGTGTTCGCCGCGACGGTCGACCTGGAAGACCTTGAGAATGGCCAGAAGGTGACCTACCAGATCGTCGGCCTCGATGAAGCCGACCTCAAACTGAGCAAGGTGTCGGTGACCTCGCCGATCGCCCGCGCCCTGATCGGCAAATACGCCGGCGACGTCGTCGAAGTGCAGGCGCCGTCCGGCCCGCGCGAATACGAAATCCTCGAAGTCAAATACATCTGATGGTCGCCGCGCGCGCGCGCCTGCTGGTTGCCGCCCTGTGGGCCGGCAGCCTGTGGACGATCGGCTACGTGGTGGCGCCGACCTTGTTTTTGACCTTGCACGACAACGTGCTGGCCGGGACCATCGTCGGCTACCTGCTGCGCACCGAAGCATGGCTGTGCATCGGCTGCGCCTTGGTGCTGCGCTTGCTGGTGATGTTCTCGCCGATGGAGAAGGAGCGCAAGCGTACCCTGTACGTGCTGATCGTGGCGATGTTGTTGTGTGCGATAGTGATTTATGTCGGGCTGCAGCCGGCGATGGCGAACCTGAAGGAGGCAGCCGGCGCGGCGGGGCTGAAGGGGACGCCGGAAGGTCGCACCTTCGGCATCGTGCACGGCGCGTCGCAGCTGGTGTACCTGGTGGAGAGTGTGCTGGCAGGTGTGCTGCTTGCAAAGATGCGCTAACTGACGGCAAAACCGGGGTCTGACCCCACTGGGTCAGACCCCGGACGCGACGGTTTTACAGGTAGCAGATTACTTGCCCAGCGCGCCTTTTTTCGGGCTCGTCTGACGCGGCTTGGCGCGCTTGATGGTGCCGCCTTCGGTGACGCGCTCATTACCCTTGATCATGACCTTGGTGACGCTCGGGCGCTTGGTGCCGCTGGCGCTTGCCTTGACGATGGTCACTTCGCGCATGCCCTTGCCGGACTTGCTGCTGCGTTCCTTGACCACTTCGACTTTCGGGCGGTAAATGACCAGCAGCTTGCCGATGTGCTGCACCGGATGGGCTTTGAGTTCTTCGCAGATGCCTTCGTACATGGCGACGCGGGCGTCGCGGTCGTCGCCGGCGACGCGCACCTTGATCAGGCCATGGGAGTCGAGGCTGGCCGCGATTTCCTTCATCACCGAGGGCGTCAGGCCCGCTTCGCCGATAATGACGACAGGCTTGAGGCCGTGGGCTTCAGCGCGCAGTGCGCTGCGCTCGACGGGTGTAAGTTTTTGCATAATATTCTAATTAATCCTTTAAAAGCAGTATTCTACGCGAATGGCAAAGAACAAATTAAACAAAAACTGGTTGCACGACCACATCAACGACCCCTACGTCAAATTGGCGCAGAAAGAGGGTTACCGTGCACGCGCCGCCTACAAACTCAAGGAGATCGACGAAAGCGAAAAGCTGATCAAGGCTGGGCAGGTGATTGTCGACCTCGGCAGTACGCCGGGCAGCTGGAGCCAGTACGCGCGCAAGAAGCTGTCGGGGCAGGAGGGCGGCGGCATCAGCGGCACCATCATCGGCCTCGACATGCTGCCGATGGAGCCGGTCGCCGACGTCCAGTTCATCCTGGGCGACTTCCGCGATGCGCGCCCGCTGCGCGAACTTCATGCGATCCTGGCCGGTCGAAAGGCCGACCTGGTGCTGTCTGACATGGCGCCGAACCTGTCGGGCATTCCGACCGCCGACGCCGCCCGCATGGAGCATCTTATCGATTTGGCAATTGAGTTTTCTCAACTTCACATGAAACCAAGTGGCGCATTGTTGGTCAAGTGCTTCAAGGATATGGGTTTCAGCCAGGTCGTCGAGAAATTCCGGGCCGAATTCAAGACCGTCAAACAGGTCAAACCGAAGGCGAGCCGGGACAAATCGTCCGAAATTTTCCTGCTTGGCCGTGGTTTGAAGAATCCAGGTGCGAAAATTCACGCCGAGGACGACGAATCCACCCTTGATATTTGACCGATCAAGCCGCACATCAGCCGGGTACGGGACCATCGTCGTCCTGGATTGGTGGCCTTTGCGCCAATCCAAAGCAGGATTTTCAGTGGTTTTTTGGGCAACGGACAGCTCGTGCGTGGCATGGGCTGCTTATTGCGAGTAAAATCGGCGTTCTAAATTCGGCATAAGATGCGCCAGCATCGAAGGAGTTTTCGTGAATAATATGTTTTCCAAATCCGCCATCTGGGTGGTCGTCGCACTGCTGTTGTTCATGCTGTTCAAGCAGTTCGACAACCACAGCGCCGCGGGCGGCAGCAAGACCATTGCTTATTCCGAGCTGCTCGATGACGTCAAGGGCAATCGCATCAAGGAAGTGGTGATCGAAGGCGCCAACATCACCGCCACGCGTACCGACGACACCAAGGTGCGCGCCACCGCCAGCATGCTCGACCGCGGCCTGGTTGGCGACCTGCGTGAGAACGGCGTGCGCTTCGACATCAAGCCTCCTGAAGAAGCATCGTTCCTGCAGCAAGTGTTCATTTCCTGGTTCCCGATGCTGCTGCTGATCGGCGTGTGGGTGTTCTTCATGCGCCAGATGCAAGGCGGCGGCAAGGGCGGCGCGTTCTCCTTCGGCAAGTCGAAGGCGCGCATGATGGACGAGACCAACAATACCGTCACCTTCGCCGACGTCGCCGGTTGCGATGAAGCGAAAGAAGAAGTCAACGAAATCGTCGACTTCCTGAAAGACCCAACCAAGTTCCAGAAGCTGGGCGGACGCATTCCGCGCGGCGTGCTGATGGTCGGCCCTCCGGGCACCGGCAAGACGCTGCTGGCGCGCGCCATTGCCGGCGAAGCGAAAGTGCCGTTCTTCTCGATCTCCGGTTCCGACTTCGTCGAGATGTTCGTCGGCGTCGGCGCCTCCCGCGTGCGCGACATGTTCGAGAACGCCAAGAAGCATTCGCCTTGCATCATCTTCATCGACGAGATCGACGCGGTCGGCCGCCACCGTGGCGCCGGCATGGGCGGCGGTAACGACGAGCGCGAACAGACGCTGAACCAGCTGCTGGTCGAGATGGACGGTTTCGAAGCGAGCTCCGGCGTCATCGTCGTCGCCGCCACCAACCGCGCCGACGTGCTCGACAAGGCGCTGCTGCGTCCGGGCCGTTTCGACCGCCAGGTGATGGTTGGCCTGCCGGACATCCGCGGTCGCGAGCAGATCCTCAACGTGCACATGCGCAAAGTGCCAATCGGCACCGACGTCAAGGCCGACATCCTGGCCCGCGGCACGCCCGGTTTTTCTGGCGCCGATCTGGCCAACCTGGTCAACGAAGCGGCCCTGTTTGCCGCCCGCCGCAGCAAGCGCCTGGTCGAGATGATCGACTTTGAAGACGCCAAGGACAAAATCTACATGGGTCCGGAGCGCAAGTCGATGGTCATGCGCGAGGAAGAGCGCCGCAACACGGCCTACCACGAGTCCGGCCACGCCGTCATCGCCAAGCTGTTGCCGAAGGCCGATCCGGTCCACAAGGTCACCATCATGCCGCGCGGCTTTGCGCTCGGCCTGACGTGGCAGCTGCCTGAGCACGACGCGCTGTCGGGCTACAAGGACAAGATGCTGGAAGAAATCTCGATCCTGTTCGGCGGCCGTATCGCCGAGGAGATCTTCGTCGGCCAGATGTCGACGGGTGCATCGAACGACTTCTCGCGCGCCACCAAGCTGGCCCGCGCCATGGTGACCCGTTTCGGCATGTCCGACAGCATGGGCGTGATGGTCTACGAGGACAGCGAAAACGAAGGCTTCTTCGGCGGCGCCACCAAGACCATTTCCGAGGCGACTCAGCAAAAGGTCGACGCCGAGATCCGCAGCATTCTCGACACGCAGTACGCGCTGTCGCGGCGCCTGCTGGAAGAAAACCGCGACAAGGTCGAAGCGATGACCCGTGCGCTGCTCGACTGGGAAACCATCGATGCCGAGCAGATCAACGACATCATGGCTGGCCACGAGCCGCGCAATCCGGCCTCGGGCAACCCGAAGCGCACGCCGCCTACGGGCGACAAGGGCGATTCGGACGGTATCTCGCCGAACGCGACGGCGCCGGCTTGATCGTTCGCACGACCCTGGAAAAGGCATCCCGCAGGATGCCTTTTTTTCGTTCCCGAATTACTTGCAGTCACTGATGCGACACTTCCTCCAATGCGGCCGCTACGGCTTCGCGCTCGGCGCCACGCCGCTGGTGATGGGCATCCTGAACGTTACCCCCGACTCGTTTTCTGACGGCGGCCGCTTCCAGTCGCTCGAATTCGCCATTTCGCGCGCCGAAGAGATGGCCGCCGACGGCGCCGACCTGATCGACGTCGGCGGCGAATCGAGCCGTCCCGGTTCGCCCGCAGTGCCGCTCGACGAAGAAATGCGGCGCGTGATGCCGGCGCTGTATGCGCTGCGCGGGCTCGGCAAGGCGCTGTCGGTCGATACCTACAAGCCGCAAGTGATGCGCGAGGCAATCATCGCCGGCGCCGACATGATCAACGACATCAACGCCTTTCGCGCCCCCGGGGCGATTGCCGCGGTGGCCGACAGCGATTGCGGACTGTGCGTAATGCATATGCAGAGCACGCCTGCTACCATGCAACAGAATCCCGACTACGGCGACGTGGTGGCCGACGTCATCGCCTTCCTGGCCGAGCGCGCCAGCGCCCTGGTCGCCGCCGGCATCGACCGCAAGCGTATCTGCGTCGACCCCGGGTTCGGCTTCGGCAAGACGGTCGAGCACAACTTCGCGTTGCTGCGGGCGACCGGCCGGATCGAACAGGAACTCGGCTTGCCGGTGCTGGCCGGCTTGTCGCGCAAGTCGATGATCGGTGCGGTCACCGGCAGGCCGGTGGGACAGCGGCTGGCCGGCAGCCTGGCAGGCGCGTTGGCGGCTGTCGCGCATGGCGCTAAAATTGTACGGGTGCATGATGTTGCAGAGACGGTTGACGCGCTGAAGATCTGGCATGCAGCCAGCATTGGTTAAATTTACATAAAGAGAAGAAAAATGGGACGCAAATATTTTGGTACCGACGGAATTCGTGGCCTGGTTGGCGTAACGCCGATCACCCCTGACTTCGTGATGCGCCTCGGCTACGCAGCCGGCAAGGTGCTGGCGAAGTCGACTGGATCGAGCGGCCGCCCGACCGTGCTGATCGGCAAGGACACACGCATATCCGGCTACATGCTCGAAGCGGCGCTGGAAGCCGGTTTCGCTGCCGCCGGCGTCGACGTCATGCTCGCCGGCCCCATGCCGACTCCGGCGATTGCCTACCTGACGCGCGCGCTGCGCCTGTCGGCCGGCGTCGTCATTTCGGCGTCGCATAACCCGTACCAGGACAACGGCATCAAGTTCTTCTCCGAGCATGGCACCAAGCTGCCCGATGCTGTAGAGCACGAGATCGAAGCGGCCATCGACCAGCCGATGGAATGCGTCGAGCCGCAAAAGCTGGGTCGCGCCAAGCGCCTGTTCGACGCCCAGGGCCGCTACATCGAGTTCTGCAAGAGCAGCTTCCCTAACGAGCTCGACCTCAAAGGCCTGAAGATCGTCGTCGACTGCGCGCACGGCGCCGCCTACCACATCGCGCCGCCCGTGTTTCACGAGCTGGGCGCGGAAGTCATCTCGATCGGCGCCACGCCGGACGGCTACAACATCAACGCCGGCTTTGGCGCGACCGCACCGCAGGCGCTGTCGGCCGCAGTGGTCGAGCACAAGGCCGACCTCGGCATCGCCCTCGACGGCGACGCCGACCGCCTGATCATGTGCGACTCGACTGGCCGCCTCTACAACGGCGACGAGTTGCTGTACGTGATGGTGCGCGACCGCATGGCGACCGGCCCGGTGGCTGGCGCGGTCGGCACGTTGATGACCAACATGGCGCTCGAAGTGGCGTTCAAGGAACTCGGCATCGGCTTCGCCCGCGCCAAGGTCGGCGACCGCTACGTACTCGAAGTGATGCAGGAAAAGGGCTGGCTGTTCGGCGGCGAAGGGTCCGGCCACCTGCTCGCGCTCGACAAGCACACCACCGGCGACGGCATCGTGTCCGCGCTGCAAGTGCTGTCCGCGCTGAAGCGCGGCGGCAAGTCGCTGGCCGAGTGCTGCGGCGAGCTGACCTTGTATCCGCAAACGCTGATCAACCTGAAAGTGGCGCCCGGTTTCGACTGGACCAAGAACGCCGCGATGGTGGCCGAGAAGGATGCGGTCGAGCGCGAGCTGGGCGACGCCGGCCGGGTGCTGATCCGGGCGTCGGGCACCGAGCCGCTGATCCGCGTGATGGTCGAAGCGAAGAACGCGCAGATGGCCGAAAGCATGGCCCGCCGCATCGCCGACAAGGTTGTGCCGGCCTAAGCAAAAAGGCCGCGCCACATTGACGGGAAGGGCGCGACGCGGTATTATGTCGTCTTCGGAGTGTGGCGCAGCCCGGTAGCGCACCTGGTTTGGGACCAGGGGGTCCAAGGTTCGAATCCTTGTACTCCGACCAAGTTTTACGAGGCGGGCTGTCACTTTGGTGATGGCCCGTTTTCTATTGCGTGTACCATTTCTGCGGTGCACCGCTTCACATACTGCCCATAGCTCAGTTGGATAGAGCATCAGCCTTCTAAGCTGAGGGTCACAGGTTCTTATTTGGGGTTTGCCTAGATGCATGTTCTAGGTTATAGTTTATACATGTGCCCGTAGCTCAGTCGGATAGAGCAACAGCCTTCTAAGCTGTGGGTCGGGGGTTCGATTCCCTCCGGGCACACTCACGAACATCCTTTAAAATCAATGACTTACGGCGTTTTTGCCTATCGTCGACGTCTTGCATTTCTTTCCTTTCCTCCAATTGCCAAATGGCGTAAGGCCGCAGTTCGGCATTGAATTAGCAGGTGCATATTGGACATCAAGAAAAAACGTCGCCAAAACGTTGCTAGGAGACATGTTTCGCTGATCAGTTTGACTAAGCATGGCAAGCGAACTTTCGAGCTGATTGGCCCTGACGGTCGCCCGATGCGGGCGTTTACGGTTTTCGCTGATTCCTTGTTGCGCGAAAAGCCGAACACTCGGAAGAGTTATTGTTCTTCGCTCGCAGACTTCTACGACTATTACTTCGAGGGGTGTCATTGTTTCGCACAGGCGGGGAAGAGTGCCGTATTGTCGAGAGGTGACCTAATGGATGTCATCGATTCCTGGCGAGAATATCTAGTGATGGGAGCAGATTCGGGGCACGAATTGGCGCGTGATGTTGATTCTTCATTGCCCTCGCCACGTGTTCTGCATGGTACTGCAGACACGAAGTATGCAGCCTTGAGTCGC
This sequence comes from Massilia sp. TWR1-2-2, assembly GCF_049897565.1. Taxonomy (NCBI): domain Bacteria; kingdom Pseudomonadati; phylum Pseudomonadota; class Betaproteobacteria; order Burkholderiales; family Oxalobacteraceae; genus Massilia; species Massilia sp. TWR1-2-2. Next base: position 48,063 of record NZ_JAFCWM010000014.1, on the reverse strand, counting down.
TTTTTAAAACTTTCAGAGAAATGGCGGAAGGATTCGGTGGCACTTGCTAGTCTTGGGTTTAATGAGGGCGTGGCGGATCCCTTGCCACTCCTTACCGATTTCGGTCGACATGTTGCAATCGGCTCATATCAGCGTTCCGCCATCTTGAAATCGTCGGTGATTGCTGGTGTTGTGGCAGGCGGCCCCGTTTCTATCGACCAGCCACTGTTCTTGACGGTGGATAAATACGATTTCGACAGGCGAAATATTTTTCCCCACGATTCTTTCGATGAATTTTGTGGTGCTCTGTACTCAGCCCGAGATAAGTCAGTTTACTCGCTGGAGGCTGCGTGCGGCTGTCGATCCAGTGAAGCGTTGCAAATTCTCTGGGAGGACTTGGATTTTGAAAAACGCACCGTCAAATTGATCGATCCGTCCAAACGGCCAAATCACCCGAGCTATTTGAGCCTTTCTTTGGCAGAGCGGGAAAAGTTATCATGGAAGGGGCGAGCGACGGAGACTACATTCCTAATCGAGCCCTTTATTTCTCGTTTCTTTGACTATCTGGAGGAATATCACAGGAATGAGTATATTCCACACGATCGCCACGATTTTGTGTTCCAGATTTTAAAAGGGAAGACGAAGGGCGCCCCGTACTTTACAACAGGATCGAAGACACGCGAACAGGTTTTTAAGCGGGCGCGAGCCAAAATAGGCCTATCTGAATTTATAACTGGCCCCCATTCATTCAGGCATGCTTTTGCAACTTATGTTATGAATTATTGCCCTATGGCGGACGGAACATTTGGCGTTCCTTTGACGACGGTTCAATTCATGCTGGGCCACGACGATATTAAGGCAACCAAGAAGTATGCCGTGCGCGATTCCGATCTTTTGAGTTTCAACTTGCTATTTGCAAATACTGTCAAGTATAATGGATTGCACAATGTGAAACAGATCGAACTGAAGATCGCAGCTATTGACGCTGAGATACGTAAGCTCGAATCGTTAAAAGATACTTTGATGGCGTCCGATGCTGAACACGACAACAAGCTTATTGGTTAATGCTAGTGGTGACAACCTCCGAAAGCAAGTGAGGAGGGCATTATTGCATGCTTCCCGTACGCTTTTGCGAAGTTACGATATGGATGGGCTGGATTTAATGCTAGTCACGTCAAAAACGCATTTTGGTTTTGCATTTTGTAAATTTGTTGAGCTAAACCTGCTTGTCGAGAAAGCGGTTTTTGATCACGCATACCTCGAAAATGCTTTTGCTTGTTCTCAACATGACGATACAATCCCGCCGGATATGTTCAGGAGGTTCTTTCCTGCGTCAGGTTCTGAGTGGTTTGGGTACACAAAGACCTATGCTCAGAGGGTAAAGCGCGGAATTGGGCTGTTTTTGGTCTCGCTTCACACTGAAGGTGCTATAACTTTGCCATCGACTTTTAGGTGGCCAACATCGCGAACATCGCTGGAGTCGGGTATCGCTGGAAACGCGGTTTGTGAACATTCAGAATTGTTATCGTTTGTCTGTAGTGTCGAAACAATTCGATCAAACTCCCAGAGTCAGGAATTTTCTGCATTGAGAAATGCAAAACGAGCAGAATGGTTTCTGACTTATGGAAGGAAGGTGCTGCTTGCTACTGGTTGGAATAAGCCAGAAGAAGCTAACTATTCCGACCTGTTTGAAGTTTTCAAGGCGCAAGACGAGAGCCGTGGCGCAATTTCTAATGTATCTGTCTTTAAGGAGTTTGCTGAAGTTGTTGGAAGGAAGTTTCGCGACCGGGTACCAAAAGGATTCGGAGTGCCAGGGGCATGGGATGAACTTCTCGATGCTCACCGTGCGCAACAGGTTTTCGAGAAGAATTCAGTTGGGGTGCTTAGTATTCATTTGGATATTTTGGTGGATGGGAATCGTATTGGTGCGAAGCTTACGAGCGAGGAAGCGTTCAATCAACTTCTGAACTCTCCGGCAGCCTCGTGCAATACGGAGAAATTGAGGCAATACATTTGCTCCTTGAGCGAGCCGAACCATTTATCCATCAGTCTAGAAAAATGGTTGGATTTGCAGCGAATTTACATGAAAAATGTGAAGCGCGAAAACTACAAGACCATGGAGGCCGTGTTCGGACATTTCAATCTATATTTGTACGTGTATGTAGTTGCCTGGTTTAAGGAAAATCCGTCCACACGGCTCCAGTTTCCTGTCAGCCCTGATCTGCTTGTGGGGACCGTTTTCGTTTCACGTCTAATTGAGTCCGGTGCTCTCCCACGAACGTTCATGGATTATATGAATGCTCGCTCAATTCATGCAGAATGGGAGGGTAATTCGTTTTATGGCCTCTTGAAGCAATTAGAGCTTTTCTTTGCGTATATCGAGAAAAATGCGCGCAAACTGGAAAATTGTACAAAATTTGCACAGCCGTTAAGTTCGGATGATTTTCCTGCTTCAACTTCTTTAAGCAGGACAAGCAAAATTCCTGTAAAGCGACGACATCTTGGAATTTTCATTGCGTATGCACACGCGGTGAAGAATTACATTGATTCGGTCACGAAAGGCATCGTTGATGGGCACGTTTCCATTGAGCGGATACAGAAATTCCGACATTCCTTCAAGGGGGATTCCGTCATAGACTGTTCCGAAAATCAGGATATCGCTGGTCTGCCATTGGCATCTATTAATGGCAAATTTATTGCTCTTGAGTACATTCCGGCGGTCTTGCGTTTTGACTGGAAGCGACATATTGATGGTCGATATTTGTTGATTCCTCATCCGCACACGGTTAACCAGATTATCGTCGCGCTATACTCCGGCATTCGACACAATCACATTCAGTGGTTGGACGCGGAAAAATTCGATCGTTTTGTGACGGATGATGTGTTCCCGGAATTATTTGTGAACACTGATAAAAAGATGAAGAAGCCGTGGCGCCCCCGTGTCAACCCAGAAGTTATTTCTGTCCTCAGCGATCAACTGGCTTGGCGCAAGATGATCAATGAGCCGAAGTTTTCGGAGAAACAGTTTTATAATGACAATAAGGACACGTCATATCCGAAATTTCTTCCATTATTCGCATCCACCAATTCAGGGTTGCCACACCCAGACTCTGCCTATTCTGCTACTTGGACAAAGTTGTTGACGGGCTTTCAAGGCTTTCTTCTGAGCGTTTTGGATCCCGCGACTGAGAAAATGCCCGTGTTGATTAAATTACGCCCAGCCGGGGTCGATTTTTATGACATTAGCCCGCAGTGGAAATTTGATACCTATGCTACTTCTACTGAGCCATTGATCCCGTTAAAGATCGTTTCTGAAATAACTCCGCACAGTGCACGAGTTGGCGTCGTAAGCGACCTCATCCATTATTTGCCGGCCGACATGATTGGTTCAAAAATTACCGGTCAGACTGAGCGTGTTGTTCATTATTATGTCCATGTGGACGCTGAGGAAACCGCTGACCAAGCTCTGTATCAGGGTCTGGATTTGCGTCGTCGCGCTTTGCGTGGCGAGTTCGAAGTTGACGTGAGCGGTACGGCAGGAGTCTCGAGTATGAATATTAAGGCCGATGCAGTGAATTCAAACCTAGCCAAAAGCATGCGCCGAAATGTGCAAGAAACGATCGCACGCTACGGGTGCATCAGCTTGGTCGATTCTGACGGTGAGAGTGGGATCGACTACTTGACCGAGCGTGGTATCGGACAGGCTGCGTTTAATACTACGGAGATTTGCCCTTACTCCAATAACTGCCCTCCCGAATTAATAAAGCAGTTGAAGGGGTTCAGACGTTGTTCTATTTGTCCATACGCTGTACGATCCATTGATCACTTGCCTGCAATTTGCGCCCAGAAGAAATGTGCTGTCGAGAATCTTGTAGCACTCGACAGGCGCATGGAGGCAGGGGAGAGAAATGGTTCTTTATCGGCCGATGCATTGGACGTGTTGGAAGGTGAACGATGTCGTCTTGCTGAGGAGATAGCGGGCTGGGAGCTATGTGAAGAAGTTCTGGAACAGGCACGCCAGCGAATAGCCGGCGGGCATGATACCCGTCGTTGGGTTGTCGAGAAACCGGAAATACTACTTCAGCATTTTGAACGTGTTGAACTGGACGGCGCGGAGCCGCATTATCTATTATCACGCCTGTTGGAATCAAATTCGTACCCCGGTTTTCAAAGTCCTCTCATCTCACTAAAATTCGATGCTCTGAGGCGTCGAATCCTGTCCAAAGCATCCACATCACTTGATGAAGTGTTGAGCTTGGATGTGCCATCAGACCCGGCGGCTGAATGTATGGGAGTCATTCGCAGTCTGGTCGCATCTCGTAAATTGAGTACCGAGGATGTTGTTTCGATCCTGTCGTCGGAGACCCACCTTCTAACGGTCCCTCGCCGCAATGTGTTAAGAATTGCACATGAGTAGGCCCAAGAAGCCAGCGAACACTTTTGGTCCTCATCAGGAAGCGAACCAAGCGCATCGGTGTCGGTTAATAGGCGATTCCTTGCTAGTGCTTAAGAACAGCAATTTGCGGTTTGACCATGTGACCTATTTAGCCAGATTCTTGGCTCAGCGTATCTCTGAGATAGAGGGAACGACGCTCGTCTCGACGACACTGCTTCGTAACCCGCGTTACAGGGTACTGTTGCAGCACTCGTATGATCTTGAGCTCAAGACTGGTGCGAAGGGCGAAGCTCCGAGGTCGAGCAAGATCGGCAATCCAGTCGAAACTCGACAATTGCAGATCGAGAATTCGAATTTGAAGCAGGAGAATACTCGTTTAAAGGCTAGGTTAACCGAGCTGGGATCCTCTGGCGCGCTGGGGGCAAACGCTGTCGCTTTGTCGCATGAGGCAATGCGCCCGTTCGAACATGACTTCATACAGACGTGCCAATCCCTTGAGAAAGTGATGGAGGCGCTCGGTGATTATGTCGCTGTCGATTCCGGTGGAAGCATTGTCGATTCGTCGAAGCGAGTGAACAATTTAATAGTAGAGCCATGGCTCGTGGCGCCGTTCCTCAAGTGGCGAAAAACGAGAGGTGGCACATAGATTTTGGGGTTTTTACGCAAGCGCACCGTGGCGTTCGAGATGCTAGCCACTGGGCTTGAGCACAGAAAAATGGAATTAAGCAAATGGCAAATGGACAGCAACTAGCTGAACAAAATTTTCGCATCTTTACGGCTTGGCTGGCCAGCCGCTCCGACGAAGATTTCAAGCAGTTGGTGACACGAGGAAGCCTGTCGCGAAAAGAGATCGCTGCGCAATGCGGTTTTGCCATCAGTGCACTAAATCAGAATCCACGTGTCAAGGCGGCCCTTTCGGCGAAGGAGACCCTCCTTCGGGAGGTCGGCATATTGCCCGCTATCGCGGACAGTGAGATGGCTGTTGCCGAAGGTGCCACGCCCGTGATGCGCGAGGTCGGTGCCGCAGGTCGCGCTTTTGAAGTTGAACGTCTTCGCCGCCTCGAGCAGGAGAATGCAAGCCTTAAGGCGGAGAACGGCCAACTCAAGCGAGAATTAGAGCGCTTCGCGGTGCTCCGAGAAGTCCTTGCTGAAACCGGACGGCTTCCTCGATGATTCCTTCCATCTTAGTTCGAGTCCAGTCTGTCCGAAGCCAGAATCCGAACGGTCTCGGTGGGTGCATCTTCACAGGCATTGAGATTAGTGAAATCGGCGACGTCGTTGATGCGAAAAGTTATTTCGTGATCAAGGCGACAGGTTGGCAGCTTGGCGATTGCCAGGTTCAAACGGGGCAGTGGTGGCGGGTGAGCGGCGAGGAAGAGATTTTTGAACGTTCGGTGAACGGTTACCGCATTCACGAACGGCAGTTAAATGCGACCCAGATTTCGCTCGCGAGGCTGTCGGGCGAACACGTTGTGACCTTCATGGCCGAATGCGGGGATTTTCAAGGTATCGGAATGGTCAAGGCTAGGAAGCTTTGGGCCACTTTCGGTGAAGACCTATACCGACTTCTTGACAACGGCGAGATCGGTCCCCTCAGTAAGGTCTTAACGGTGGACGGCGCCAAGCAAATCGTTAACGCGTGGTCGCTCCAAGGCAAAACACAAACGCTTCAGTGGCTACAGAACAGCGAGATCGACGTGCGAGTCGGGCGCAAGCTCATTGCCTACTTTGGGGCGGACGCGCAATCAAAGCTTACGGAAGATCCCTATCGGCTCCTCTCCTTCGCCGCGACCTGGAAGCAGGTGGATGCGCTTGCACGCGGCCATTTCAAGGTCGCGGACGATGATCCCCGGCGGCTTCAAGGAGCGATCGAGGAGGCCCTGTACCGCGTTTTGGGGGATGGGCATACACGAGCCCATAGATTTCACATCGTTTTACGCCTAGGGCGTCTTTTAGGCCGTCCTTGCGATTACCTAGCACGCGATGCACTCGAGAGTGGACTCTCGAATGGCAGCTTCGTAGTCGGAAAGGATGGAAGTTTCCATCCGATTGGCGCCTGGGTGATGGAGACATCGGTCGCCCGTGCCCTGAAATCGCGGCTATCCGATCCCAACAAGTTCACCTGTCTGCATCCCGCTCATATTGACAGTATCTTGGCTGACTATGAATTGAATGAGCGAATAACGCTGAACGATGAGCAGCGGCTGGCAGTCCATGTGGCTGCAGCCAACGCTGTATCACTGATCATTGGCGGCGCTGGCGTGGGAAAGACGACTGTGCTCAAGGCGTTGTACAGGGTGTTCGATGAGACGCGGACTCAGATCTTCCAGATGGCACTTGCTGGCCGCGCTGCAAAGCGAATGCTTGAGGCCACTGGACGCCCTGCGTCGACCATTGCGAGCTTTCTCAAAGCGGTCAAGGAGGGGGAACTGGCCGGCCGCTGTGTAATCGTCGTCGATGAAGCGTCGATGGTCGATATCATCACGATGAACCGGCTTTGCGAGATGCTTCCGGATCACGTAAGAATTGTGCTAGCTGGCGATACAGCACAGCTCATGCCAGTTGGGCCAGGTCTCGTGTTGCACGCCATGGCCAGAATTCCACAAATCCCTAAGGTAGAGCTCAAAGTTGTAAAACGATACGGCAGCGCGATTGCGCTGGCGGCTCAGGCGGTGCGAGGAGGCGTCTGGCCGGCGTTCAGCGACAACCGCCATTCGCCCATATCCTTCATAACTTGCAGACCGAAGGCCATCGCCGAAGTGGTCGTCAAACTTTTTGCTGCCGATATGGAAAACACGCAGATTCTGTCGCCTCGGCGGAGTAGTTTGGACGGAACCGAGGCAATCAACGCGTTGGTCCAAAGCAAATTTACACGCGCCGCTCGGCCTCTCCTAGTATATTCCGAAGAGTTTCAGTTAATGGCTGGCACTGGGTTTTATCTCGGCGATAAAATACTTTGCACCAGAAATCTTTGGGAATGGGGTTTGCAAAATGGCTCCTTGGGGCGCTTGATCGAGATTGAAGATGCACCACGGCGGCTGACCAATGCCGATGGGGTAGAGATTGGCCACGCCATCGGCTGGGTGCTGTGGGACGATGGTGAGCACCGCCCCATCCTTGAGTCCATGCTCGATGATTTAGAGCTGGGCAACGCCATCACTGTGCACAAAGCACAGGGTTCGCAGTGGCCACGGCTGATTGTTGTGCTGACCGGCAGCAAGATGCTGGACAGGACGCTGATCTACACGGCCATGACACGAGCGCAGCAACAAGTCATTCTCATCGGTGATCCAGTTGCAGCTCGAAGTGCTGTCGAGAGCCTTCCTCGCGCCGACACGCGTATGGTCGGCTTGGACATGCTGCTTCAGGAACATCTGGGCGACATTCGAACCAACGAGGAATCGGTGCCCTATGGGCATCCAGCGGTGCCAGTAAGGGCGGTATTATATTAGAACGCCGTGTGCTGGCGCCGACCGAAAATTGACTCACCTATAGGCCTCGTGCCGACCGAAAACTGACCCAGGTGTTCTACTACTCCTGCCTAATCATTGGCGGGAAAATTAATAGGTGATCACCATGGAAATGTTAGGCAAAGTACGACGGATGCACCTGCGCGACAAGCTGTCGCTGCACGAAATCTCAAAGCGCACCGGGCTTGTCCCGCAATACGCTGCCAAATGGCTGCGGAAGCCGGAAACCGATCTGGTTGCGCCGCCTCGTTACGTGCGCGGCAGCATGCCCAACCAACTGATGCCCTTCCACGCCACACTGGAACAGGCCCTCAAGACCGATGCTCACGCATCAAGCAGAACCGCCGTACATCCAAAGCGCTGTTTGAGCAGATCAAGGCCGACGGCTACGCTGGCAGCTATAGCCGCGTCACTGATTTCACCCGCGAATGGCGCGGCCGGGAAGGCAATGCCCCACGTGCCTTCGTCCCGCTCAGTTTCGAGCATTGGCGAGGTCTTTCAGTTCGACTGGAGCGAGAAAGACTGGTCGTGGGTGGCATCTACCGACGCATGCAGGTATCGCACCTGAAGCCTGTGCGCCAGCGGCGCCTTCTGGTTGGTTGCCTATCCCAGCCAAGGTTACGAGATGCTGTTCGACGCCCACACCCGTTCGTTCGCTGCGCTGGGCGGTGTGCCACGCGGGGGCATCTACGACAACATGAAAACGGCGGTGGACAAGGTCAACACTTACAAGAACGTCCATTTCGTGCCAGCGCCAACAATGCAGTCCCGTTATAGCGGCAAGGTATATATTTCTTCGCTATCAGTTGGCTTGAGGGATGAGGAACAGTGCTAATTCGATAAGGTAAATAACCTGGCGAATAACTACTAATTCGTCCCTCAGGCTCAGGAGATCGGCGGATCACTACTATTTTTTGCCCGCTGGCGTCACTAAATCGGCGAATCACTACTAGGTTTACCTGCTGGCGTCAGTAAATCGGCGAATCACTACTAGTTTTTAGACGAGTCCTAGCGATCGGTGAATGACTACTAGTTTTTGGCTCATTCGACCCATCGGGTTGGTCCCCCCGGCAACGGTCACACTTTTGCCACTGACATGTCTCTCGCGTCCAACATATAGACGGGGCGGTGAGCCAGTTCGCATCCAACCGTCCAACAAACACGTGCCCTTGCATCAGGGTTTTGAGCGTGAGACACCCTGCACGCGCGAGACAATGGTCGGGGGATCACGTGTCTTATAAACAGAATGGCAAGTCTCGTGTGAGACTCGCCTCGGCTCGATCGTCGTTTGAATAGTTACGGTTTGCTTGCGCTAAACGCCGCCATTACAGCGGGAAGTGTCAGCAGCTCCACGCCATCGAGAAAGCCTGTATTCTCAACGACGTTGTATCCGATTAACCGGATATTTTCCCCATCAGAAAGCACCAAATCGTGCCCCCGCTGTTCAACCGTTTGCGTATGCACGCTCTTGCTGTAGCTGCCGCCGCCGCCCCAACCAATTCCGAAAAGTTTCGCCGATGCTGAGCCGCCCGCCGAAAAATCTGATTTGTAATCGTGCTTCCAATCCTGCAAAGAATGAAATTCGAGCCGAAATCCGCGTGCCACAATGATATGCGAGGGCAAAAAACGGAGCGTACCCTTCTCCCCAAGGAACCGCTCAAAAACCCGTCGGTTTGGCGCTAGAAGTGGATGATTAAAAAGACCAGGCACAAACCAAGCAGACATGTCCAGCTGAAGCGCCTGAAGAGACTTCGCACCGACGGTGATGGACTGTGTGTGCTTGAAGTCGTCCTGAATCGCTTCGTGACTGGAAGCATTAGCACTAAACGAAACTGGTCCCCATCCCCCGCTGCCCGATACGTTCCAATCCGTTGTAATGGATGAGTTCGCTTGACTGAGTCTCGCGACGGTATCAGTGAATCCGCCGATGTCCTTAGTAGAAATTGTGTCGATGGTAGGCAAAACTCGCGTAATTTGACGGTTTGCAAAAGCAGCCGAGTCATTGTCCGCAAGCCGAGCGAAATAAACCGGATTAAATTTCGCTTGTTCCTCGGCGTATAAGCGGTCCTCATAACGCGGATATCTAGTGCGCGACGCTGGACTAGAAAACTTTGCAAAAGCGTCTACGACCTGTTGATGCGAAGGGTCGGCATATTTACGAATGCGGAGCCCCTCAATGAGTGCTTGATTCCGGTGCATGTCTCGTTCTGACTGATATATCTCAGTGCTATCAGGCTGCCCATCGAGCCAATGCTGTAACGAGACTAAATCGCCACGCGGCGTCATCGTCGAATCAGCATAGATCTTCCAATTCAGAAAAAGCCTTTGTCGCAAAATGTTAACGTGACTTTGAAGATTATTGTTTGCGGTAACATACTTGTCTATCAATGCCAACGTTGCCGGATCGAGCTCTTTTACCTCGATCAAAGCCAATAATTCTGATATAAATGCATAATATTCGACAGATAGTAGCGCAAGCGGATTTGTTAGAAGCAAATTTGAAACCGGCACCGGGGCAATTGTCATGTCTCCGTACTGCCCAATGTTGCCGAACGAATAGTACGGATATTCGTTGTTAATATCAAAAGGGACCGCTGTGGCTTGAATTTGCAAATATGAATTTGCGCCAAGTTCACCCATTCCTTTCTTAACAATACTATAGAAATGATCCAGGGTGAGTCCATAGTCCTTCAAGACGTCTACTTCAGTAATAGCCATTTTATTCAGCTCCTTAAGTTGAATTTAACGCCACATTTACGCACCGATTGTAAGGCTCCGGCACTCCGTCCTCAGTGGGGTACGGCAGACTACTTTCCCCTTTCCAAGATATTTCAAATTTATGATACTGTAACCCAAGCGAATTTCTAAAAAATTTGCCCACGGTTCGAGCTCTATTTTTTGACAACTTTAAATTATAACTTGCGGATCCCGTTCTATCTGCGTATCCGACAATTGATATAACGCCCTTCCGAGCTTTACGAAAATCCTGCAAAAGATCATTTAGAACTGTGGTCGCTTCTGAAGTAAGAAAATACGAGTCATTAGTAAAAAAAACATGACACGGCTGCTGCGGCGGTAGAGCTTGCGCGCGAACAGTTATGGTGAATAATAATATGGCGATAAGAAGCCGAGTAAAATGTACACGACGACTGGCCTCAAGCATGCTCCCTCCCCATTACAGACCACGATATCGCGTAGACCCGCGAACGCATTCCACACCGGTCAATTTCCCTAACATAACTCGTAGCGGCAATCACCGCATGGTTGCGAGGCCGCAGCTGCCCTGGTCGTTAATTCCGGCGGCGAAACTCCTATACGATGAAGATTCACAACTCACTGGTCGAATTGGCAGTCGGCAACCAATGTTACTCGAGTAAGCTTTCCGATACCGGAGAGTCAAATTTTTATCTAAACCACCGAGCTGAACTATATATTGTTTTTTTCGGCTAGGGTAAAAATAACGTTCGTTGGTATTATGCTACAATTTTCGAGGAATTTCCGGCAGAAGATTTCACAGGAATGAAAATTCGAATTTATAATTTAGCCGGAAAGAAGGGGCAGTTCAAACGCGAATCCGAGTGCAGTCGGAGCGGCCGTTGGACGCGAGGATGGCAGTGCGCCTCTGGAGCCCAGTTTGTCGTTTGGATATTTGACACTTCTATTCTGCCTACTTACGCTTCGATTGGGTACATTCAATAAGCCTCATTAGGAATCGCTAGGCCAGCAGTCGTAAGCGACTCAGGTCTCCGTATGACGGTCACGAAGCTCAACGCGGATCACGAGCGCGACAGGGTTAGACTACAGCCATTAATCGCCGGTAGGCTCTGCACCAGTGTGTATCCAACCATTCGACCAAAACACCGGATCCTCGCGAAGTATAGCCGCGAGTGCGCAAAGCTCCGTCGAGGATGTCTTAATCAGAATCCAATCGTCTTTTCCTTTCTGCTTAATTCGAACTTGGCAACCAAACTGGTTATTCCAAGCTAGTGCATAGGCCTCTATTTGGGTGTCCACAATTAACTCCTTCAATGCATGTTTCGTATGGCTGTTACGAATGGGGTAAATGGCACAAAATCAAGTACAGATATCTCAATATCGCATTCCGATGATATTTCATTCTCCAAGTAGCTCTTCGATTACGGAGCCCTAACAAAGGCACAGTTATTCCCCGCCCCCCTACAATGCCGTCAATGCAGAATTGCAAGTCCCCTGTGGACTCATCGATTTGCCAAAGCCCAAAGGGAGCTGAATCGGCGTCATTGCTGTCAAACCGTCCTACTAACTTCGAATTAACTGTTGCCGCTTTCTAACGGTAATCCCTGAGGCCTGCTGAAGGGGAGACCTGAGGTCTCCTGAAGGGGAGCCGAATCGTTCATAGCGCGAAGCGGCTCCCCACCGATCAGAACTAATAGGGCGCCATCGACGCCTCGATCAATTCAAATTGAGTGTTTGTTGAACTTCGGCGGGTAAGCTTAAGAGGGCTGGGCTTTGCCAGTCTCCACCTGTTTCGCGGTGATGCATGATTTGATAAGCGATAGACCCGGTTCTTTTACATATTTATCGCTCGCCGCCGACGCCGAACTTACGAAGTCATCGAAAATACTTGCGCATCCTTCCCCACTGTTGATTGATTCGGCGGTAATTTTGACGATGTCTACGACGGCTTTAGCGACCTTTCCGGTCGCTGAGCTACGCGGACCGGCACCGTCGCTCACCGCGCTGTTTCCCGAAGCTCGCGCACGAACATTGCTCTCTGCCAAGTTAAGTGCAGTTTGGGCGTTAGTCACTGAGTCCGATGCGCGATCCAAATCAAGCCTTGCTGAATGTTGCGCGATTTGTTTCATTGCAACGACGTTGCGCGCGCTTTCTACGTCCTTAGTGGCACTAATGAGCGCCGCATCTGCGTCACTAATTTCCTGTGATGTCGGCTGAGGTGTAAGTTTGCATCGTGAATAGCTGCAGCGTCCCGGCGGGCCTTATTCTACAACCTTCTCTGAAACACTTTTTGCGCCTGTCCGACCTCATCGTCTTTTGTTGCCAATGTGGTGCGCGCCGTATTTTGATCTTTCCTCGCGTTTTCGATAGCTGTCTGCAGGGATTGCGTGTCCACGGAGCCGCTGCCTGCACCTCCTCCAACATTTAAGCGACGCTTGTCCGGCCTGGCAACCCCTGTTAGCTGCTCGATGGCCAAGATAGCGAGCGTTATGTCTTGATTCCGCCGTGCTAGCTCCATAAACTTTCTGTCTTGGGTCGCTCCGCCCATGTAAGCCAGGCAGTTTGCTGTTGCGTTATAGGAAAGAAGCGTTGTCGAATTGGTCCTTAGGCCGATCGAGGCCGCCGCCATTGCACTTACCACAGCGGCTTGTGTATTGTTGGTCATTCCGGGTGCTGTAACAGCACCAGTGGAGGTGGCTCCATTAAAGGCATTTGTTATTGCCGCAGATAGGTTCCCTGCCGCGATCGCCTCAACAGGGGGATTTGGACACACTACAAAAACAGTCTGCTTTCCGTACTGGTCGACCAGTTTTCCATCCGCAGTACCCGTGGCGAGCAGCGAAAAAATAGGAAGCTGATACCCATCGATTGCGACGGCTTTGGCTGAATCGTCTCCGAGATCAAGTCGTCGATGCACGGTATTTAGATTCGCGCACGCAGTTAGGCAGGAAACGTATAGTAGGAGGAATGCTGTCCAGATAGTGCGCATGATTTGCCCGATATTTTATGATTTATGGGAAAACTGGCTGAGGGACGGGCGACTAATACGAACGACTCGGGGAGTGCAAAAATCCAATTATGTACATACAAAATTGTTTTGTCGACAATTTTTTTGCAACGATTGCGTAAAAAACAACGATGCGCAGCTTGAACACGCTATTAGAAGTTCGGCCACGCAGGATGAGATCATTAGACAGCTCTGTCATCGTGCCAACGATACCCGCGTTGCACAAGCGCTCAAGGATACGCTTCACTAATTGATGGGCGCGTTGACGATGAAATATTTGGAAGAGTGCAGGGCGTCGAAATCTGCGTGAACAGTTTGGCGCGGTAGAACGGCAACTTGCTGAGCTCATTCTATTCGTGGTGATGGATTGGGAAAGGCAACACCGTTGCTAGCTCAAGCACGGGACGCGGGGCTATCGGACGTCGAAAACTGGCAAGACACAATTTCGGATCTGCGCGTAGCTGCCACGGTAATGCTTGCGAACACGGGCAATATTTCAATGGTGGAGAATACAGCCGCCGTGATACGAGTGGGTACTCTAGGGAAGCTACCGAGGACCAGAGTCGCTTTGCAACCATTGGCGTGTATGCGGATGCGGCCACAATTCTATCCTCTATGTACGCAGGGCACTTCCCCAAGATGACTAAAAACCCCAAATTGCCCAACTGAGGCGTGGGGCACTTGCGAGGGGTTGCCTCCCGCCTTGCGACTTTCAATCAGAATACTCGCGCATTAAGCGCGTTGCCGGCGGGGTCACAGCTCGCCGGCATGCGCATCGCGCTAACAGCGAATCGACAGCTCTGGAGGCTATCGGGAAATCGATGTTCCTCTACAACTGGCCCTCTACCTTGAAAGCATCCCAGAACTGAGACAGGGCACCCTACGGATCTTGCTGCACAGTTCTTCTAATTTCATCGGTGTGTCCATGGAACTGTACATCAGTGGTTGCGCGTCCAAACGCTCGATTCGCAGATATCGTAATCCTCATGAAGGAGGAGAGCCGTTTGTGCCAGCCTATGCGCTTGCTCTGACAAGGTGCCGAACCGCAGCAAAGGGCGACCACACAAAATCTATGTAAGGCCATGCATCGGGTGTTACAAGTCCTCCAGACCAGTAAACTTCACCTTTTTACGCGAAGAGAGAGTGTACGTGATGATAGTAATGTTCAAATCCTCTTCAACGCTTTTTTTGAGTAACGCCATCGGGAACTCGGGGACCACTAATATTTTACGCACTGACTTCTTGAGAAATCTTGCCACGGCTGGTTGATGCACAGTCAACTGACCGATTGCACAGTACACGTTCTGTGTGTCGGCTTTCGTTTTGATTTCGAAAAGAATTGCTTCATTCTGAAGGTCCGCGACCAAGTCAATCGCGCGCGATTTCAACGTTGTTCCACGCTTACTCATTTCTTCGTGCAGTGCATGAACTACTTTGCCGTGGTAAGAAACAGGAAACGTCTTCTTGGGTGTGAACGAGCGTCGGCTCCCACTGAACTCCATGAAGTAGGCCTGCAATGTGTCTGGAGGCGGAGCATTCGCCGTGCTTCCTTTCAAGACCTTCGAATTGCTCTCGTCTGCGCCCACGTCACCAAGTGGATTGGTGTCCTCGACGGCATGATCCATGTTCCGAATGGTGTTCCTGAGCCTTCGCGAAAAATTGCCGAGATCCTCGATTAGAGTATCTGACTCGAGTAGTGCGACTAGCAAAAACTCATCGCTCCGCTTGGATGTCTCTGCCTCAACAACATCCCCCGCCATCGCTTCGAGTACCTTGTCCTTCGGCACTCGCTGCCGCAGCGTTACGATCCCTCTGTGCGCTAAATACTCTTCCCCGGTAACCGCATCCTCTAAAAATGCCGCGCCCATTCGACGGTGGAAACTTTCAAGCGGCAAATTAAACTGGACATCTATCGGAAGCCAATCGTTCGAGCCCATTTGTCCATGACCGAGCAGCGTTACTTGCTTATCTTGGTCTGGGAGATACCAGCTCGCGTACCATAGCGAGTCGCTGCCATTGTCTTCAAGAAAAAAGACGTCCCGTTCTTCATGACCGCCTGGGAAGCCTATCCTGCGATGCGAGCCTTTCAGAGCGGACTTGCGGATCGATTTCTCTAATATTTTATAAAGTTGTCTGATACGTTTGATGTCTTCGATTTCGCGATACGCCATCTATTTTCTCCATAACTGCCATCAAGCTCGAATCTGACCAACTCCCGTTTGCCCCCGATCGCTACGTGACCGCTCTATTTAATCGCGTATTTAGCTCGGTCGTCGCCGATCCATTTTGGCTGGCGACCACGGCCCGTCCATGTCTGTCCTTCAGGTCCTCTATATTTCGGTGGCACACCTTTACCGGACTTGGACTTGTTCTGCCTTTTAGAAAATTGCAGGCTTTCCGGCGTCAGTCCGTGTTCCTCCATCAAGGATTTAATTTTCGCAATTGCCTCGACCTGGTGCGTTTTTTGTGCCTCGGCTATCTTTTTTTCCAAGTTACTGCGCTCAGCCTTGTAGTCATTTTCCAGTTGAATAAGTTTATTCTTCAGGGACGTAATCGTTTCCGTGCTCATCAGTGTTCCTTTAGTGTGAAATTACAAAATCGTAGCACGCTAAGCGCATGACCGTAAGCTTTATCTAGGGTATTCAAGGACGAAATGTTTTGGAACGCTAGGAAGGGGAGCCTCTCGGATACACAGCTCTCTTGCTGAAGGCTGGCTTGACTGCGCCATTTCCTGAATTGCGAGTGTGGCGATTACCGATTTTTTATAGGCCGTGGACGCCGAAATTCAGGCCGACAGAAATATTCGGGTTGAGACGGACCCTTTTTTCAATTAAATTTTTTTCCTAGATTCCCCTTGACGAAATCGTGCAGATTGCATCTCTGACCCAGAAAACCAGCCAGCGCCGTGTAAGACTCGTACATGTGTTTAATTCTGATGTAGCTCATCACTGTCCTTTGCGTCTCGTCCTGAAGGCCATCTGGGCAAGTATCCCGGTTGATTAGAGGGGAGGCAATCGGCACGTCAGCGCGGTGCTTTTGCGCTGCGCTGACGGAATGGCCGACGATTTGGCCCAAAGGGCAAATCGCTCCCCGCAACCCCAGCGCTCCTCCAGAGCGACCGGCCACGAATTTCGCCGAGGCGAAAAATGACGCATACTTGCAGGACGAATAGAAGACGCCGAGATGAAAAATTCCCATCACTTGCTCGATGAGCTGAAGCTTCACCTCTCACAAGAGACGCTGAACGTGGCTGATTTAACGACCATCGGTGCGCATAGCCTGTCGAATCTGGAACGCTGGAGGGCACAGGGCGCTTGGGGGCTCGCCTACGAGGAGTGGTGGGGTCTGATAATGCACGCTAGCGACGACTGCATCGTCCAGATGATGACGGGCGGCGGTGATGAGCCAAATCGCTTACGCCAATCCATGCCGTACGTTGGCATGCTCGATGATGAAACGAGAATCCAGATTTTCGCTAAGTATCAAGTTGCGCTGGCGGTCGATGAAGAACGAAAAATGTCGAACGTACCCACGGAAACAGCTCGGATTGGATTCACTCACCAGTCAAGATGGTGGAAAGGGAACTTTCAGCGGCGGTGTTGGCCCGTCCCCGTCGAGGGAGCGGCTACTTTGTGCATTTCGTGTTTTCGTCTGCGATTCGGCGCAACTCATCCCTAAAGAGGTTGGCTTCCCGTAGGCGCTACAGTCCCACGGAACAAACGCGCCTGACGTGTCGCGAGCTTAGCTTGGCAGCGGCGAATTTTTCGGTGGTTTTTACCAGTGTGAACAGCCATGGACACTACTAGCCTCACTACCGGAACTTGAGCTAAAATGATAGGTTTGGCGATGATTTAGTATTGGAATGGCAAAAGACTGCATCCGGCGTCTAGCATCGAGTTGAACGATCCTTAGACGAATAAACTTAAGAAAAGAATTGATGGAACAACCTAGCAAGATTCCTGTAATTGATCTGTTCGCTGGCCCCGGCGGGCTTTGTGAAGGTTTTTCCTCCATAGTTGACGAGAAGGGGTTCCCTCGATTTGGGGTCAAAGTATCCATCGAAAAAGATCCTGTTGCGCACCGTACCTTAATGCTTCGAGCGTTGTTCCGGAAATTCCCAAAGGGCAGTGCGCCGGCTAGCTATTACGAGTACGTACGCGGCACAATCAGCCGTGAAGAGTTCTTGAAACTTCCGGAAATTAAGGACGCGGCAGAGGAAGCAGCGCACGAGGCAAGATGTGCGGAACTTGGCGCCACGCCGCATGAAACAATCGATGCGTGGATTCGAGAGGGCATCGGTACAAACAAAAATTGGGTTTTGATTGGAGGGCCACCCTGCCAAGCCTATTCGACCGCCGGCCGTTCGCGTCTTCGCGGCATAGATCCTGAAGCTTTCGAGAGCGACAAGAGGCATTTTCTCTACACTGAATATTTGCGGATCATTCAGGAGTTCGAACCATCGGTCTTCGTGATGGAGAACGTCAAGGGCATGCTCAGTTCCAAGCACGGTGGCTCCAAGATTTTTGAGCGCATTCTAGCGGATTTATCTGCGCCCAAAGAGGGCCTCAAGTACGAAATTCGATCCTTGGTCGTCGGCGGTGATGAGCTGAAACCTACCGACTATGTCATCGAAGCGGATGACTACGGGATCCCGCAAAGTCGGCATCGCGTAATCCTGTTTGGCATAAGGTCCGACGTGGCTGCGGCTACGCCCGCACTCGCGCAGAAGCCGCTTCGCTTCTTATTGAGAAAGATTGCTTCCAAGGTTGGAGTGCAGACAGCTCTGTCCGGACTGCCGCCACTGCGGAGCCGATTGTCGAAAGAGCCTGATTCACATAAATCATGGCTTGGGGTCATGAAGAAAGCTCCATTGAGTCTGAACTTATGGCGGCTTCCTCTACGCGAACGCATCGAGGAGCTGATGACTGAATCGGCCGAGCAAGCCGCCAGAGTGGTGTCTTCAGGAGGGACTTTCATACCCGCCATCGTTACGCCGAGTGCTGATATGCCTAAAGAGCTTCGGTCTTGGTACTTGGATGGTCGATTGGGCGGCGTACTACAACATGAAACGCGTAGTCACATGCGTTCAGACTTGCATCGCTACCTTTTTGCAGCGTGCTTCGCGCAAGAAAAAGGGTATGCGCCCTCGCTGTATGATTTCCCCCCAAAGCTGATGCCAGACCATCTGAATGTTGACGAAGAGAGCATTCCTTTCGCAGACCGATTCAGAGTCCAAATCGGAAACTTGCCCTCATCAACGGTTGTGGCACACATCAAGAAGGATGGGCACTACTACATCCACTATGATCCAGTTCAGTGCCGCAGTCTTACCGTGAGAGAGGCCGCACGTTTGCAAACATTCCCGGATAACTATTTTTTCGAGGGCAATAGAACCGAGCAGTATGGACAGATTGGAAATGCAGTTCCTCCCCTGTTGGCTCGGAAAATCGCGAAGCTTATCTATAAATTCTTGGCGTCTCCCCGAGTGCCACCCGGCAGAGTCAGTGTGGCAAAAGCGAACGACTCAAGCACAGGGAGTCTACGCCACGTCGCGGTAACTTCCCCAGGGACGGGATTCATCCCCGAGACGGTGATAGGCAACTGTACTCGCCTGAGCGAAGCCCAAGCCTGATGTGTACGAGCTAAGGCTTGACCTAACATCAACTGTCAGCTGATTCTCTTCCTTGGCCCGCGACCGGCCGGGCCTCCGACTTTCATGTCAGCTCGTTCCTGCAAGCCTTATTCCGACACGGGGCCGTCGAAGTAGCTGCGGTTCCCGCGACACAATCACTTTCAGTCAATTGCTAAAGGACTAACATGAACTGCCGAGTATGTGGCGACAAGACGATCAAGGCCCACCTTATACCTAGATCGATGTGCACGGAAGTCCAGGTCGGAAAAAACCATGCGGTGACAAATTCCGATGCCAAGTATTCACCGAGCCAGTCGGGAGTGTGGGACGCGGACATTTTGTGCGCGAATCACGATGGCCAGCTTGGAAGATATGAGGAAACCGCCCTGAAAGCATTTCAGAACTTGAGGTCGCAAGCTGCCAACAAGAGTTTCGGGAGTTATGAGCTAACCGGAACGGATTCCGAATCTCTCCTGAAATTTTTCGCAGCTATTTTGTACAAATATGCGATTACCAGAAAGGAACTTGGAAGGATCGAGCTGGGTCCTTTTTTGGCCCCGATTCAGGACTTCTTGTTCTGTCAAGCGCCGGTACCACGGTTTCTCGACGCATTGCTTGTTCGCCCTCTGTTATCCGCTGGTGATACCGAAGTCTTTGCGTACAGGACCCCACGGCCGGATCGCAAGTTTGGGCGGAACATTTACCGCATGATGGTAGGCGGCGTAATCGCTTTTGTGTTGATCGACAATTCGCCCCTGGCAGACCCGAAAACGATGGGTCTTTGGATCAAAACACTAGCAAGACCCAAATACATTATTGGACCCGCAGATCAATTCGAGGAATTTCAAATCCCGCAGAAACTAATACAGAAAAACGACACCTTGTCCGCATTCCTTGGAAAACAGGAACGAACTTTCGGGCGCACTTGAGCTCACCCACCTAGTGTCCTCTTCAGACTTGACCGGCTGACGTCCCTTCTTTAATCTCCGAGTGCAACCCATGTGCCCGTTGGCTGAGCAAGAAGAATGGCTAGCTCAATGGTCCGCAAATCTCTGCGTACTGCCCCGTGCCATTGATCCATTCTTTCAGGTCGTTTGTCAACGATGACGCTGACGCAGAATTTCGGGTGGAGCACTCCCACACGCAAAGAACCCGCCACCCCATAGCAGTCAGTTTCTCTATTGCCTGCCTATCTCGGTCGACGTTCGCGTTGAGCTTCGTGGCCCAGAAATCGGGGCGGGTTGCCGGAAGCTTGGCATACTTGCAGCCGGCATGCGCGTGCCAGAAGCATCCATGTACAAATATCGCGATCTTTCGGCCTGGTAGGACAATATCTGGTGTGCCTGGCAACTCGCGTCGATGCAGCCTGAATCGGAAACCAGCGGCGAAAAGCAACTTCCTGACCAGCATCTCGGGCTTGGAATTCTTGCCCTTGATGCCGGACATCATTCGACTCCGGACTGACGGCGCTACAATGTCAGCCACGATTCAAAGCACCAGCGTTAAAGTCGGTCATGGGGGTGAGCCTATTTGACTCTGACTTCGGGAATATTCGATGCCGGGACGGAGTAGCTTGCGCCCATGACGGCTTCTTTGCACTCTGGTCGTTTGGCCCATTCAGACACCATGCGGCCACCGGCCGTGGAGTGTAAAACATCGTTGATTTCCTTGGCCCATACCGCGATTTGTGCGATCAGTTCGGACGAAATTGCCTGCTTGGTCCAGATGCGTTCAAGATCGATGCGGCTTCCGAGCTTTTCCGATAGGAGCGATACGGTGTAGGCTGTGACGTTGGCCTGGAACGCTTGAAACATCGGACGAATCAGCTTTTGAGAGTCTCTGTAAATCTTGGCTTTGGCAATCATGGACTTGAAATCCGCGACGTTGGGCAAGGGCGCCTCCTGTCCTTCAGACGGACTGAGTGAGGCCATAAAACGATCGAAGTTTTTTTGTGACCCCAGGCTGACAACGTCTGGTTTGCAATCCCAAGCGGTTATATATTTCGCCAAGTCGGTTTTCGTTAGTCGGCGGGAAGAAGGGATTGCATCTTTCAGGGCCTTTAGCTTGGCCGGCGTGGTGCCTTCACGGGTCAGAAGCGTATTATAGCTACCAGACGCGCGTTCGTAGAACCATTGACCCACACCATCGGGGCAGTAGACTGAACGGGAAAGTTTTTCGATCTCGACGTGGAACGGCTTGTTAGCTGAGAGGTCCGATTGCTTGACTGCATTCTGACTGTTTGCAAACCGCGAAATATCAGATACGAGAGCCTCTTCCTTTGTCGAGTCCTGGGTCTTCATCACGATGATTTTGGCGGGTACCCGCACATGGCTCAGATCGGTATCAGGATACTTCTTCTTGGTAAAGTAGAGTGAGGCCGTCGTTTGGCCTCCGTTAACGATTTGCAGGCCTTTAAGCCATGCAATACCTGCCGAGCCATCGCCGGATTTTCCAAGGCGCATTTCGTCGGCGACGATCACAATGCCGTTGTTGTACGCCATGAATCGTTCTGGGGCGGAGCGCAGCGTGGTCTGGATGCCTGCGTTGACTCCTTTGCCCTTGACACTCAGGAAGGAACGTACGTTGGCCTCCAGAAGTCGTGCGCCGAATTTTTCGTAGAGCAGCCTCAAGGCTTCGCCCGGAATGGCGGTGAGCGCATAATCATAGTCATCGTTTTGACCAGGTACGAATACGCACGGCAAGGGCAATCCTGAGACTTCGTTAAAATCCACCACGAGCTCGTCTCGTGGTATCCCTTCGGACCAATGTCGATGAAGGCGTTCGATGTCCATGACTTCAAGGCGCACCGCCTTCCCGCCAATATCTCGCGTCTTAAAGCTCTTGGATTTTGCGATCTTATCAGTGATCACGTAGACGCGAATCTGCTCCAAGTCGTTATAAATGCCGTGCATAGTTTCAGCCAATGATCGCACATCGCTCGACGGGTCGAGCTTGGATGCCATCTTGCCTTCAGCGCAAAGCGTAAGAAAACGTAGGCACTGCTCGACCGCAATTTTCGTTTCGGAGTCCGGGATTGGAGTGAGCGTGTCGACGTTGGAATAAAGGCTCACGAACAAATCGAGCTGGTCGTTGTCCTCCGAAACTGCGTATCCGCTCAATCTCAGATTGGCATTGCCTACCTTGCCCTCGAAGTGGCACTCTACAGGTTCGAATGTCATGCCGATTTCCGACATGTGCTCCATTACGATGCCGGCGAACACCAACTCCTCGTACAGCGCGCCTTCTCGCATCTGCGAGCGGACGGTTGCCTGAGTTTCGGTCAGAAATTCAGTTAAGTTCATACTCAAATTGCTCCTAGTTTTCTTAACGCGCCTTCGGTTCCGACATCTTCGCCGGTTGTCTTGTCGAGATCGATTTCATAGGCAGTCCTAACTATGCCCAACGGGACATTGCCCAACGTAAGGCGGGGAAAGTCGTCTGCTACTTCGATTACGCGAAGGGCCAGATGCTCGAATCTTCGCGGGTAATTGTCTTCGTGGGCATCGATGTAGCCTGCTGCCAGAAGTCGCTCTGACAAGAGTCGTTCGGATTCCGCATCGCCTTCAATTAACATCCGCATTGTTTCCACAAACTCTGGCAAATTTTGTCCGCTATTGATTTGCTTTAGTCTCGCACCGGCCACAAATAATGGTTGGCGCACCGAATCGTCGAGTTGATCCAGAGAACCGATCTTGGCCGGAAATCCCACAGCGGACAGCGTGGTCTTGACTTCCAGTGCGCCGGTTCCAATTTCGAAATCCTGTATCCCATCAAGCGGGCCGACCCATGATTCCAAGGCCAAGGCTGATGGTACGCCTGCATCGATGATGGAACGGAGTAGCGTGAGTTCGCCAATCAGGCCTATCTCGGCTTCGGGACTAAGAGTTTGCGTACCCTTCCGCATGAATTCCTGCCAAGCGCCCACGCGTCCGATTAAGACCCGCAAGAGCTTGGGCTCGTCCGCGCTAGACGCCACAGCGTCATCAAGAGCCCCGATCACGTCGCAAGCCATGGCAGCGAAAAGCTCGGTGCTGCCGGCTGCCTTTCGGGTCAAGGCAAGCCAAAGTCTGCCGCTGCCTTCAGGATCGGCCCGCTCAACTGCGAAACCTTGTCCTTCAGGGAGTTTGTCCGCCGCTGCAAGCCGCAACGTTGGGAAGCCCACCAGGACCGCCTCACTGTTGTCGGGCGATCGGCGTCCCGCCCGTACCTGAAGCGGCCCAGACGAAGTTAGGGAAATGGCTTGCCAACCAGGTTCGATATCGGCGCCTGTGAGCGACGACCATGCCATGAGAAATTCGTTACTCGGTCGGGCCATATTCCTGCATCCAATAGAGAAGATTCACTTCGTACTCCACGCGAATTCCGTTTTCGCTCGCTGGGAATGCGATGGCGAAGGCCATGATGGGTTTGTCCCAGCCTGGTACGATGAGGTTTTCAGGCAGCTTTTCTTCCCCCTTGTAGTACGGCGCAAGGGAGTAGAGCAGCAATAGTCCGCGATCGACCTCACCCCCTAGGCTGTCTCTTGCCTCGCGAATACCTTTCCCGCTGGGACTGGATGGTAACTTATCACGGCCCCGCGCAGGTTCTGGCTTCCAGGCGGCGCGGGTGCGGGCGAGGGCATTGCGCCAAGAATCATCGTCGAGGTCGATGCCTTCATCCTTTGGGTCGGTGAGTACGCCAATGGCAAACATGGCCGGGTCCTTGATTCCCGGTGGATCAAAATCTTCAGTCTTGCGCGTTTGAAAGGAGCTGACCTCAAAGTCGCCTGGGAAGGTATGTGGTTCGCCAACACCTTCACCGCCAGTGAGGAGTGCGACACTCCATTGCTCTAATTTCCCAATGTCGAGCATCTTGGTAATAAAGTCGACAATTACGCCTGCCTTGGCACTAGTGGCGTTCGGATGGGTTGCATAGGTGCCCAGGAACCCGAGGACATGCGAAGCGTCCACATCTTTCCAAAGTCGGGCGCCTTGCCAAGAGTCCGCTTCGCCATCACGCTCGTACCTGGGACCGGAAATGAAATCTGCGCCAAGGCCTGCAATTAGCGAGTCGGTTGCAGCGAGATTTGTCTCTTGGACCTTCGCGTCCCTATGAAAGAGAATGGTCTGAGGACGGGTACCGCTGTACGTCAGGGATAGCGTCTGAGCATTGCGCATCTTCAAGGGCGAAGTGACCGTCAGGATCTCGTGAGACATTACCTTGAGACCGTATTGCTCCGGCGTGAGTTTCGCCTTCGCCATGAAGTCGAATTCTTCGCGGAGCTCTTCGGACGCGTCGGCAATATGGCCGAACCACTTCACCAAATCCGGCGAAGTGTAAAGGCGGCAGAGATCCAGATAACCAGGTCGGTAGCCGAACCAACGGCCCATTTGCATCAGCGTGTCGTACATCTTCGTTGAACGTACGAAGTAGCTCACGCAGAGGCCTTCAAGTGTCAGACCCCGTGCGAGCTTATCACCACCGACTGCTATGACCTTGAGGGCTGCGCCTGGTGTGGCGTAGTCCAGAGCATCCTTGGCCATTCCGTTGACGGAGCGGACCGCGATGTCACCTAGGACATCCGGTAGTTTCACCAATACGTCCTCCCAGGAGGGCAGGGCTGGCGGGCGCTCAACTTGTGGCGACAGTTCTGAGACTATGTCGTGTGTAGGAATGAAGTCATCTTCCCAGAGGCTGCGCATCTCCATGAGCAACTCATCAGCATCGCTTCCACGCGTGATCTTCTGGCGCATACGACGTACTGTTTCCTCAACTTGTTCGCACACATGATCCTGGACCCAAACATATCGAGTCACATGAATCAACATGGAGCTATGCTCGGTCCCTTGGCCACGCAATTCCCTTACCGCACAGACAAGCACGAAAGCGTAGATGGCGCTGCGGAGCGACGGTGGTATCGTTTCTTGACCGTTGTGGACCGGGACGTGAGTCTTCTTGTGATTGGGAGGCATCCATCCCGATTTTGAATCACGATCGTAATGGTCAGAAATGGTACGCGAAAGCGGAAGAGCTCCAACGCGACCATCCTTCGTCAATTTCCCAAACATGCGGGCGGGGCCAACATAGTTTGACGGAGCGGCCAAGTTGATAATGAAAGCCTTCGGGAAAAGGTCCGGACCTTCCTTTGCAGTGGCGCCCTTGTGGTGGATGTAGATATTGGCGAAGGGAGTGGCTGTGTATCCCACATACGCCTTCCGAGTGAACGAATGAAGCAATTGCCGTATGAGACCATTGATGGCTTTTGGCTGATGCTCCTCGTCGGGCGTTCCATCGTCGTTGAATTCTTGTTCGCCCGTATCCACTGATGCATTATCGGCTTCGTCGTCGATCATTAAGAGCGGCAGCTTTGTCACTAATTTCCAGTCCGCCATCGAGCTTGGAGTATCCGCCACGCGAGTCTGGATCCATTTAAGAAGCTCAGTCAGAACGGTCTTTTGCTTCTTGACTACGAAGAGCCAAGGCCGCTCTTCTGGCGAAATTCCGTGAAAATGCTTGGCGATGGCTTTGCTGAAATCGCCGTTTTCCGCCCTAGTCGTCGCTGAGTTTGTTTTCAGGTCTTCACCAAACGCGGCTACGCCGATGGGCAGGCCCGCATCGCGGTCCGCCGTCGTCTCATATCCGAGAAAGCCTTCCTCAAGACGAATCTGAGTCTGTGATCGCAGATTGTTGTGCATCCCCGCCAGCACAATGATGATCTTGTAGCCGGCATCGGCTGCCTTATTGATCAACCCAGTGTAGTTGCTGGTTTTGCCAGATTGGACATGCCCCACGACGAGTCCGCGTCGATCCCAGGAGTCCGTTCGGAGCGGGTCCTCGAGGAGTCCAAGAATATCGTCGGTTGCTTCGTCGAGTCCGTCGACGACCACGTCCGACAGTTTGGATTCCTGGTAGTCGCGATAGCGGCGCCAATATTGCCAATCCTTCTTGCGGACGGCAGTGAGCCAGTCGAAGTGCCCGGCGTTATCGACGAGTGTGGTGGCCTTGCCCATCCTGTGGCTGAATCGCTGGATCAGTATGGTCACGGCTTTAGCCTCGTTCAGAAGGACTGGTGGATCGCTCGCGAACATCGCTGTAGCCAACTTCACTTTTTCGGCGATGTACAGAGGTGTGATCTTCGACGAATCTTTTTCAGCTTTCACCAGCCGCTGTGCGGTGGCAATGACATCGTCCAGTAACTGCGCCTGCGCTGCTGCTTCTTCTCCTGCAGTCATTTCTTACTCCCTAGTTCTGCGATGAGCGCAGGATATTTTTGAAATGGTTCTGTACGGGACAACGATTTACGGGCATCTTCGACGCTCAACCCCTTGCGTCCGACAAGGTCATCAAAAAGTACGAGTGCGACTTCGATTACCGCTGCATTGGGCTCACCCTCGAACCCTGTTCTCGGTGTTTCCTTGTTCTCGGCCGTGTCTAACCAAATGCGTTGCACGGGGACTGTCTCCTCGATCACTCGAAGCATGGATTTGATTAATGGCGCCAGCGTGCCGGCGCTTTCCAAAACTGCAGCGACTGAAGGGTGGCTTTCTTCGATCCGATAACGGATACCTGCCTTTATGCGCTCGACGCGCCAGGCCTGATCAATAGGGATGTTTCCTGAAATCGGAGTCGGGGTTCCTCGATAGGCGAAAACGCGGCGCGCACGCTCGCGGGTGTTCTCGGCCAGCAGAGTTAGCCAAGGTCTGAGCGATACAGGTGGGCGGGCCGTGGATTTGCGAACATCGATCTTCCAGTCGGCATCTGCCGTGTTAGGAATGTCCAGGCGTATTCGGGCTAGTCTGTGGGCCTCTTCTCTGTTCCATGCACGGGAATTGCCAAGTCCGAGCCATCCGCCTGCGACGAGAAGTCGCTCGTTCCTGTAGACGTAAAAACCTTGCTGTGCGGTCCAGCCGGCCGGTCCGGCATTTGATTCGAACTCCGTAATGGTCAGCTTGTCGCGGTGTGGCAATACGTGGCACTGTACAGAGACTGTTCCGGATGGGGTTGAGTGTTTGGTGGTCGGAGATGTCCATGGTTTGGCAGGGTGACCGGACATGAACGGATCCCATGGTGCCACTAGGCGGCCGTTCAACAGCAGTTTCAGTTTGGCGCGCGGTCCTTGTATGAGTCGGTGGAAAACCATCGCCAAATGAGACTCGACATTGTCGATTAGGTCGTGGAAGTTGTTTGATGTGTAGCCCGATGTGACTATACGGTCCATTGCTTCCCACAAGACCAGTGTGCCGTGCCTCGCCTCTTGCAAGCCATTTATGAACGGCATTGATCCTTGCGCCGGCCCTTCGAATAACAGCCATCCGCCGTCAGGATTTGCTGCAAGCTCGTCCAAATCCCATCTAAGGCAGCTCGTGGCTCCGTCTTTGACTGAGGCAACCGTCAATCTCCGACATTGCGAGAACGAAGCAGTCTTCAAGCCCATACCGAATCGTCCAAGGTCATCAACCGTCCGGGCATCCAAAGGATTCTTGTCGCCCAGGCGCATGGCGCTTTCGAGTTCGGGATCGTCCATTCCGCGACCATCATCAAGAATGGTTATTCGGCTACTGGGGCCGGCCCAATTGAAATCGATACGCACTTCCTTGGCGCCAGCAGAAATGCTGTTGTCAACAATATCGGCCAAGGCCGCCGCAGTCGAGTAGCCCAGGCCGCGCAGGGCCTCGAGCATAGCCATGGCGCGCGGGGGGGCGCTGCGTGTTTTTGACTTCATCTCCAATAGCCTTTCCCAGCTTGGAATTCAAAGCCCAGGGCTAGAAGCTTTCGCATAAATTTGCGATGATTAATGTTTGGCACCTCAGTAAAATTGATCCATAGTTTTCCGTCATTTTCATTACGCTCGTCCGCGAAAGGTATCCCCAAATTCGAGGCCTGCCCCAGCAATCTGTCGATGCTTGGTGTCTTTGCGCGAGAGGCACGATAGACAGGCGCGACAATGGATTCGGTCGAAATCGTTTCTGACGGGATGCTCGTCGATGATTGATCGCAGCTGTCTGGCTCCGGATTGCATTCCTCCACCTCACGCTCGTCGTGAAACGGCCAGCCGTACGCAACGTAAGACAAGGCATCGGCTCGACTAGGGTGCTTTAGTTTTCGAATCGCCTTGGCCTCGATTTGACGAATGCGTTCCCTTGTGACCTCATATCGTATTCCGATCTCGTCCAGGGTGAACGAGTCGCTGATGCCCACACCGAAACGCATCCTGATAATTTGTTGCTCCCTCGGCGTGAGCGTGGCGAGCACCTTGTCAATCGTTGTGCCCAGCTCTGATTGATACGCGATCTTGGAAGGGTCGGGCGAAATGAAAGCAGAGCGGGCCTCGACGGCGATTACATCGTCGATGAGGAGGTCGTCAATGCAATCCGGTTCAGGCCCGATCCGTTGAAGTGCCTCCACACTACGAGGAGACATCTGCAGTCGCGCCGCGATTTCATCAAGTGCGGGGAGGCGCCCATTCTCTGACTCAAAAGCCCGTGTTTCGCGGTACAGGCGCTGAACTTTCTCATGAACGTGAACTGGAACGCGGATCGTCCTGCCTTTGTCCGCAACGTGACGTCCAATTTGCTGACGAATCCACCAAGTCGCATATGTAGAAAATTTGAAGCCGCGCCGCCAATCGAACCGCTCTACGGCCTTCAACAATCCTATATTTCCTTCCTGTGCCAAGTCGTCCAACGGTTCGCCACTGTACAGGTATTTTTTTGCAAGGTGAAAAACCAGTTTCAGGTTAGCGTTGGCCATTCGTTCGCGTGCACCCCGGAACGTCCTTATCGCGGCCGCGTATTGTTCGGCCTGTTCGGAGTGATCATCGTGCGTCACGTCCGCCAGATGTGAAAGGAAGCGGATATTCAACTGCAGTAGCGTCAACATCTCTCGGACTTCGAGCCAATCGGGCCCCGGTTGCGATGTACCGGTTAAAAGAAACTCAAGTCGGTTTATCTGTTCGGCGAACCCATTGATAATGTCAGGAGGGGCGGTGCCGGAATCCAGTTCGGACTCATCACTCAGTTCGATCTCGTCGTCTGGCTCATTTTCCGGCGCTTCAATGTTCGCTATGTCGCCGTCGACTTCGCTAACAAGGTCAGTTTGATTTCCTCCAGGTCCACGCGACAGCCAAGTCAAAGGTTTGCGGCCTGCTTTGACCAAGTGCCCAGCGGCCAGCGTGAGTTCAACGCCACGTGGCCACCCAGCCAAGGCGTCGAGGGCCAGATCCAGCGCGTGTTCCATGGACTTGGCAAGTGAAACCTCGTCGTCAGCGGAAATGAGCTTCACCCGCTGAAATTCCTTTTGATATATGCGTAGAGGATCGGTTTGGCGCGCCGTGAGGTTGTCGACCAAGGCTATTGCACCGGCAAGAATCTCCTCTTCATCCTGCGTTTCCTCGGGTTTGATAAAGACTTCAAAGTTCTCATCAACGCTAACGTATTCGAATCGCTCATCGACCTCGGCACCCAAGTCGTTTACAACCATGTTCAGAACAGCCTCAGCCTCGGGATTTGCTGACCGATCGTCGTTTAACGACAGTGCTTCTATGTGCATGCTCGGCACGCTGCCTTCGCGAATGGCTCTAAGCAGGAGGAGGCGCAGGCGTTCCCTGGATTCCGCATCGTCCTTGCGTGCCAATGGCATCGATCTTTCCGGGAGATAGACGTCTACTTCATCCCAGTCTTCGGATGAATCGATCGGCTCGTGCCCAGATATGGCCGTATGCATCGCCGACGCAGCCAGTTCTACCGACGGGTCCGCGTCGGGTGGAGGACCATCTTCTTCTGGTTCCCATCCCATGAGATCGAAATCGGTGATGTGCCCCGATCCGCCAATCACCAAATTGGTCTGGTCGTCAGCCGGACCGCTCTCTGTTGTAGCGGTCACGCCAATGGAAACTCGCGATTGCACGTTGGGCAAATCGTCCAGAAGCACAAGCGGCGCGCTTGGCAGCTCGGCGACGGGCGGGACCGGGGGAGCCGCTACATCAGCCGTGGAAATAACAGGCTCTAAAAATTCGGCTGCCTCGTGCGCGCCTGCCTCGATTGCGATCTCATGCGCTGTCGTCCCTGATGGGGAACGGAGACTCTTGTCGGCACCTGCTTCAACCAAGAGTTTGCAGACCGCAAACCTATTCCGTGCCGCTGAGAGCATCAAGGGTGTGAGGCCGTTCCCGTCTCGGGCGTTGAGATCGTCGCCTCGATCTATATGAATCCGGATGGCACTCTCGATACCGGCCATCGCCGCCATTCTGAGGAATCGATTGAGATGCATGCCGGCGAAAATGGTGTCGTTCATCTACTTGTTCGCATGGCATCGTCTGCAGCGACAGTCTCTCCACGTCCACGCAAGAATGGCCAAGATATTTTCACTGCACTTGAATGCTGCGGGCTCTTCAGCAGTGACGGGCTTGCAATGGGCATTTACTGGTTCTGCCTGAAAAGGTTTGGCTTCGAATTCGCATTACGTGAGGTCCTTCGGCGGTAGCCGGCTGAACACGAAGCAGTGGAATCTCAGTGGATGTTGGGCTGAGCGCGAGGTTGCAAACAGCGGGCGTTCTAACAATTTCAGTGGATGAGCGCAGTCCATAGCTCAGTCTGAATTCGCTTGAGACCTTTGTCATATCCGGGCTCCCAAGGAAGGACACCGGCCCTGTCCGGATAGACGATTTGCTGAAAGGTGGGAATTTGTTCTGTGTCTTCGTAGCGACTCGTGACGTTCAGAGCAAATGGCAGCGCTGACTCGGCGGAAACTGCTTTAATTGAACAAGGTACAGTGAGGACTTCAAGAAGCACATCGCCGTCTGAAAATCGAGCGCCTGCCTTGATCTTGTCAAATACCGTATGGAAGACTGCATGTGCCGTGTCCTGCCCCACTCCGAAAATCAAGAGTTCAGGGCACGCGTAGGTTTCTGTGAGGCCTACCGTGTATGCATAAGGGGGGGCATTTACGTCTTGTCCGATACAAAGGAACGCGAACCCTTCACTGCGGATTAGGCTATCGATTTTTTCAAAAAACGATTCTCTAGAAATAGCCATCTGAACTTTCTGCAAAACATGATTGGTGTCGGTATACTATCGTACCTCTGGTTAAAAAGGCCATAATGACGCGTATTAGTTTTCAAACTGATGTGCCGCGCTCTGACTTTGAGTAAGTTCGCTATCTTCTCGACAGCGCGCGCAAGACGACTCGGCCGAAAGTACACGATACCTACGATGTGCTGTTTGCCGTCCTATTCGTTATGCGGAATGAAGCACCGTGGCGAAGTCTCCCCGATTGTTTGCCACCTTGGCGATCAGTTCATCATCACTTCATCCAATGGACATTGCCCGATGGACCAGTTACGCCGTTAGAGAAGGCGCTAGATATGCTTGGGCTGCCAGAAGTTGCCTCGACCGTTCGGTCGCTGATTGACGCCAGGCACCCATCAGCGACTTGACCTTGTCGACACCGGCTGGTGCTGACCTTCTAAGTATTTACTGCGGGGCGCGCCGGCCACTGCATCTCAACGGGTGTATTTGCGGCAAATGTGGGCTGGCGAAGTTGCTTCTCAATTCGATGGGCGATCGTCCTGAGTTGAAGAGGGCAGCTATCGGGTTCCATCTTGGCTGGTATCGGTCCAGACCGTGCAGCGCTATCGCCACTGTGTTCTCGCCTTGGGAACAGCCTGCGCTGTCCTCGTGACGTGTATCGGCCCTGCCGATGAGCGCAACTTACGGGCTCCCTCCGTCCACTTCCCGATCTTCCAGCTTTCATACAGGCGCCGCACTGGAACTTGCCACCAATAGTCGCGTTCATGTTAGTCTATTTCTGTTAATCGATAATCACTTTAACGGTCCCGCGATTTAAGTTACTGCTTGCTGGAATGACGGCTGTGGCCACCGTGGAGGAGTTTGACTGGTCGATAGGATTTCAAGAGCTAGGTGTCCTTGATCGCTGCTGGCAGAGCGATCTAGACGACATCACCAGAAATACATGAAACTTGGATAGGAAATATCTTGGACATTGAAATGTGGGATGGCGGTCTGCAAGAACAAGAAGTTGCTGCGATAAATACGATGAAGTCGAGTTTTACAGAAGGCCGAACCGATGCAAAGATCTCAACCAAAGGCGCATCGCTTCGTGACCAGCTGAAAAGCACCGTTGCTCGAAGCGCAATGTTTCCATGGAAGGGGTATGCAGGATTTAGGTTCGTTGACTCCAAAGGCAAGGAAGGGGAGTTTGACCTCGTTATCGTTACCCACTGTAATGTCATTATTGTTGAATTAAAGGATTGGAATCATCAGCCCGTCTCAGCGAACGGAGATACTTGGTATAAAGGTGACAAGAATATGGGGCGGTCTCCTGTTACCGTCACCAGGAACAAAAAGTTTCTTCTGGAGAATAAATTAAAGAAACTCACTTCCAAGTTCACCAATAAGAATTTTACGCCTCGAGTGTATTTTTTTGTCGTGATGACTGGTAACGCCGACTTTAGTAAACTGCCTGATGCTGAGCTGCAGCACACTGTTTCATTGAGCGATTTTCTAAAGTTCGCAGACAAAAATACATTTAATGAATTTTTTCGTCCCCATCCTGATTCACAAGTATTAAATCGTGATTTTCACGTGTTCGACGAATTATTCTTGCAAGGAAATACCGCGCCAAGAGCGCTAAAAATAGGCGGTTATACGGCCGTCGAAGAAATTTTCGAGCATCCAAAGTTTGTTTACAAGGAATATTTGGCCGATTCGGAAATTTCAAAGGGCGCAACTGCTCTTTTGCGTGTATGGAACTTCAAGAACGTAGTAGGTAACAAGGCTTTTACACCAAGCGGGAGAGCGGAGATCGTATCGAGGGAGCGAGAGATTCTGCAGTATGTGAACCACCAAAACCGAGATCTGTACAACCACTGTCTTCGATCGTTAACGAGCTTTGAAAAGGATGAGGTCACATCCCAGTATTCCGAAGTCTATGAGCTACCGCCGGGCCACGTACGATTTAACGAATTCATTGGAAAATATGGGCCGTCGTTAAGCGACACCGATAAACTCAATCTCGTAAAGCTACTTCTTGCAAAATTTGGCGATTTGCACGACATTAAGATTGCGCACCGTGACATTGCAGATCACTGTCTCTGGATTTCCCCGTCAAAGCAGATCGCGTTATCCAATTTTATTTCAGCTTATCATCAACCGATTGGCACAGTTGGCGATTACAGGGACTCTCTGTCCGTGGGAGCGGTGGAAGTACGGGAAATGCTGGGCAGTGCGCCGCTGTCTCCCTATGAGCAAGATGTGCACGCGCTTGGGATTGTGTGCTGGCATCTGCTCTCGAACAAGCGAATGTCTCCAAAGAGTTTGGCAAGTGTTCAAGACGAAATCCTTTCAAGCAATGAGTGGTACGCAACAGTGATGTTAGAGGCAGTTACGACCAAGTTCAAGAATGCGTCTGTTTTTTTTGATGCGTTGAAGGCTACCGAACCGCGAGCAGAGTCAATCCCCACATTTGAAAATAGTGATCTCGACGTTTATCGCCATGCGATAAATCATTCTCGTCAATTCCGGGAGGACGAGGATTTTCTGATCGAGACGACGGACAAAGAGGTGTATGTTTCCAGTGGGCGAATGGTTAAAGCTTGGTTAAATGTCGGCGGGGAATCAAATGACTCGGTGACCAATTTTCGTGTTTTGGCTTTTTTAAAACAGCTCGACAAATTGGCTGCGGTAAAACCTATCTACATACCAACCATTATCGATTACGGACTTGCAGCAAAATCGGGCAGCATCTATTTAGTTTCGGACATCGTGGATGGGTTGACGTGGGCAGAAACATCACTTACCTGCGCGGAAAAAATGGAGGTGATCGGGAAATTTTCTGCAGCTGTTGAGCATTTGCATGGTCTTGAGGTTTCACATGGCGACCTTCACCCTGAAAATGTCATGATTGGGAAGTCCGGCAAGAACGTGTTCCTAATTGATATACCTGATTTTTTGCATAATTCATCTGAAGCCAAAAATCACGCGTACAGCCCAGAAAACATCGATGGATCGTCGTCCTTTCAGCGTGATATATACGCCGTATTAAAGATGTCGTCCGAGCTATTGGGCATTGAATGGGGCAATGACTCAGAGGCCTATCCAAGTATTTCAGCTGCAATCAGAACCGAGCTGGATGATGTCGAATTCGGGTTTCGAGATCTAGGCCGATTCAAGAAAGCCCTGGTTTTCGCGGCTACGCCCCAACAGCAGTTCGTTGAAATTGCACTTCACAATTTAGACGAGCAACTCATCATTTTGCCCGACAACGGCCGGGTATTTGTTAAGATTGAGAAGTCAAAGAAGGGTTCAGATGACCTGATGGTGACGTTTTCCGGCGTGGGGGGGGCGCTCACAGCCTACTATAGTCGAGATCAGTCCTGTTTCGTGGGCGCCCGTCCACCTCGCCCTCGAGCGGGCGTCCATTTCCGCGACGAGCAGGAAAGTCAATTTGAAATCAGTACGGCTATCCGTATCAAACCAGGTCGTCCGTCTCAGCTTGCCGCCTTATCCGAACTACTTCGACACGACGAATCGTTCGACCGTGCATTATCCACGCTTCGGGAAGTACCGAGCGAAGTTGAAGGAATCGAGATTGGACAGCAACTTACGGAGGTGTTTGCTAAGGCGGAGAATTTAAGAATTGATGGGGATGAGGGACCCGCGTTGGAAATTTCGACGCAGTCCCTCTGGCGCGCGATTCTCAACACGGAAATCGAATCTAGTCCACACATCGAACTTAACGGTGCTGCTATCGCTTCTGTCGATACAGACTCTGAGCTCATATTAAACTATGAGGCTGATAATGATCCCCTCGGGGCTTTTACCAGTTTGGACGAGGTGGAGGCGATCCTAATTGACGCCGATGGAACCGAGAAGAATATCGGCGAAATCTCCCTTAAAAAATCCGCGCTCAATGAAGTGAGACTAACTAAAATTCGCGCGGCCTCGTACAGTCTGAAGGATGGCGACACCGTCTTTTTCCGAACAAAGAGGGATCGAGCGTCGTATAGGAAACGTAAAGCAGCTCTTGAAAGATTGTTGGATATGGAAGGAGTAATTCCAGAGCTGGTAGAGCTTTTTGACCCGTCCTGTGAAGTTTCCGCAAATGAGTATGGCATCCAGGTCAGCGACGAGGACTTTGCTAGATATGACAGAGAGGATCAGCATGGTAACAAGATCAGTCTCAATGAACAGCAACGGGAAGCCTTTCGCAAGCTGGTGAATTTCGGCCCGCTATCTCTGTTACAAGGGCCACCTGGTACCGGAAAGACGGAATTTATTGCTGCATTCGTTCACTTCCTAGTCGAAAAGCTCGACGTGAGAAGGATTCTGTTAGTCAGTCAATCGCACGAGGCAGTTAACACTGCTGCAGAGCGAATTAGAAAACATTGCAGTCGATTGGGCACGCCATTAGAGGTGGTTCGTTTTAGTAACCGCGAAGGAGCGGTCTCAAATGGACTCAAAGACGTTTATTCACATTCAATAACTACAGAGAAACGCGAATTATTTAACGCAGAGTACCGCTTTCGCGTCGCTGCTTTGGCGGAAACGGTTGGACTTGAGCCGGAATTTATTTCGAAAATGGTTGACGCCGAGCTCAAGCTCTTCAAGCAGATCGATCATCTGGAGTCGTTGCTGGTAAGTTTTGAGAATCTCGAGGATAAAGAGGACTTAAAATTTTTAAAGGCCATGGCGATAGAGTTGGACGCCACAATTCGATCAAAACTCATTGATGACTACGAAATCACGCTGGAGCGAGACTGTAGAATTTCGGATGCAAAATCAATTTTACTGACAAAATTTTGCGCGCAATATGGTGTCAAACCCAACGAGGCAAGACGGGTTAGAGCGCTTGCAAAGATATGCAGGGACATGCAGAACGCCCTTTCCGCCGAGAGGGTAAATTGCGATGAATTCTACGCCCGCTCACGGCAGTTGGTCACGGGTACCTGCGTGGGCATCGGACAAGGCCACATAGGGATTCACAATAATATCTATGATTTCGTGATTATCGACGAAGCGGCACGCTCTATTTCCAGTGAACTGGCTATCGCGATGCAGTCCGCGAAACGGATTCTTCTGGTGGGGGACCATTTGCAGTTGCCCCCACTATATTCTGACGCCCACAAGTCGGCGCTCGCTCGGCGACTCGGGATTAACGATAAGCATACAGAACTCGACGTAGTTTTAAGAAGTGATTTCGCCCGAGCGTTCAACTCGGAATACGGCAGCCAAACCAGCGCTGCCTTGCTAACGCAATACCGAATGGCTCCGCCGATTGGTAACCTTGTTTCTTTCACGTTC
The DNA here is from genome assembly GCF_049897565.1 of Massilia sp. TWR1-2-2. NCBI lineage: Bacteria > Pseudomonadati > Pseudomonadota > Betaproteobacteria > Burkholderiales > Oxalobacteraceae > Massilia > Massilia sp. TWR1-2-2. The sequence continues at coordinate 11,567 of NZ_JAFCWM010000014.1, read as the reverse complement.
TATAAGGGTAAACTGGACAACGGTCCTCGCGTTATTCCTGAGATCTACCGGAACGCGCCTGACGTTCTTCGGTCACCTGTGACATGGTTGGATACTAGGACTTTAGGCGAGCGCGCAAATCATCAGAGCGATCGAGGGGTCAGCATCTACAATCGATCGGAGGCCGAAAAGGTTATCGAGCTTCTGAAAGAGATTTCAATATCTGGTCAATTTTTATTGGATCTGTCGGAGTTAAAAGATCAGGCCGAGGCCGTTATCGGTGTCATTTGTATGTACGCGGAGCAAAAGAAATTGATTCGGCAGAAATTTAACCAAGAAATATGGAGTGACGGTTTTAAGGACCTAGTGAAAATCGATACTGTTGATAGCTACCAAGGCAAGGAAAACAGGATCATCATCGTCAGTCTTACTCGGTCGGATAAAACTAAAAATCCCGGCTTTCTTCGTACACCAAATCGAATCAACGTTGCTATGTCCCGAGCAATGGACAGGTTACTAATCATCGGGAATTCTGATATGTGGATCAATCACAATAAAGACAAGCCCCTTGGCCACGTTGTTTCCTATATGAATGATATGGGCGAAGCTGCAGGGTACAGATTCGTCACCGCTCAGAAAACGCGTTAAGGTGAACAACTTGGAAAATACAATCATTTATCATGAAGTCGATTTTTTGTTGCCCGCGCAGCGGTTTAATATAAATTTTACCTACATTACGCAAAAGGGTTTTCCCTTTGTAAGGGAGTATGTTTTACGGTTGGTTCATCTATCCCCCATGACCAAATCCCAAATTTCCATGTTTTTTGGTTTTAGCCGTAATGAAACGGAAGAGGCAATTGATGATTTGGTTGATCGCGGTGATTTGACATTGTCGCCGGAGGGCCGTCTGGTGCTCACAGATAAAGCTGCGGCCTATTTTTTGGATATAGGTGAAGTTCCTAGGTTATCTCAGCTCCGTGATAGCGGAACATGCTTGACTTTTGATTTGGCAACGTTCACTTGTCTCGGGAAAGATATCTCGGCCGATAAGTGGCGAAACGGGATTCCGGTCTTAGTAAACGACAATAATGCGTCGCAAAGCGAGGCGCTTGTGGAGAAGAACTTTCAGAGACAATTTCAAGAAATACTGAATAAGGGACTGCTTTCGAAGTCGCTTGAACAGGAAGAAAAGGATGTGCCAAGTATTTACACTGTAAATTCCGTCAACAAGATAAGGCAGGTTCCACTTCGCCTAGGCGTAAAGTTTGCGATGGATGAAGGCGGCAGGAGCGTCGAGCGCGATGATTTTGCGGTGCTCAAGAGCTCTGATTACGTTCAAGAGCGCATAGCCGTAGAGCTCGACCGCCTCTCAAGGCCAAACAACTTCATGGAAATCGCAAAAGCCATGCTTGAGTTAGGTGATTCAGAAACAATCAAGCTTTTTGATTCGAAGACCAGTTCTCTGAACTTGCAATTCTTAGCTGATTTGACCACTTTGGAGAGGAACGACCAGAATAAGCGAGCATCATTTGTCGGTCCGATATATGCGTCCGCTAACTGGGCTATGATTCAACGGCACCTTGCACCTTTCCTAAAGTCCAGGATAGAAAGTAGGGCGGACGTGGGGCATGAGCCTTTTGTTTGGGTGGCGCCGAGCGATCCTTACTGGTCGAAGAGTAGTCGTCTGCCAGTGTCGATTAGCGATTTTCTCAAAAAAGCTAGCACCAACGCCAAGAAGCTTTACTCCCCGACGCTGTATCTTCCGGTATCAAATAAAGATGATAACAGATCAGCCAGGCAGTGGAAGCTAGAGCTCGATCCGTACGTGGACGATGCCCATGGTTTGGTCGAAGGTTTTTTGGGTGGAAATGTTGAAATATTAACCTTGAAATCTGAGCTTGCTGTCGTGGTCTACCATTTGTCCCTCCCAGGCATCTATCCTGTAACGTTACCCGTGGGTTTTATTTCTACCGAGAGTGAGTTCGTCGCTTCATTGGAAAGGATCGTACACGAATTTATCTCGTCTACCACTTCGCATGAGAGGCCAAACGATTGCGGACCAATTACGCGAATTAGTGGGGCAGCGCGCGCATCGACAAAAATTCTGGCATAACTTAATGTTCTTCGTTGCGATGTATTTTGGAAATATGAAAAATCTTTTTGGAGGAGTTTAGAAGTGCCAGTAGCCTCTACCGCAGAATTCGAATCAATTCTAATGAACCTGAGTGTTCTCCGCTATATCTTCAAATCGAAGAGTAAACGCGGACAATATGACCTTAATAAGGCGGCCGAGTCTTTTTTCCGGGATTTTTTGAATATTGCGTTTGATTATAGTCTGATAAACCTCAACGATATTACTGAGAATCATGCCGCAATCGACTTGGGTGATTCGCTTGCTAAACTCTGTTTCCAGGTGACGGCGGAAAATGGTTCTGGAAAAATTAAGTCTTCGCTGAAAAAGTTTGAGGAGAAGGGGCTTGGTGCCAAATACTCCAGGCTCGTGATGCTTCTTTTAACGGAAAAGAAAAACTACTCCACGAAGTTTTTGCCTGTGCGATTAGTTTTTGACCCTCAGACTGACATTTGGGATATCGATGATCTTCTAGCGAAGATCGAAAAGCTATCTCTGGAAAAAAAGGCGGCTCTTGCTAAGCTTTTGACGGATGAGATGAGACCCTTGTTTGCGCTCTTTGCAGGTCCTGAAAGTATTTTTAGAGTTCAGCCTGTGGCTAACATGCCAGCTTTAACAGCCAGAAAATTGCTTGATCACCTTAATTATGACATGGCCTCCGGTGATGCCATTCGAATTTTCAAAAAGGTCGACGAGCTCTACTCAAAGCTTTCAAATCTGTCGCATCAAGCGCGCTCTTGCTTGTATGTCTTGTTGGACAGAGGCGAATTCAAGCAAGGATATTTTCAGTTATCCCCCCAAGAATTTGAGAATCTCTTGAAGGCTATTCCTGAGCATGAACGAAGGGGCAACTTTCAAAGTCTTCAGGAGGCCGGATTGGCCGACTTCGACGACGGAATGTTGACAGCAAGCTGGAAAGTTGAACCGTACGCTGATTTTTTCGAAATCGCCCGTCATCTGGTCGGAAAGGATTCGGACCTCGGAGGAGTATTCAAACGGTTGGTAGTTGAAGCTGATTTCAGCGTGCTGGATTGAGGGACGGAACTAACGGTTTTCAATCCGACCGACTGCCGCTGCGATTGAAATTCTGTGGCAGCGCCGCAGGATACAAACTAGGTATTCAACGGCCGTGATTGGCTGTGAGCCGTTCTAGCGACAGCGTCGCAGAGAATTTCTTCCCTAGGACCTTGGGAGACGATTAGTGAAAGTTTGCCGTCTGTTCCGTGCACGGCGCCAAGCGCAAAAGCGTCTAGTGTATGGCTAATCGTTTAATGACAATATCCGTACGTCTAATTATTCGAATAGTTGCTGGGACCGTCTGCCCTTCCTCACCTTGCCTTAGCAGCTAGCTAGGGCGACGTGCTCGAAGGGTGAATATGCACTGGGTGCATATTTAAGGATCTCGATCCGTACTAGGCGTTGATGTGTTTCACTCACTCACACGTCGCTTGAGACTACGTTTACCCCAGATAAAGGTTCGATTCCTGTTGGGCAGGCCAAACAAATCAATAACTTATACGACTTTCCCTCGCTTAATTGGAGAAGGAATCGTATTTTTGTCCAAAATATGTCCAAACTGGTTTTTCAACACATCAGACAATTGAGGATGGCGATGGCGTCTTTTCGCAAACGTGGTGAACTGCAGTGGCAAGCGCGCATTGCCCGCAAGGGCTTCCCGGCACAGGTAAAAACGTTCAACTCGAAAGGGGAGGCCGAAGCGTGGGCGGCGACGGTCGAGTCCGCGATGGCGCGTGGAATTTTTATCAACAGCGCGGAATCCGAGCGGACGACGCTCCGAGAGGCGCTCGAGCGCTACGGTCGTGAAATTACTGTTCAGAAAAAAAGTGCGGCGCAGGAGAACAGCCGTATCAAAATCATCCTCTCTCATCCTTTGGCGTTGCGCTCGTTGTCCTCGTTGCGGAGCAGCGACGTCGCGAGCTACCGCGATCTGCGTCTTAAGACTGTCGGCGCTCAGACCGTGGTCCATGACCTAAATTTGATTTCAAATCTGTTTAACATTGCGAGGAAGGAATGGGGAATGGAAAATTTAAGCAACCCGGTTGGGCTGGTCAAGAAGCCGAAGTTGCCAAACGGCAGGAATAGGCGGCTCGTCGGCGACGAGGAAACCAGGTTGCTGCGTGCGGCGGGCGCCAGCAAATCAACAGCGTTGAAGCCCCTCATTCTAGTTGCCTTGGAAACGGCAATGCGGTTGGGTGAAATCCTTTCGCTGACCTGGGAAAATATCAATCTTGAAAAAGGGGTAGCGAGCCTCAGTTACACAAAGAATGGTGATACAAGACAAGTTCCGCTTTCATCAGCTGCAATCGAAATTCTTTCAGGCATGCCACGTAACACCGAGTCAGATCGCGTTTTCTGGGCCTGGACCGCCATAGACAGCGTAAAGGGCCTATGGCGACGAGTGTGCGATAAGGCCGGGTTAGACGATTTTCATTTTCATGATTTGCGTCATGAGGCTACCTCCAGGCTGTTTGAGCGAGGATTCAACCCGATGGAGGTCGCATCGATAACTGGGCACAAGACGTTGCAAATGCTGAAGAGATACACACATTTGCGGGTAGAGGATCTAGCCCGGCGCATGAAATAGCAGAAAGCGATTGGATGTCGGTTCCGCCGAATTCAACCCTGACGGAATGGCTTGTTCGGCCACGACCTGCGAGCCCGGTGTTCATAAGTGCGTGGATCGATTTAGCGCTGATCGCTGACTACGCGAAACTTGGCGCCCGCAGCTTGCGCCATCAATTGGTAGGATCAGAATCCTCGTCTGCGTCTGTGAGCACGACAGGACGCCATTGATGTACGTCTACCAGTCTCTGGCGCTTTCGCAGTTACGATGGTGAGACCGTTCGATGCCTTAACCTCGTTTGCCGGCGCTACGTTCGCTAAGGCTGCCCAGACCAAACCGACGCGATCAGCGCGATGGTCGCAGCACTACGCGACGCAGGTGGGCCGAGTTGGGGCGAGGCGATCAATCTTGTCTTTCCCGGCTATTTTGAACCTGCGTCACCGATTATAGGTGCCATGCTTGCACGCCCAAGCTGCCTGGATCCGGCCGCTTTGTTTGTGCCGCGAACAGGCGTCGAAATGTATTTCGCCCGATTCGACGCTGCCTGCCACGTCAAGCGAAGGCCGAATAGCGGTCAACGTTGGAGAACGGGGACGAAAGCTGCGGCAGCCCGAATGGCATAGTGGATGCCTTTGTTCATATGCCTATTGGCCCGACTAAGGTAGAAATCTTACGTCTCACGCGGCTGGATTCAGGAACGGATGCGTCTCCTCGCCCCAATAATAGAGGACCAGTCCCGATAATCCCATGGCGATGGCGACAAACCAGAACGCGTTTTCGATGCGCCCCCCGAGCGCGGCGGCGGCGCCCAAACCTAGCGCGCCGACTGCGTATCCGAGGTCGCGCCAAAACCGATAAATGCCGATTGCCGACGCTCGCCAGTTCGGGTGGGAAATGTCGGCGATGGCCGCGCTTAGGTTCGGATAGAGCAGCGCCATGCCGAGTCCCGCTATTGCCGCCGACATGCTCCACCAAGCCGAGCCTGTGCCAAGCGGGAGCAAGGCGACGCCGATGCCGCAAAGCCACATCCCGCCGACATTCAGGCGATGGCGGCCGATCTTGTCTGAGAAGCGTCCGGCGAACAATTGGGCACCGCCCCAAGTGAAGCCGTAAACGCCGACGATCCAACCGATGCCCGGCAGACTGACACCCTGCCGGTGCAAGTAAACCGGCCAGAAAACCCAGACCAGCGCATCGACAAATTTTTCCACCAGGCCTGCCTGGCATAGCGCGGCCATGCGGCGGTCGCGCCAACTCATCAGCGCAAATATCTCCCGCGTCGTTGGATGCGTGCTGACGCCGTGTGGATAGCGCGGTCGTAGCGCGCCGGCTGCGCCGGCGGCGTGGCGCTTCAGTTCGGCATGCGCCCACGGCAAGGTTTCCACTACCGCCATCAGGGCGAGCAGGGTTGCCAGCCCGATGACTGCGGCGCCGAACCACAGCAAGCCCGCGCGCGGCCCCAGCACTGATGCGGCGTATCCGGTGGCTACTCCCGCAGAGGCGACGCCCACATAGCCGGCGAATTCGTTCAGACCGATCACAACGCCGCGTTGGTCGGCGCGCGTGAGGTCAAGTTTTGCTGTCTGGGTCATCGACCAGGTCAGACCCTGGTTCACACCAAGCAAGACGGTGGCGGCGACGATCCAGCTCCAGGCGGGAGCGAAGTAGATCAGCAAGGGAATGGGCAGCGCCGTCAACCAGCCGATCAACAACACTGGCCTGCGGCCAATCCGCTCTGCGAGACGGCCAGCGACGAAGTTCATCGTGCCCTTGACCAAACCGAAAGCTACCACGAAGGCGACCAGCAGCATGAACGAGTCGCGCGGGACTCCGAACTCGCTTTCGGCAAGCGCCGGCACCACGGTGCGCATCATTCCGAGTGCCATGCCGACGAACAGCACCTGCAGCAATTGCTGGAGGATTTGCCGCCAATTGGCGCGGATCCCATATTTCATGGCGGTGGCCATCACGCGCGCGCCGTTTGCTCGGAACGGCCCTGGAGGTTGGCCTCGAAGATGCGCGCCATTTCCAGCGGCTGCGGCGGAAGGTCGGCAATCACGGCCGAGAAAAATTCATCGCGTGGCATCGACAGCATCGGACTAAGGCGTCGCTCGAAGCCGATGGTCGATGACGGCTTGCCCGACAGGCCCGCGCCGCAGGCGCTTCCGGCCTGGTGACCGGGATAGATCTCGAGTTCCGCTGGGAGGGTCAACAGCTTCTGCTGAAGGCTGTCGTATAGCTGACCGCCCATTTCAATCTCGCGGCCCGCCAAGTCAGGGCGACCGACAGCGCCCAAAAACAAGGTGTCCCCGGTGAGGACGAACCACGGCTGGTCGCAACGCCGCAGGTCCCGTACCAGCAGGCAAATGCTGTCAACCGTGTGACCTGGCGTGTGCAGCACGTCGACCACGACGTTGCCGGCCTCGATGCGCTGGCCGTTGGTCAATGGCATGAACTCAAACGACGTACGCGCCAGATCGCTTTCGTGCAAGCAGTAGGCCGCCCCGACTGCCCGGGCGAGCGCGAGCCCGCCGGAATAATGGTCTGCATGCACGTGCGTGTCGATCACATGGGTGATGACGACGCCGGCGCTGTGCGCCTCGGCGATGAACCAGTCTTCGTCGCCGCTCGCGACATCAACCGCAATGCCCTTGCCGTGGCCGGCGCAGCCGAAGAAATAGGACAGGGTGGCATCTTTAGCAGGTCGTTGTTTGAAACACATGTCTTTCTCCTCGTCGCAGTTAAGTTTCCACCGGCAGCCCGTGGGCGCGCCATTCGGCGACGCCATCGGTCAGGTGCACCGCGTGATACCCCTTCTTGCGCATCAGGGCGACGGCGTCCTTTGCCATAAGGCAAAACGGTCCCCTGCAGTACGCCACCACGGGCAGGTCGATTGGCAGTTCCGCCAGTCGTTTCTTCAGTTCGGCCAGCGGAAGCGAAAAGGCGTGTGGCAAATGGCCGCTGGCGAATTCCTCTGCTGGGCGCACGTCCAGCACCCTAAGCTCGCCCGCCGCAGCGCGCTTCAAGATGGTGAGGCGATCGAGACCGTCGAGGTCGCTGGGATGGTCGACGATCGACGCCAGTGCGAGCTGGAGTTCGACCAGTCTCTTTTCCGATTCGGTGCGAAGCGTCACCCACAGATCGGCGACGCTGGTATCGGCCAACCGGTAGACGACGTATTTGCCGTCCTTGCGGCAATCGACCAAGCGCGCTTGCCGTAACTCCTTCAGGTGGGCGCTGGTCAGCTTGACGCTGATCTCGGCGTCGGCGGCCAGCGTCTCGACGGCCTTTTCGCCTTGGCAAAGCAACTCGATCAGCTCCAGACGTTTCGGGCTCGACAATGCCTTGCCGATCCGAGCGACTTGTTCGTACAGGTGATTCTTAAATTCTCTCATTCTCTCATTCTATCATTCTAAAGATTGATGGAATGAACGTCAAGGCCGTCGGATCGTCGAGTTGGCGGCAAGCGTTAGATTGCACCGATAACCGAACTCGGCTATTCTCGGCGGGCCACTCACTCCTTAGCCGACCATTTCCGTTCCGCGATAAATTCATGCGCTGTTATCTTCTTCCTGTCCCTTGTTTGACAGTTCTCCTGATGCTCGGCCTGTCCGGATGCAGTACCTACCGGGTCGTCGCCAATACTCAGTCCGGCGCCGGTGCGGAAGCGAACCGGATGCTGTCGCGCTGGGTCGATTCGGGCGGCGACGTCTCGGCAGCGGCGTCATGGTCGCGCAAGGTGAGGGCTGGCGTGACCGTCGCCGAAATCGAAGAGGCGTTTGCGGGCGTGGCAGTCGAGGACAACGTGCGCCCGGTGGGCGAACTGTTTGTTTCTAACGAATTGGCGGCCCGTTCCGGAAAGAAGGAGCGCTTTCTGAAGGTGTATTCGTATTGCGATCCGGCCACGGCGCGCCTGATGGTCGACTTCAGTCCTCCGATGGCGGCGTTCCTGCCGTGCCGTATCACCGTCGTCGAGCAAGTCGACGGACTGTGGATCTACACGATGAACATGGACATGCTGATCAAGTTGGGACGCCCGATGCCGCGCCCGGTGAGCGATGCGGTCCTGCGTGTGCGCGGCACGCTGCTCAAGATGCTCGAGCGCGGCGCTGCGGGCGAATTCTGACCGCAAGATCGATGCCGCTATCGGCGAAGGCGAGCAGCCGGTCGGATCGATCGTTAAGGAGATCGGGGCCAACCAGGCTAATGTGTCGCGCCTGTTGAACATGCTGTATCAGGCCAAGATACTGCAACGCCGCAAAGAGGGTGCCCAGGTCTATTACCGCATCGAAGACCAGAATGCGATCCAGCTGTGCCGCGTCGTGTGCGGCCAAATGGTCGACAAGGTTATCCAGCAGACCGGGCGCCTGACGCAGGCGCCGGTCGAAGGTTTCGTCGTCAGGGAAGAATAATGCGAGGCGGCCAAGGATAGTGTCCGCGCGTAATATGCATGCGTAGTCATATGCTCACGTAGTAATTTGTCCTAACATTTCTGGAAGAGTGAGACGTCGTCAGATGGCAAATTTGATTCGAAAATACGGCCGCATACTGCGCGCCCCCGAAAATTTCCTGCAGCCGGAACTGATCGATGAGGTCCACCGCGGGCAGCTCGACGAAAACCGCCGCGGTTTCCTACGCAAGAGCTTTCTCGCTGCCAGCGCCTCGCTGGCGGCCGGCTCTGCCCCAATCCACCCAAGTTAGCATTTAATGTGCAGTTAGATGGTTTATTTTCAACGTAGACACAAAAACACTTAACATCAATTTAGAAGCGCGGCCTGCAGTGTGAATTTTTGATTCTACTGCTCGCCATGTCCGTTCTGACCACCCGAGTTCGACAGTTTGGACCGGATTTCTGCCCATTTCCTTCAGTGCACTCCATATGAATCAAGAACTTAGGAGCAAATTTCCTCGTATTTCGCAAAATTCTTGTAATGGCACGTTTCTTAAATTTAGTTAGTTATTGACATTCTAATGACGTGAATTTAGAGTAACGGCATGTTCATCAAAGTAACCACCTCCGGACCACGCCGCTACGTTCAGTTGGTTGAAGCGTATCGCGACGACAATGGCCGCCCCAAACAACGCACCGTCGCCACCTTGGGACGGCTCGACCAGCTCAATACTGAGCTCGAATCGGTCATCGCGGGCCTGCTGCGCGTGACGGGGAAAACGACACCGGCGGCGGCGCCCGTACCTTCGATGACGTTCGAATCGGCGCGTGACTACGGCGATGTTTGGGCCCTGACCCAGTTGTGGAATTCGCTCGGTTTCGATCGCCTGCGCCAGGTGTTTCGACGAACCCGGCACACGATCGATATCGAGGCGCTGATCCGCGTGATGGTGCTTAACCGGTTGTGCGATCCCGACTCGAAACTGGGCGTCTTGCGCTGAGTCGAAACGGTCACCCTCCCGGGAATCATGGCCGAGAAAATTGAGCATCACCAACTGCTGCGCGCGATGGACGCCATGGTCGAGCATCAGGACGAAGTCGACCAGATGCTCGCCGGATTGCTGCGTCCCATGGTCGATCAGGATCTTGCAGTCGTGTTCTACGACATGACGACAATCCGCGCCGACGGTCTGTCGCAGCAAGACGACGATGTCCGTAAATTCGGCATGTCGAAGGAGGGCCTGATTGCCCGCCAGGTCATGCTCGGCGTGGTGCAAACGGCGGATGGTTTGCCGCTCTATCACGAGGTATTTGACGGCAACACCGCCGAGGTGACGACCATCAAGCCCATCATTGAAAAGATCGTGCAGCGCTTTCCCGTAAAGCGCGTCATCGCCGTCGCCGACCGCGGCCTGCTTTCGACCGACAACCTGGCCGATCTGCAGGCCATCACCCTGCCGGGCAGCGGAAAACTCGAATTCATTCTTGCGGTCCCTGGCCGGCGCTACAACGACTTCGTCGATATCCTGACACCGTTCCACGACGCCACTTGCGTCGACTCCAAGGAGGAGGTGTTGGGCGAGGCGCAATGGGACAAGCTGCGCCTCGTCATCGCTCACGATCCGCAAGTGGCGCTGGCGGCCGGCGCCAAGCGCGACCTCATCATCGGGGAGCTGGAGCAAAAGGCGGCACAATGGGCGGGCAAACTCGACGGCCAGGAAGGCGGGGCGCGCAAGCGCGGACGCAAGCTCTCCGATGGCGGAGCACGCGCCCGTTTCTATCACGAAGTGTGTGAGGCGCACTTGGCGCGAATAGTCCGGGTCGATCTCAAAAGCGAGTTGTTCACTTACTCGATCGACGAGCGCGCGCTGACGCACGCGCGCCTGATGGACGGCAAACTGCTGCTGGTCACGAACACCGCCGACCTAGCGCCTGCCGACGTCGTTAAACGGTATAAATCATTAGCCGATATCGAACGCGGTTTTCGCGTCCTCAAATCCGAAATCGAGATCGGCCCGATCTATCACCGACTGCCTGAACGCATTCGCGCACACGCGGCGATTTGTTTTATGGCGTTGATTCTGTATCGCGTCATGCGCACCCGTTTGCACGCCAGCGACACCGCGCTTTCGCCCGAGCGAGCCCTGGAAAAACTGCGCCGCATTCAACACCACCGGGTCACGCTAAACGGGACAGAATCGGTCACAGGGATCTCAACAATTCACAAGGAACAGACCAGCATCCTCGCCGCGCTCACGATCAAAAAACCGACCATCGATACGCAATTGACCCTCTTGTAGTGGCATTTTTTAACAGCGCCCCTATATTAATCAATAACTTACGCGTTTAACTGTCGAACTCGGGTGACCACCTTGTTTCAAGACTTCGCCGCCCGACTATGCTCGACAGAATTTCTCCACGACGCCCGCCATTCCGATCATCCGACGGCGTTTTCACGCTGTCGCAAATTGCCGTTGCCGACG
>NZ_JAFCWM010000013.1:0-179447 GCF_049897565.1 Massilia sp. TWR1-2-2 | reverse complement strand
TCGCCCTGAAAAGCGGCTAGAACTTGGTTCTCAGGAGGCATGCGGGTTTGGATCGATAAATTTCGACTGATCATCGATAAAACCCGAAGGTATTCATGCCTTTTTCAACGCCCTGTTAAAGGGTATTTTGCAGATTTAGCACGTCCACTGCCATCAAATATGCCATGGAAAAGCCATTAACGAAGAGGCCGCCAGTCGACAATCCATTCCCGATCGTCAATGATAACCGCCGGCCGGGACCGCGGCGCGGCCGGGCAGCAGCGTCACCACCACGCCGGCAAAGCCGTCGGGAACGGTGAGTGCATGCACCCGGCAGTTGCCGGGGAGCGGCTTGAACTCTTCCAGCGCCTGGCCAAGGCACTTCAGGTGCGCCTCGCGCTGGGCCCACGCGTGCGCGAACATGTCGGCGCGCCGCGCCGACGAGGCGATGGCTAGCATGGCGCGCACTTCCGGCCCCAGGTAGTCGAGCGCGACCCGGTCCATGTCCGGCACCTGCTGCACCTGCATGACGTCGATGCCGACTGCGCCGTGCGAATGGAACGCGGCGCAGGCGAACTGGCCCGCATGGGTGATCGACACGCCCTGCGCCGACACCTGCCCGTTAAGCAACAGCTGCGGCGCGCAACCGGGCAGCGATCGAATCGTCACCTCGTCGGCGCTGATTCCCAGCCGCAAACAGACCAGCTCGCGCAGCGCGGCGCGAATCTGCACACGTGCCTGCGGTCGCGGCACACGAGCGGTCATCAGACTGACCACATGCAAGCCCGGCTCGATCATCACGCTCTCCATCAGCGCACCAGCGCCGCCGGGCAGCCGGCCCAACTGGTGGCGGGCGGGATGAACTCGCCCTTCATCACCAGCGTCAGCGGCCCGATGCGGGCGTTGTCGCCGACTGCCGCACGGTAGAGCACAGAGCTGCGCGGCCCCATGTAGACCTTGGCGCCGATGACGACCTGGTCGATCTTCATCACGCGGTCCTCGAACAGGTGCGTTTGCGGACAGGCCAGCGCGTTCAGTTCGCTGTAGTCGCCGATGGTCACGCAGTCGAATTCGGTGATGTCGGTGGTGTCGAGATAGACCCCTTTGCCGATCTTGCAGCCGAGCAGGCGAAAGGCGACCGGCAGCCACGGCGTGCCGCGCAGGTAGCGCATGAAGTTTGGCACCGCGATCCCCTCGTACAGATTGGTCACGCCTTCGGAGAGCCAGACAAAGCCGGTCCACATGGGCGCGGCGCGCTTGCGGTAGCGCCGCACCAGCGCCCATTTCAAGGACAGCACCACCAGGAAGTTGACTGCGCAATAGATCAGGCCAGACATGCACAGGTATAGCGCTACCTCGCGCCAGCGCCCCGCGCCGGCCATGGGCATGACCTTGAGCACCACCGTATAGCCGACCGCGATGACCAGCGCGTGCGGCGCCACGATCCTGAACGATTCGACCAGCGCGCGGCCCAGCCGGCGCAGCGTCGACGGCCGATACGTCAGCGATTCGGGGTAGCCGCTGGTTTCTTCGCGCGCCGGCAGGTGGATCGGCGGCGAGCCGAGCCAGGTGTCGCCGCTGGCCATTTGCCCGTTGCGCGGCGCATGGGTATGCACACCCACCAGCACCCGTTCCGGCAGGATCGTGCCGTCCGGCACATAGCTGCCGTTGCCGATAAAACTGCGGTGCGACACCACCGTCGCCTCGGTCGTCATCCAGCCGCCGTCGATCTGCTCGTCTCCCAGCATCACGCCATCGGCGATAAAGGTTTCGTCGCCCAACGTGAGCAGGTCGGGAACCACCCCGAGCGCGGTCGAAATCTCGGCGTCGCGGCCCACCTTGGCGCCAAGCAAGCGGTACCAGGTCGAGGCGAATACGGTCGCGTAAATGCCGTGCAGCACATTGAGGCTCGATTCCTGAATATGGCTGACCAGCCATTTGGCGCAGTAGGCGTTACTGTGAATGCGGTAGCGGCCCGGCATGAGGCGCGGCAGGAAGCTCCAGCGGATGGCGGCCGACACCAGCAGCGTGGCGACGATGAGCACCGCGCTGGCGGGAAACGCCAGCAAAAAATAGCGCGCCAGAGCGGTGGCCATTGCGCCGCTGGGCAGCCATGGCAGCGTGCCGATGTCGTCAAGCCAGTCGATCAGTATGAAGCTGGGGAACACCGGCATGAAGAACAGGGTCGAGACCAGCAGCATGCCAACCATGAAGAACAAGGCTTCGCCGGCCAGACGCAGCTCGGTCACCGCCGGACGTGGCGGCAGTTCCGGCACGAACGGGCCAACGTCGCGGGCGGGCGAGCCGGCCCACACGCGTGCGGGCGGCACCGTCACGCCATCGGCGAGCGCCGACTGGCCCTGCAGATGGCCTAGAACCCCAACCGCCGTGTTTCCTTCGAGAAGGCAGAATGACGAGACACACGTGTCGGCGCCCAGTTCAACCGGGCCCAGTACCAGCCGGCCCCGCTCGACCCGGCCATTTTCGATGTTCACCGCGTTACCGATGCTGGCGCCGTCGCCGATGCGCAGCAGGTCGGGCGCGCGCAGCGTCATCGAGCCGATGATCACCGAGCGCCCCACCTTGGCGCCAAGCGCGCGCAGCCACCAGTTGTACAGCGACGAGCCGCTGAGCAGGTAGGCAGGCGCCCCGTCAATCAGACGATCGGCCAGCCACCAGCGGTAATAGGTCAAGCCCCACAGCGGATAGGAACCGGCCCGCATGCGCCCGGCAATGAGCCACTTGCCGGTGATGGCGACAAGAAACTCCATCAGCGTGGCGAGCAGGAACACAAGGATTGCGGCGGCGATCGCGCGCGCCACCGAGTCGCCGGGTTCGCCGGTGAAGTAATGGTAGGTGAAGAAAGGGGCCAGCCATTGCGCCATGCGCAGCGTCACCAGCGGCGGCACCGCCGCCGCCTGCGCCAGCGCGCAGCGCCAGCGCTTGAAGGCGGACGGCGGCGTCCAGTCGGCCTGGGCCAGATGCGCCTCGTGAGGCTCGGCCAGTGCCGCGGCGATGCGCCCGACCTGGCGTTGCTGATAAATGTCGCGCACCGTGACATGGGCAAATGCCGGATCGGCGCGCAACGCCGACGCCAGCCGCGCGGCAAAAAAAGAATGCCCGCCCAGGTCGTTGAAAAAATCGGCTTCGCGCCGGATCGGCATGCCGGGAAACAGCGTCGCCAGCGCCTTAAAAAGAGCGGCCTCGGCGACGGTCTCGGGCAGGTCGGAATCGGCGGCGGCGTTTGGCGCGGGAGCGGAAAGCGGCATGGCACGCAGTACCTTGCGATCGATCTTGCCCGACGTCAGGCGCGGCATCAGCGCCAGGTGTTCGTAGCGGCCAGGCACCATATAGGGCGGCAGCAGCGCGGTCAGCGCATGGCGCAGACGCGGGGCGTCGACGTCGCCGGCGCCAGAGGGCACCACGTACGCCACCAGCTGGTCGATGCCGTCGTCGTTGCGCAAAAGCACCGCGACCGTCCCCACGCGCGGCTGCTGCGCCAGCACCGCCTCGATCTCGCCCAGCTCCACGCGAAAGCCGCGGATCTTGACCTGGTCGTCGGTTCGGCCCAGGCATTGCACCTGGCCGTGCGCATCGATGCGGGCCAGGTCGCCGGTGCGGTACAGGAAAGCGTCGTGCACGCCGCTCGCCCACGGGTTGCGCAGGAATTTTTCCGCCGTCAGGTCGGGGCGGCCCAGATAGCCGGCCGCGAGCCCGGGCCCGGTGATGCACAGTTCGCCGGTCTGGCCGCGCGGCTGCAGCGCGAGTGCGGGGCCTTCGGTGCCGATGACCAACAGGCCGTAATTGGGAAGCGGCGTGCCGATCGTGATCGGGCGTCCCGGCTCCAGGCGCGCCACGCTGGCCGACACGGTGGCCTCGGTCGGACCGTAGGTATTGAATATCTGGCGCCCGGGCCGGGCCCAGCGTTCGACCAGCGATGCGGGACAGCTTTCGCCGCCCAGGTTGATCAGCCGCAGCCCGGGCACGTCCTGGCTGAACAGCGCCAGCAGCGTCGGCACCGCGTGCAGCACGCTGACGCCGTTGGCGGCGAGCATGCGTGGCAGCGTTTCGGGGTCGCCCGCAATCTCCTTCGGTCCGATCCACAGCGTGGCGCCGACCAGGTAGGCGATCCAGATCTCTTCGAACGACATGTCGAAGGCAACCGAAAAGCCCTGATAGACGCGGTCGCCGGCGCCGATGCCCAGTACCTGGTTCTCGCTGCGCAGAAAATGGCAGATGCTGCGCTGCGAGATGACGATACCTTTGGGCTTGCCCGTCGAGCCGGAGGTATAGATGACATACGCGGGACTGTCGGGGGCGACGGCGGCGCGCCGGCGCAGGGCGCGTCCGGGTTCCACCGGTAGCAACAGCCGCGGCGCCTCCCACACGGTCACCTTGGCGCCGGCCAGCTGGCCGGACAGCGCGGCGCTGGTCACGACCCCGGCCGCAGCGGCGTCTTCGAGGCAAACGCGCAATCGTTCGACCGGCGTGTCCTGGTCGACCGGCAGCCAGGCCGCGCCGACCTTGGCAATGGCGGCCTGCAGCACCAGCAAGTCGACGCCGCGCTCCATCCACAGCCCGACGATGCTGCCGGGGCCCAGGCCGGCGTCGATCAGGCGTGATGCGGCCAGGTCGGCGAGCCGATCCAGCTCCCCATAGCTGAGCTTTGTATCGCCAAAAATCAATGCAATCTGCTCGGGAGTGCGGCGCGCGCTCGCCTCGAGCAGATCCGCCAGGATTTCTTCGCGCAGCAGCGCAGGGGCGGAAGGGCCGTAGAGGATCTCGGCGTGAACGCCAGCAACTTCCGGCGCGACTATCTCTTCATTCATGACATCCTTTGGGCATCGCAATTACAGCTAACATATCGCAGTATTGTCGGCGATTCGAAGCTGTCGCGAGGAAAATCTTTCCGTGTGCGCTCAGCGTTCGAGCGCGCACGAGGTGCGCACCGACGCTGCGCGATCCGGCCAGCCCGGGCATGAAAAAAGCCCCTGAAATCTCCAATCGCCGTCAGCCGCGCAGGCTTTCAGAGTGGAGGCCTGCCGCTCAACCTCTTCGATCGCACGTTGCCACGCCAGCTTGAGGTCCACATGGCATAATGTTTTCTAGTTAAAACTTTGGCATATTAATCACAGGATTATTCATGGGCAAAACGCCATCTTTGAAAAGCACTATTTTTGTTGATACGAACATAGCGATGCATTTTCTGAGATTGGATCAGATCCGTTGACTTGGTCATTTGTGCCGTGTTCCTGGCTGAGCTGGACAAGCATAAGGCGGAACACCAGACGAAGAAACTCCGCAAGCGGGCCGGTGACTATGCCAGCTGGTTGGCGCGCGCATTTGATCAGCCTTCAATTCGGCAAGGCGTTACTTTGCGCTTCCTGCCTAACGAACCGATGCTGGACTTTAAATCGCACGGGTTAGACCCGCGTACACCAGATGACCGATTAGTAGCTGCGGCTATCGAACTTTCGAGCGCGGAACCTGAACTGGCTGTTTCTGTAATCACCGCAGACTTGGGCCTGTCCCTGAAGTTCCGTTCACGTGGAATTACGGTAATGAAACCGCCGGAATCGGCACGTCTTCCAGATGGCCCAACAGACGAAGAACTTGAAGTTCGAGAATTGCGCAAACAACTGGCCACTTATGCCAATCGTCAGCCCAGGCCAATACTGACCTTTGCGGATGGCGGGTCGATATTACTAATCGAACAGCAAAGTCTTATCGATGAGCTAGACTTCGTTACGCCACGTATGGACAAGGTTCGAAAGAAATTCCCGTATATCGGGGCGACCGAGATGCCGAACCTTAGCAGCTATCCTCTAGCCACGCAGATAGGCTCCAACTTGCATAGCCTGACAACTAGCTATGATCGAGCATTTAACATCGATGTAGATCGATAATTGGAGGAGTACAGAATTTTCCTGAAAGACTGTTATGACTATGCTCGTCGATGCGCTGCAATAAAGCAGGTAGACTTGCAAATTTCCAACATCGATGGAACCGCGCCTGCGTCGAAAATGGATGTTTTTCTTACCTGCGATGGCCAAGCAGTTCTGTCGGATGCTGATAATGTTGGCGCTCAGCCCAGCGCTCCGAACCAGCCCACAAAGCGTGACAGGTTCTCAGGGACGTCGATCAACCATTCTATATTCACCCCACCAAGGATTCGAACGCTTGACGACGTTCTACGAGATCGAGATCCGACTAGGGATAGGCTGACAGTGGATTCAGGCAAAGCTTGCTTCTATGTTCATCAGGTCAAGCATCGCCAGTCAGAAGAAATGCCGCCTGTCTGGCTTGACTTCGGCGAGTTAGAAAAATTATGCTCTACTACGCTGACGTATGAGATTCATACAGACGAACTCGCTAATCCAATCGGAGGTTCGCTCCACGTTAAATTCAAAAATACCTGATTATGTTCTTTTCTCAGAACTCTACCGCTCCCTACGGGTCAAATCTTCAGAATGTTTGAGTTACTGAGGAGACGATGATGGCGATCAACGGAATTCAGTTTCAGAAGGGGCTGTCCCTGGCAGCATTCCTGAAGGAGTACGGCACCGAGGAACAGTGCGAAGCCGCATTTATCAAGGCGCGCTGGCCGCACGGGTTTGTTTGCCCATGCGGCCATACAACCGCTTACGAATTCAGGCGTCAGGGACGACGTTACTGGCAGTGTGGCGCCTGTCGGCATCAGACCAGCCTGCGCTCAGGAACGGTGATGGAGCATGGTCACCTACCGTTGACGAAGTGGTTCCTGGCGATCTACCTGATCACGCAGTCGAAGACGAACATCGCAGCGCTGGCTTTGATGCGGCAATTGGGCATTTCCTGGAAGGCCGCCTGGCTGCTCAAGCACAAGCTGATGGAAGCGATGGCCCAGCGCGAGGCCGATCGCCCACTGGAAGGCGATGTCCGTGTCGATGACGCCTACCTGGGCGGGGAACGCACTGGCGGCGGACCGGGACGCGGATCGTCGAACAAGGTGGCCTTCGTCGCGGCCGTGGAAATGCGCGAGGGGCGTCCGCAGCGAGTGCGTTTCGATCCGGTCGCCGGCTTCTCGTTCGCGGCCCTGACGCTCTGGGCGCGGCTGGCCGTGGCGCCGGGCAGTTGCGTGGTGTCCGACGGGCTGTTGGGTTTTGAAGTGCTCGAGCGGCTCGGTTACACGCATAAGGTGGCATTGGCCCCGCGCGGCAAGGCCGGCACCGAAATCGAGCCCTTCAGATGGCTCAATGTCCTGCTGGGCAACCTTAAAACGGCCTTGTCGGGAACTCATCACGCGTTCAAGTTTGCAAAGTACGCCCGGCGCTACCTTGCCGAGGTCCAATACCGCTTTAATCGACGCGCCGATTTGGCCGCCATGGTGCCGCGGCTAGCGGTCGCGGTGGCACAGACGAGACCGTGTCCCAAACGGATGATCTTGGGAAAGGCTGAGGAAAGAACATAATCAGGCAAAAATAAATGAGTTCGCCAGCGATGCACCCGGCCTGTTCAGCGACGGGTGAATCGTTGGTGATTGCTAAAAAAGCTGCGTAAACTAGCTATTGCCACTTGGCAACCCTACTCCCACTCGATGGTCGCTGGCGGCTTGCCCGAAATGTCGTAGACCACGCGATTGATGCCGCGCACTTCGTTGATGATGCGGTTCGACACCTTGCCCAGCAACGCGTGCGGCAGGTGCGCCCACTGCGCCGTCATGAAGTCGAGCGTCTGCACCGCGCGCAGCGCCACCACCCACTCGTAGGTGCGGCCGTCGCCCATCACGCCGACCGACTTCACCGGCAGAAACACGGCGAACGCCTGGCTGGTTGCTTCGTACCAGTTGCGCGGCAGGTCCCCAGAATCGATGCCAACGATCGGCGGCGCCTCGAATACGGTGTTGCGCAGTTCCTCGATAAAGATGGCATCGGCGCGACGCAGCAGGTCGGCGTAGTCCTTCTTCACTTCGCCGAGAATGCGCACGCCGAGGCCCGGACCGGGGAACGGATGGCGGTACACCATGTCGTGCGGCAGGCCGAGCGCAACGCCGAGCTTGCGCACTTCGTCCTTGAACAGTTCGCGCAGCGGCTCGAGCAGCTTCAGGTTCAGCGTATCGGGCAGGCCGCCGACGTTGTGGTGGCTCTTGATGGTCTGGCCCTTCTTGCCCTTGCCGGCGCTTTCGATGACGTCAGGATAGATCGTGCCCTGCGCCAGCCAGCGCGCCTTCGGCAGCTTGGCCGCTTCGACCTGGAACACTTCGACGAATTCGCGGCCGATGATCTTGCGCTTGGCTTCCGGATCGGACACGCCCTCGAGGTGGCCGAGGAACTGCGCTTCGGCATCGACGCGGATGACCTTGACGCCGAGGTTCTTGGCGAACATGTCCATCACCATCTTGCCTTCGTCCAGGCGCAGCAGGCCATGGTCGACGAACACGCACGTCAGCTGGTCGCCGATGGCGCGGTGGATCAGCGCCGCGGCCACGCTCGAATCGACGCCGCCGGACAAGCCAAGGATCACTTCATCGGCGCCGACCTGCGCGCGGATTTTGTCGACCGCTTCGGTGATGTAGTCGGGCATGTTCCAGTCGGATTTGCAGCCGCAGATTTCATGCACGAAGCGGCCCAGCACAGCCTTGCCTTGCACCGTGTGCGTCACTTCCGGGTGGAACTGCAGGCCGTAGAAATGACGATCTTCATCGGCCATCGCGGCGATCGGGCAGCTTGGCGTACTGCCCATCAGCTTGAATCCCGGCGGCATGTCGAGCACCTTGTCGCCGTGGCTCATCCATACTTTCAGCATGCCGTGGCCTTCGTCGGTGACGAAGTCGTTGATGCCGTTCAGCAGCGCCGTATGGCCGCGCGCGCGCACCTCGGCGTAGCCGAACTCGCGCACCAGGCCGTTTTCGACCTTGCCGCCCAGCTGCGCGGCCATCGTCTGCATGCCGTAGCAGATGCCCAGCACCGGCACGCCCAGCTCGAACACGGCCTGCGGCGCGCGCGGCGATTCGCCTTCCAGCGTGGAACTGTGGCTGCCCGACAGGATCACGCCGGCGGCGCCGTAGTTGCGCACGAATTCGTCGCTGACGTCGTACGGAAACACTTCCGAAAAGACGCCGGAGTCGCGCACGCGGCGGGCGATCAGCTGGGTGACCTGGGAACCGAAATCAAGGATGAGGATTTTTGAATGCATGGGGGAGATGTCTGTAGTGGCAAAGGTGATGCTTGAAAAGCAAACGCGGCGAACTGGTCGCCGCGTCGTCCTGGAATTACTCGGAACGATAGTTCGGAGCTTCCTTCGTGATCTGCACGTCATGGACATGCGATTCGCGCATGCCGGCCGAGGTGATCTCGACAAACTCGGCCTTCTCGCGCAGCTCGTCGATCGTCGAGCAACCGCAGTAGCCCATCGACTGGCGCACGCCGCCGACCATCTGGTAGATGATCGCCAGCACGCTGCCCTTGTAGGCAACGCGCCCTTCGATGCCTTCCGGCACGAACTTCTCGGCCTTGGCGTTGGCGTCCTGGAAGTAGCGGTCGGCCGAGCCGTCCGCCATCGCACCGAGGCTGCCCATGCCGCGGTAGGACTTGTAGCTGCGGCCCTGGTACAGGATTACTTCGCCCGGCGCCTCTTCGGTGCCGGCGAACATCGAGCCCATCATGACGGTCGATGCGCCCGCTGCCAGCGCTTTCGAGATGTCGCCCGAGAAGCGGATGCCGCCGTCGGCGATGCACGGAACGCCGCTGCCCTTGAGGGCGTCAGCGACGTTCGAGATCGCAGTGATCTGCGGCACGCCGACGCCGGCAACGATCCGGGTGGTGCAGATCGAGCCAGGGCCGATGCCGACCTTGACCGCGTCGGCGCCGTATTCGACCAGCGCCAGCGCGGCGGCGGCGGTGGCGATGTTGCCACCGATAACGTCCACTTGCGGATGGCGCGTCTTGATCCAGCGTACACGGTCGAGGATGCCTTGCGAATGGCCGTGGGCGGTGTCGACTACCAGCACGTCGACGCCGGCGGCGACCAAGAGGTCGATGCGCTCCTCGTCGCGCTCGCTGACGCCGACCGCGGCGCCGACCAGCAGCTTGCCGAGCGCATCTTTGGAGGCGAACGGGTGCTCATGGGACTTCTGGATGTCTTTCACGGTGATCAGGCCGCGCAGCTCGAACTCATCGTTGACGACCAGCACGCGCTCGAGGCGGTGCTTGTTCATCAGGCGCTTCGCTTCGGCCGTGTCGGCATCTTCCTTGACGTACACCAGCTTTTCGCGCGGGGTCATCTTGGCGCGCGCTTCGGCGTCGAGTTCTTCTTCGAAGCGCAAGTCGCGGTTGGTGATGATGCCGACCACGGTCTTGCCTTCAACGACAGGGAAGCCGCTGATGCCGTACTGTTCGGTGAGCTTGATGACGTCGCGAATCTTCATGTCCGGCGGAATGGTGATCGGGTCGCGCAGCACGCCGGCCTCGAAACGCTTGACGCGTGCCACTTCGCGCGCCTGTTCTTTCGGCGTCAGGTTCTTGTGGATGATGCCGATGCCGCCCTCTTGCGCCATTGCAATGGCCAGGCGCGCTTCGGTGACGGTATCCATCGCGGCCGACAGCAGCGGGATGTTCAGCGAAATGTTGCGGGTCAGGCGGGTCTTGAGGGAGGTGTCGGCGGGAAGAACGTTTGAATAAGCCGGAACGAGCAGCACATCATCGAACGTGAGTGCTTTCTGAAGTAGACGCATAGCATTTTCCTATTGGCGCAAAAGCGAATTATACAGAAGTTCGTGCCGGCCGTCCGGGCCGGGCCGCTTTTTGCCGCTTAACCCGACGATACGGATTGACAGCGTTACCGAATCAGGGTGTAGTGACGTACGGCAACTGATCTGGACCTGCAATGACTACTACTTCCCGCGCGCGCCTGCTGGCGGCCACCGCCCTGATGGCGTTTGCCACGCTGGCGCAGGCGCAATACATGTGGATCGACGAAAAAGGCATCAAGCAATTTTCCGACCGCGCTCCGCCGCCATCGATTCGGCTGAAAAACATCCTGAAAGCGCCGCCCGGCGTGCTGACCGCGCCGCCGGTGCTGGTGCCGAGCGACGTTGCCGCCACGCCTGCCGTTGCCGCACCGGCTGCCGCCAAGGCCAAAGCGGCGCCGACGACGGCCGACCGCAACGCCGATTACAACCGGCGCCAGAAGGAAAAGACCGATGTCGAGCTGAAAGAAAAGGAAGAGCGCGAAGCGAAGCTGGCCAAGGCGGAACAGTGCGAAGCGCTGCGCTTGTCGAAGCGCACGTTCGAGTCGGGCGCACGCATCGGCGTGCAGCAGAAGAACGGCGAGCGCGGTTACATGACGGACCAGCAACGCGCGGTCGAGTCGGCTAAAATCGACAAAGGCGTGGCCGGCTGCCAGTAGCGGTGGACACCGGGCGTCAGGCGTGCTTCTTGACCGCGCGGCGTCGCCGGCTGTCCTTCGGATCGGCCAACAGCGGCCGGTAGATTTCGATGCGGTCTTGCGCGCGCAGCACGGTGTCAAGCTGCTTCTTCTTGGCAAAAATGCCAACCGGGCAAGTGTCCAGACCGATGCCGAGTTCGTCCAGCACGCCGCTTTGCGTCAGCGCCTCGCCGATGGTGGTGCCTGGCGCCACCTCGAACTCGCGCAACAGTTCCATCGTCGGCGTGGCATAGCACACGGCAACCGGCAGCATCTCAGCCATACGCGATTTCGGCGCGCTTGCAGAACGAGTCGACCATGTTGTTGGCGATCATGCCGAAGACGGGCCCAATCAGTTGCTCCAGGATCAAGCTGGAAAACTCGTAGCGCAGATCGAACTCGATCTTGCAGGCGTCGGCGCGCAGCGCCTTGAACGTCCAGACCCCGTCCATCACCTTGAACGGGCCGTCCACCAGTTTCATCGTCATCTGGGTCGGGCGCTGATTGGTGTTTGCGGTAGTGAAACTTTGCTTTACGCCGTGGAAGTTGATCGCGAGGCAAGCGACAAGCCGTTCCTCGCTGCGCTCGAGCACCTTGACGCCGCCGCACCAGGGTAAAAACTTGGGGTAATCTTCGACCTTCGCGACCAGATCGAACATCTGTTCCGCGCTATAACCGATAAAAACTGTCTTGTGCACTACTGCCATGAGTCTGCCGTTTGCTATGATGTTGGATATGTTGCATCAGTCCCGCGTTCGCAGCGCGACACAGTAGTTTAACCGACACGCGTATTTTAGCTAATTCATGAGTATTGCAGACAACAAAAAAGCTTTTCACGACTATTTCATCGAGGACCGCTACGAAGCCGGTATCGTGCTCGAGGGATGGGAAGTGAAGGCTATCCGCGAATCGCGCGTGCAGATCAAGGAAGCGTACGTGGTCGTGCGCGGCGACGAGCTGTACCTGTTTGGCGCCCACGTCAGCGCGCTGGCGACAGCGTCCGCGTTCACCCACCCGGATGCGGTGCGCACGCGCAAGCTGCTGCTGCACCGCGCCGAGATGGACAAGCTGATCGGCAAAGTGGAGCGTTCCGGCTTCACGCTGGTACCGCTGAACCTGCACTTCAAAGGCGGCCGCATCAAGTGCGAGATCGGCCTGGCCAAGGGCAAGAAGCAACACGACAAGCGCGCCAGCGAGAAAGAACGCGACGGCAAGCGCGAAGTTGCCGCGGCGATGAAGACGAACGTCAGGTAGTACCAGCGGCCGGTTTGGCCGCAAACCGCTCCAACCCGCTCAGCCGCCAGCAAATAAAGCTGAGCACCAGTCCGCCCATCATCCCCAGCGACAAGTGCAGCGCGCTATCGAACAGTAGCGGCGCCACCACGCCCGAGACAATCGCAAAGCTGATCATCTGGATGAATGACAGCATCGACGACGTCAGGCCGCGGTTGTCCGGAAACAGCGCAAACGCGCTCAGCTGAATCGGCGGCATTGCGGCGGCCAGGCCGAAAGTAAACACCATCAGCGGCAACACCGCCCACGGCACCTGCGCCACGAACAGCAGGTTGTAGACCACGCCCATGCCGGCGCCGAGCGCCATGACGGCGAAGCCGATCCACTTCATGCGCGTCGGCGCAATCCTGGCGGCCGCCTTGCCGCCCCACGCCGAGCCCAGCACCATGCCGCCGATGAGCGGGATGAACATCCAGCCGAACGCCGTTTCCGGCAAATGCAGAATTTCCATGACGAAGTTGGCCGCCGAGCCGATGTACAGCGACAGCCCGCCGAACGCCATGCCGACCGCCAGCGACAGCAGCAAGAAGCGCGGGTTGCGCAGCACCATCAGGTAATTGGCGGCGATGGCGCCGGGGTGGAACGCGTGCCGTTTTTCCTTCGGCAAGCTTTCCGGCAACGCGCGCCAGGCCAGCAGCACCATCAGCGCGCCGAAGCCGGCCAGGAACCAGAATGTCGAGCGCCAGCCGAAGTGCACGTGCAGCCAGCCGCCAAGAACAGGCGCGATGGCCGGCGCCAGGCCGAACACCATCATAATGTGCGACATCATCTTCTGTGCTTGCGGTCCGGAAAAGCGGTCCTGCACGATGGCCGCGCCGATCACCGAGCCGGAGCCGGCCGACAGGCCCTGCAGCGCGCGGCACACCAGCAGCCAGCCAAAGCTCGGCGCCAGCGCCGCGCCGATCGAGGCCAGCGTGTAGACCACCAGCGCGACCATGATCACCGGGCGGCGGCCGAGCGAATCGGACAGCGTGCCGTAGAACAGCATCATGAAGGCGAAGGCGAACAGGAAGATCGACAGCGTCTGCTGGACCGCAACGGCTCCGACATTGAATTCGCGGCCGATCGCCGGCATCGATGGCAGGTAGGTGTCGATCGCGAGCGCGCCCACCATGCCGAGAAAAGCAAGCATTACGGTCAACATTCGCTGCATGCGTCAGTGCCTAAAAAAAATTGGCGCCGCACATGCGAACAACCGGACGCGAATTTTACCGTATCGGCCCTCTTTCCGCTGAGGCTGGCTCAGCGCGCCAGCGACTTGCCGAAGCGCTCCGTGCGCGGCATCCAGTTGCCCAGCATGTCGGCCGACACCAGCACCCGCTCGGCGCGGCCGATCAATAGCGCGCGCGGCACCAGGCCGATGACGCGCGAGTCGGCGCTGTTGTCGCGGTTGTCGCCCAGCATCAGGTACTCGCCCGGCGGGATCGTCAGCGGCGCAAAATTGCGCATCGCCGCCACTTGCGGCATGACCTGGATGCGGCGCTGTCCGCCGCCTACCGTTTCGGTCAGCTGCAGCGCGCTGATGATGCTGCCGGCGAGCGGCTCGGTCGCCTCAATCGGCTGCGAGTACGTGGCCGGCTGGCCGTTGATGGTCAGCTGCTCGTCGCGCATTTCCACCACGTCGCCCGGCAGACCGATGACGCGCTTGATCAGGCGCGTGCCGTCTTTCGGCGAACTGAAGGTGACGACGTCGCCGCGCTGCGGGTCGCCAAGGTGCGTGACGATGATGTCGGTGAGCGGCACCTTGAGGTCGAACGCGAGACGGTTCACCAGCACCACGTCGCCCTCGAGCAGGTTGGGCCGCATCGAGCCGGACGGGATCGGATTCCAGTCCGCCACAGCGGTGCGGAAAATACCGAACAAGAAGAGGAACATCAGCAAGCCCTTGTTGGCGCGAATGAATCGTTGCATGTCCCGTCTCCCGGCAGTTGGTGTCACTACGTTATAAGCCGGTTTCCTTTAACCAAGCTTAAATAACCCGCCGGCGCCACGATCGGATCGTTAATTTCAACACCGTCGTGAACCGCTAATGCGGCTTTGCATCATCCTTGACCGCCGCCAGCGCCAGCATGTCGACCAGCCCGGGCGCCAGCAGCTTGAGGAAGCGGCCGATCTTTCCCTTGGCCGTCATCACCACCTCGCGCCGGCGCCGGTCCATGCCGTCGACGATCAGTCGCGCACACTCCTCGACCGGCATCGCCCCCTCCTCCTTCAGCGAGCTCACGCCAGCCTGTCCGCCGGCGGCATTGAAGCCGTGGTGACGAATCATCGTCGCCACCACGCCCGGATACGCGGTCGTCACGCTGACCCCGGCCTCCTTCAATTCGACCCGCAGCGCTTCGAAAAAGCCGGTCATGGCGAACTTGGTAGCGCCATACGCGGTGCGTCCCGGCACGCCGACCAGCCCTGCCAGCGACGATACCGCGACGATGCTGCCGCCGGACGCCAACAGGTGCGGCAGCGCGGCGTGGGTGCACCACACGCTGCCCCAGAAATTGACGCGCATGAGCTCTTCATACCAGGCCAGGTCATCGACATCGGCGAACAGCGCATGGGCCGAACGGCCGGCGTTGTTAATCAGCGCATCGATGCGCCCGAAGCGCGCCACCGCCTGCGCCACCAGGTCGCAGCACTGCTGCTGCACACCGACGTCCGTCGGCACCACCAGTGTCTGCGCGCCGAGCGCGCTGCATGCGCCGGCCACCGTTTCCAGCGCGGCGCGATTGCGCGCGGCGAGTACCAGTGCCACGCCACCGCCGGCGGCCAGCTGGCGCGCCATCGCCGCGCCGATGCCGTCCGAACTGCCGGTGATGACTATGACTTTCAATGCCGCCATTGCTGCTCCTCGGTTGACCAACAGATTGACACGGGCGAGATTACCATGCTCCGCGTAATTTATTGCCCATCAAGAATCCTTGGTATTGATAAAGTTCGGGCATGGGCATTGTGCGACCTCACACATCAGCCAAACGCCGCGCCTGGCGCGCATGATTTCAGCTGGCATATCACTTCCCAGGGGACGAGATGAGCAAGCCTTTCGCCGTCGCTGCGTTCGTCGGCTCGCTGTTCGCCTTCAGCACTGCGGCTGCATGCACGGAAGCGTCCGCCCATTTCATGCTGGGGCAATGGGCGCGTCACGCCGGGGATTGCCGCCGGCCAGAACTGACATTCTTGCCCGGGCGCGCGCACTTCCTGCAAGATTGCGAATGCGCCCGATTCGCCCGTCGTCATGGCGAACCTGCGTTCGCTTTGCCGCAACGTGCTGGAGCCGGTGCGAGCGCATTTCCAGCGAGCGATTGTCGTCCATAGCGGTTATCGATGCCGCGCGGTCAACACCGCGGTCGGCGGCAGCGAATCGTCCCAGCATTGCAAGGGCGAAGCCGTTGATTTTCACGTCAGCGGCTTTTCCGTCTACGAGGTGGCGTCCTGGATGAAAGAGAATATCGATGACGACCAGCTGATGCTGGAGAACTTCATACCCGGGATTAAATCATCGGGTTGGGTGCACTGTTCGTTCAAAGGCGACAACCGGGATGACGAACGCACCAAATTCAAGGGCTCCAGAAAGTACTATCCCGGCATCTTGTTGCGGCCGTGACCGGCGGCCGCGCAACCGTCATTTTTGGGTTTTGACGATCTGCATGGCGCTGGCAATGAGCCCGCTCATCTCGCCAAGGTTGGCCGGCACGATGATCGAGTTGTTGGTCTTGGCCAGGTTGGCGAACGCGTCGACGTACTTCTCCGCCACGCGCAGATTGACCGCTTCCTGTCCACCCGGCTCGCTGATGGCCGCGCCGATCTGGCGCAGCGCCGTGGCGCTGGCGTCGGCCAGTGCAATGATCGCCGATGCCTGGCCCTGGGCGCGGTTGATCTGCGCCTGCTTCTCACCTTCGGAACGGGCGATCTGCGCGGCGCGCTCGCCGTCGGCGATGTTGATCTGCTCCTGCTTGCGCCCTTCAGAGGCGGCAATCAGCGCGCGTTTTTCGCGCTCGGCGGTGATCTGCGCCTGCATCGCGTGCAGGATCTCTTTGGGCGGCGTCAGGTCCTTGATCTCGTAACGCAGCACTTTCACGCCCCAGTTGGCGGCCGATTCGTCGATCGCGTTGACGATCGTGGTGTTGATGTGGTCGCGCTCCTCGAACGTCTTGTCGAGCTCCATCTTGCCGATCACCGAACGCAGCGTCGTCTGCGCCAGCTGCGATATCGCTGCGATGTAGTTCGACGATCCGTACGAGGCGCGCATCGCGTCGGTGACCTGAAAGTACAGGATGCCGTCGACCTGCAGCTGCGTATTGTCCTTGGTGATGCAGACCTGTGGCGGCACGTCGAGCGGGATCTCCTTGAGAATATGCTTGTACGCCACGCGGTCGATGAACGGCACCACGATGTTCAGGCCAGGCGCCAGCGTCGCGTGGTATTTGCCGAGCCGCTCGACCACCCAGGCGTGCTGCTGCGGCACCACGTTGATGGTCTTGAACACAAACACCATCGCGACGACGAACAGCACCAGCGCCACAGTTCCGAAATTGAATTCCATGTTGAGCCTTTTGATTAGATGATGGTACTTACGCGCCGGCGACGATCAGCCGGCTGCCCTGCACTTCGACGATCTTGAAAACGCCTGCCTGCGACTGCGCACCCGGCGCCAGCTCGACGTCCCACAAGGCGCCGCGGTACATGACGCGCGCCTTGCCGTCGCGCCAGGCCTCGACCGTGAGGTGCTGGCCGATGTCGATGTTGACATTGCGGTCGCGCGCCGGGTCGCCGCGCGCCGGCCGGCCAAAGCGGCTGCGGTGCAGCAGCCCGGTGGCGACCAGGCCGACCACGGCGGCGGCGATGGTCTGCGCCGGCAGGCTCAAACCCATCAGCGCGGCCAGCGCGCCGAAGCCCACGCCGATGGCGATCATCAAGAGGTAGAACGTGCCGGTGAACAGTTCGAACAACACCAGCACGCCCGCTGCCACCAGCCAGTAAATCCAATCGGCCATATCAGTTCCTTGCACGAGTAGTCGACTTCAGTAATTCAAAAAACAAAAACCCCCGAGGCCCATGATGGGCGACGAGGGTTTGTGCGGCGATGAGATAGGTATCTATGGCTGTTCTGTCCTTCTGTTCGATAGCAGCAGTCTATCCGGTTTTAGCAAAGAGTCAACCCCGGCGGCGCAGCCCGAACCAGGCGCCCGCCAGTACCGGCGCGCCCAGCGCGAGCGCCGACACGGTGTCCCACATGCCGTCGCCCAGCAACGCCGCCACCAGGCCGAGCGCGGTCAGCATCCCCAGCAGCAGCGGCGCGCCCCACAACGCGATGAAGCGGCGCCTCACAGCGCCTCAACGCCGGAGCCGGCCGCGGCGCGCGTGGCCTTGCCGGCCGTGGCGCCGCGCCGCAGCCACAGATACACGCCGCTGCCAAGCACGATGATGGTGGCGATGTCGAGCAGCGCCCACAAGAACTTCATCCATGCGCCGCCGTAGTCGCCGAAATGCAGCGGCTGCGAGAGGAACAGCGCGCTCAGATACCACGGCAAGCGGCGCCGGTCGGTCACCTGCCCGCTCTGCGCGTCGACCAGCACCGGCTGATACAGGCGCGAGGTCAGTGCCGACTCGCCGCGCATGAACACGCCGTAGTGGTGGGTGCTGGTAAACGGCGTGCCGGGAAAGGCCACGAAGGCGACCTTCATGCCCGGCTCGGCCGCTTCGGCATGCGCCACCGCCTGCCGCACCGGCGCGCTGGCCGGCGCCGCCGCCGCGCCCTGGTACGGCTTGACCATCTCGGCCAGTTCGGTGCTCTTCCACACGTCGAGCAGCAGTTCGGCCCAGGTGTTGATCATGCCGGTGGCGCCCACCACCAGCGCCCACACCAGCGTGACGATACCGAGCAGGTTGTGCAGGTCGAGCCATTTCAGGCGCGTCGTGCGCTCGCGCCGCACCGTGCCGAATTCGAGCTTGCGCATGAACGGCGCGTACAGCACCACGCCGGAGACGATGGCGACGATCAGCAGCAGGCCCATCGCGCCGAGAAACAGCTTGCCCCAGATGCCGGCGTACAGGTCGACGTGCAGGTGAAACATCATCGACATGAAGCCGCCGCCTTCGAAAGCCGGCTCGGCGAGCACTTGCGCGGTGCGCGCGTCGACCGCGATCGGCTTGTAGTTTTCATCGGTCGGGGTGTCGCCCAGCGTCAGGTTCCAGATATCGGGCTCGTCGGCTTCCTGCGACATGTACATCATCATCTTGTCGGGATACATCGCGCGGCCGGCTGCGATCACGCGGTCGAGATCGGCCTTCGGCGTGCCTGGCGCCATGACCGGCGCCTCGACGTCGTTACCCAGCAGGTGGCTGATCTCGTGGTGATAGATCAGCGGCAGGCCCGTCAGGCACAGCAGCAGCATGAACAGCGTGCACACCAGGCTGCTCCACTTGTGGATCCAGGCCCAGCGGCGGACGGTAACGGGAGTCATGTTGTGAAAGTGCCGGAACAAGATCGAAAATGCAAATAATAATGGTTCTCATTTACAAACGCAAGGTCGCTGGGCATAATGATAATCATTCTCATCCCACCAAGACCGATCATGCACCCTGCCCGCTTCCCCCTCTCCCCATTCGCGCTGGCCGCCATGCTGCTCGCCAGCGCCGCCGCCCAGGCCCAGGTCGTCACCGAACAATCCGGCCCGATCGCCACCGTCGTCATCAGCGCTTCGGCGGACGCCTCGGCGCAAGGCCTGCCGAGGTCCTACGCCGGCGGCCAGGTGGCGCGCGGCGGTCGCCTCGGCCTGCTCGGTAATGTCGACGTGATGGACATGCCGTTCAACAGCACCAACTACACCCAGGCGCTGATCCAGGACCAGCAGGCGCGCAGCGTGGCCGACGTGCTGCAGAACGACCCGTCGGTACGGGTGGCGCGCGGCTTCGGCAACTACCAGGAGCTGTATGTGATCCGCGGCTTTGCCGTCAACTCAGACGACCTGGCCTACAACGGTTTGTACGGCCTGCTGCCGCGCCAGTTCGTCGCCTCTGAACTGCTCGAGCGCGTGGAAGTGCTGCGCGGCGCCAGCAGTTTCCTCAACGGCGCCGCTCCGGGCGGCGGCGGCATCGGCGGCACCATCAACCTGGTGCCCAAGCGCGCGGCGAATACGCCGCTGACCCAGTTCACGCTGGGCACCGAAAGCGGCGGCCAGCGGTACGCCGCCGCCGACATCGGCCGCCGCTTCGGCCCGAATGAGCAAAACGGCGTGCGCATCAACGCTGTTCGGCGCAGCGGCGACACCGGCGTCGATCGCGAACAGCGCGGCTTGACCGTATTGTCAATCGGGCTCGATCACCGCGCCCGCAACTACCGCCTGTCGGCCGATGTCGGCTATCAGGATCACCAGCTGGGCAGACCGCGCCCGAGCGTGACGCCGGGCGCCGGCCTGGCGCTGCCTGCCGCCCCGGACGCGCACCGCAGCTGGGCGCAGCGCTGGACCCGCTCCGACGAGCGCGACACCTTCGCCACGCTGCGCGGCGAACTTGACGTGGCGCCGGACGTGGTGGCGTGGGCCGCGCTGGGCACGCGCTCGGGCGACGAGTCGAACATCCTGGCCTCGCCTACCCTGGCGGGGGTCAACGGCGACGCCGTCATGTACCGCTTCGACAACGTGCGCGAAGACCAGGTGCGCACCGGCGAAGTCGGCATCCGCGGCGCCGTCCGCACCGGCGCGGTCAAGCACACGCTGAGCGCCACCGCTTCCGGCTTGTCGCAGAAGTCGCGCAACGCGTATGCGCTCAGCGACTTCATTACCGGCTTTAAAACCAGCATCTACGCTCCCGTCGACGTCGCCGCGCCGGCCGCCGACTTTTTTGCCGGCGGCAGCTTGCGTGCGCCGCAGGTCACGCGCAACACCATCTTGTCCAGTTATGCGGTAGCCGATACGATCTCCTTTGCCGGCGACAAGGTGCTGCTGACGGTGGGCGCGCGCCACCAGCGCATCAAGGACTTCAGCTACGACTACACCAGCGGCGCCGAGAACGCGCGCTACGACAGCGACGCCGTCACGCCGGTGGCCGGGGTGGTGGTAAAGCCGATGCCGGGCGTGTCGGTGTACGCCAACTACAGCGAAGGCCTCCAGCAAGGCGCGGTCGCTTCCGGCACCGACATCGACAACACGGGCGAAACGTTCGCCCCGTACACCTCGCGGCAAAAGGAATTCGGCGTCAAGGTCGACGCCGGCAAGGTCGGCATGAGCGCGGCCTTATTTACCACCACCCAGCCGTCGGCGTATGTGCTGAACCGGCGTTTTGGCGTGTTCGGCGAACAGCGCAACCGCGGCCTTGAACTGTCCGCCTTCGGCACGCCGCTGCGCGGCATCCGCGTGCTGGGCGGCCTGACCTTGCTCGACGCCGAGCAGCGCGTCACCGCCGGCGCCATCAACCAGGGCAAGGACGTGATCGGCGTGCCCGACACCCAGCTTAACCTCGGCGCGGAATTCGATATCGCCGCTGTTCCGGGCCTGACCCTGACCGCGCGCACGCTCTACACCTCCGGCCAGTTCGCCGATGGCGCCAACCTGCAGAAGCTGCCGTCATGGACCCGGCTCGATCTCGGCGCCAGCTACGTTACCCGCCTGGTCGGGCGCGCCGTCACCTTGCGCGCGCGCCTCGACAACGCCGCCGACAAGAACTACTGGGCGTCGGCCGGCGGTTATCCGGGCGCCGGTTACCTGGTGCTGGGCGCGCCGCGCACCCTGGTCGTTTCTGCCAGCACCGAGTTCTAGGCGCCGCGCATATTCTCAGGTCAAAAAAAACCCGCTGCCTTTGCCGGCAGCGGGTTTTTTTTACGTCGCCGGCGAGCCGGTTACGCCTTCAGCGCGGCCAGCTTCTGCCACGTATCGATCACCGAATCCGGATTGAGCGACATCGAGCCGATGCCCTGCTCGACCAGCCAGGCAGCGAAGTCGGGATGGTCGGACGGACCCTGGCCGCAGATGCCGACATACTTGCCCTCTTCGCGGCATGCCTTGATCGCCATCGACAGCAGCGCCTTGACTGCCGGGTCGCGCTCGTCGAAGTCGGCCGCCAGCAGCGCCATGCCCGAATCGCGGTCCAGGCCGAGCGTGAGCTGGGTCAGGTCGTTCGAGCCGATCGAGAAGCCGTCGAAGAACTTCAGGAATTCCTTGGCCAGGATGGCGTTCGACGGCACTTCGCACATCATGATGATGCGCAGGCCGTCCTTGCCGCGCTCGAGGCCATTCTTGGCGAGCAGGTTGATGACCTTTTCGGCCTGGGCCAGCGTGCGCACGAACGGCACCATGATCTCGACGTTGGTCAGGCCCATGTCGTTACGCACGCGCTTCATCGCCGCGCATTCCATCTCGAAGGCGCCGGCAAAGTCGGCCGCCAGGTAGCGCGCCGCGCCGCGGAAGCCCAGCATCGGGTTCTCTTCGTCCGGCTCGTAGCGCGAGCCGCCGATCAGCTTCTTGTACTCGTTCGACTTGAAGTCGGACAGGCGCACGATGACCGGCTTCGGCCAGAACGCCGCGCCGATGGTGGCGATGCCTTCGGCCAGCTTGTCGACGTAAAACGCGCGCGGCGAAGCGTGGCCGCGGGCGACCGATTCGACCGCCTTTTTCAAGTCGGCATCGATGTTCGGGTACTCGAGGATCGCCTTCGGGTGCACACCGATGTTGTTGTTGATGATGAACTCGAGACGCGCTAGGCCGACGCCGTGGTTCGGGATCGACTGGAAGTCGAACGCGAGCTGCGGATTACCGACGTTCATGGTGATCTTGACGTCGATCGGCGGCAGTTCGCCGCGCGCCACTTCCGACACTTCCGTCTCGAGCAGGCCGTCGTAGATCTTGCCTTCGTCGCCTTCGGCGCAGACGACGGTCACGAACGTGCCGTCCTTGAGCACTTCGGTGGCGTCGCCGCAGCCGACAACTGCCGGCACGCCCAGTTCGCGCGCGATGATCGCCGCGTGGCAGGTACGCCCGCCGCGGTTGGTGACGATCGCCGAAGCGCGCTTCATCACCGGCTCCCAGTTAGGGTCGGTCATGTCGGCCACCAGCACGTCGCCTGGCTGCACGCGGTCCATCTCCGACGGGTCGTTGATGACGCGCACCGGACCGGCGCCGATCTTCTGGCCGATCGCGCGGCCCGACGTGAGCACGGTGCCGCTGCCCTTGAGCTTGAAGCGTTGCTGCGCATCGGTCGACTTCTGCTGCGACTTGACCGTCTCCGGGCGCGCCTGCAGGATGTACAGCTTGCCGTCGCGGCCGTCCTTGCCCCACTCGATGTCCATCGGACGGGCGTAGTGGTCTTCGATGATGACGGCGTACTTGGCCAATTCGACCACTTCGGCGTCGGTCAGCGAATAGCGGTTGCGCATTTCGATCGGCACGTCGACGGTCTTGACCGAGCGGCCGGCTTTCGCCTCGGCGGTAAATTCCATCTTGATCAGCTTCGAGCCGATGTTGCGGCGGATGACCGGCGACTTGCCCAGCTTGAGCATCGGCTTGTGGACGTAGAACTCGTCCGGATTGACCGCGCCCTGCACCACCGTCTCGCCCAGGCCGTAGCTGGAGGTGACGAACACGACGTCCTTGAAGCCGGACTCGGTGTCGATGGTGAACATCACGCCGGCTGCGCCCAGGTCCGAGCGCACCATGCGCTGCACGCCGGCCGACAAGGCCACTTCAGCGTGGGTGAAACCCTTGTGCACGCGGTACGAAATGGCGCGGTCGTTGTACAGCGAGGCGAACACGTGCTTCATCGCCTCTAACACGTTGTCGATGCCGACGACGTTCAGGAACGACTCCTGCTGGCCGGCGAACGACGCATCCGGAAGGTCTTCGGCGGTGGCCGACGAGCGCACGGCGAACGACATTTCGGTTTCTGAATCAGCGACCAGGCGGTCGTAGAATTGTTCGATTTCCTGTTGCAGGCGTGGCTGGAACGGGGTCTCGACGATCCACTTGCGGATCTCGGCGCCGGCGACGGCGAGCGAGCGCACATCGTCGATGTTCAGGCCCTCGAGGCGGGTGGCGATGCGGTCGCCCAGCGAAGCGCCGCCGTCGATGGCATGATCGAGGAAGTCGCGGAACGCCTGCGCCGTGGTGGCAAAGCCGCCCGGCACGCGCACCCCCGCTTCGGCGAGCTGGCTGATCATCTCGCCGAGCGAAGCGTTCTTGCCGCCGACCGATTCGACATCGGTCATGCGCAAGTGCTCGAACGAAGCGACGTAGACTGCTTCTGCGCCGGCGGCCACGTCGGGCTCCTTGGTTGCTGCGTTAGTCATGCTGGTCATAATAAACACCTTACTGATGATAGAAATCGTCGCGGGAGGCCGGCGGAGGGTTTTCTTGTTATTCTTGTCCGCGTGCAGCACAATTGAATCCAATGCCGAGCATTTTACCCCGGACCCTTCCAATGTACACCGCACAATCTTGAATAAACGTTATCTTAACGACCACATCCTATGAGTATTGAAGCCCGCCCTCCCATGCCCGCCTCGCAGCACACGGTGTTTTTCGTCTCGGACGGCACCGGCATCACCGCCGAGACGTTCGGCCACGCGGTGCTGTCGCAGTTC
Source organism: Massilia sp. TWR1-2-2 (assembly GCF_049897565.1). Taxonomy (NCBI): domain Bacteria; kingdom Pseudomonadati; phylum Pseudomonadota; class Betaproteobacteria; order Burkholderiales; family Oxalobacteraceae; genus Massilia; species Massilia sp. TWR1-2-2. Next base: position 155,206 of record NZ_JAFCWM010000013.1, on the reverse strand, counting down.
GAGATGCGCTTTCGCCAGGTGCGCCTGCCCTTCATCGACACCATCGACAAGGCGCGCGATGCCGCCCGCAAGATCAACGAGGCGTTCGCCGCCGACGGCCAGCGCCCGATCGTGTTTTCGACCCTCGTCAAGCCGGACCTGTCGGCGGTGATCCGCACCGCCAGCGGCATGCACATGGACCTGATCCAGACTTTTGTCGCACCGCTCGAGCAGGAGCTCGGCGTGATGTCGACCCACACCATCGGGCGCTCGCACAACATCGTCGACAGCCAGGAGTACAAGGCGCGCATCGAGGCGATCAACTTCTCGCTGGCGCACGACGACGGCCAGTCGCACAAGAACCTGTCGTCGGCCGACGTGATCCTGGTGGGCGTGTCGCGCTCCGGCAAGACGCCAACAAGCCTGTATCTGGCGATGCAGTACGGGATCAAGGCGGCCAACTATCCGTTGATCCCGGACGACTTCGAGCGCGGCAAGCTGCCGTCGTCGCTGCCCGAGTTCAAGGAGAAGATTTTCGGCCTCAGCATCACGCCCGAGCGCCTCTCCGAGATCCGCCACGAGCGGCGCGCAGGCAGCAAGTACGCCTCGATCGAGAACTGCCGCTATGAGGTCAACGAGGCCGAGCTGATGATGAAGCGCGAAGGGATTCGCTGGCTGTCGTCGACGACCAAGTCGATCGAAGAGATCGCGACGACAATCCTGCAGGAGATCAAGCCGAACCGCCGGGAGTATTAGGCTGCGGTGTCTTATCGATTCCCGCCTCGGCGGGAGAGACGGTGTTAGCGTCAGCGGCATTCGGCACTGACGGCGCAAGCAATTCCGAGGTCCGACCCAAGAACCGGGGGCTCGGCGTCCCGTCATACCACGGCGGCTACTTGTTCAGCACTTCAGTCAGAATGGCGGGCAGTTGCGCAAGAAAAACTGCGGCGATCAGTGAAATGATGATTGGAGGTTCTCGCCTTAGCAATCGATGACTTCATTCCGGTAAGGTCCGCCGCATTCGACCGCTTTAACTCGGCGAAGTCAGCCTTGGTGGCAAACCGCGCCTTGATGACCGCGAGATCAATCTTGATTTCGGCAATGTCTGCCTCAATTCTTGCAATGCGAGTGTTCAAGTCCGTTACTCGGCCAGCATGTTAGCCAAAATGGGGAGAAGTTGAGCGAGAAAAATCGCGCTCACCACCCACATGATCATCGAGGTTTTCGCCTCGGCAATCGATGCCTTTGTCTCGGCGATATGCGCGGCAATCACTCCCTTCATCTCGGCAAACTCCGCGGCAATCGAACCCTTCAACTCAGCGTTGTCCGCCGCAATCGATCCCTTCAACTCGGCCATGTCCGCCGCAATCGACCCCTTAAACCCGGCCATGTCCGCCGCAATCGATCCCTTAAACTCGGCCATGTCCGCGGCAATCGACCCCTTTAACTCGGCAAAGGATCGTTTCAACTCGGCGATATCCGACTTGGTCGCGCCATGCGCCTTGATCACCGCGATATCGATTTTCATTGCGGCAATGTCTGACTCGAGTTCTGCAATGCGCGTTTCCATATGCCGATATTAGTACCGGCACTGAACGCAGTCAAACGTACGTTCGCGCTGACGTAATTTGAATACTTTCCGTCAGAAAAACAGGCGCCAGTCCTCGAGCCAGCCTGGAAACGCGTCGGCTTCCATCGGGCTGGCGATGTGATAACCCTGCGCGTACGTGCAGCCCAGCCCTTGCAGGAAATCCCAGTCCTGCTTGGTCTCGACGCCGACCGCCACCGACATCCGGTCCAGGCTGCGCGCCAGGCCCAGGCAGGAACTGAGCACGGTGCCCAGCGCCCGCTTTTTTGAAGCGCCGTCGACGAAACTGCGGTCGATCTTCAGCTCCGAAAAGGGAATGCGCGCCAGCAGCTGCAGGTTCGAGCGCCCGGTGCCGTAGTCGTCGATCGCCAGGCCGTAGCCGGCCATGCGCAGGCGCACGAGGCGCTCGAGGAAGCTCGGGTCGGTCGTCAGCACGGACGACTCGGGCATCTCGAAGGTGATGTAGTCGGGCATGACGCGGTGCCGCCCGACGCAGGCCGAGATCTGCTGCATGAACGCCGGATGGGCCAGCGTCTCGGGCGCCAGGTTGATCGAGATCGATATCGGCACGCCCTGGTCGTGGAAGCGGCGGCACGCCTTCACCGACTTTTCGATCATGCTCCAGTCAAGGAAGTCGATGCGGTTGTTCTGCTCGAGCGCGTCGATGAACGAGCCGGGACCGAGCATGCCGTGCTCCGGATGGCGCCAGCGCGCGAACGCCTCTAAGCCCTTGACCTGGCCGGTTTCGAGTTCGATCTTCGGCTGGAAAAATGGCTCGAACTGGCCGGCCTGCATGCCGATGCCGACGTCGGAAAAGGTGAAGCTCGGGCCCTTCGCTTGGCTCGAGGCGAGCCGCGGCGGGACGTAGTTGTCGAGCAGCGCCTGCAGCCTGGCGGCCGATACCGGCTTGCTGATGGCGCCGAGCAGCTCGAAGCCGTACGCCTGCGCCATCGTCTCGACCGAGAACATCAGATTGCTCGGCTGCGAGCCGACGACGATCAGGCGCGCGCGGCAGTTCATCGCGGCCAGCTGGCGAATCAGCTCGAGGCCATCCATGCCGGGCAGCGCCAGGTCGATGATCGCCACGTTGACCGTCGGCGTGAACGAATCCTGGAAACAGCGCAGCGCCGTATGGCCATCCGGCACCTCGGTGACCTGGCTGGCGCCAAGGCTGCCGAGCAGCTCGACGAGCGTCAGGCGCTGCGAGGGATCCGCTTCCGCCACCAAAAAATGCAAATGCCCGATATCCATCTCTACTCCTTAAGCTTCAAGCTCAAAGATTAACCTAGAGCAACCAACCCGTCTACGCTTGATTTTGGCGCAATTGCTCAAAAAAGCACACGGCGGCGCAGGCAGCGACGTTGAGCGACTCGATCTGGCCGAGGTGGGGAATGACCACCTGGTGGGTGGCCAGTGCCAGCAGGTCGTCGGCCACGCCCTGCCCTTCGTGCCCCAGCAGCCACGCCACCGGCCGGCGCAGGTCGACGTCGTACAGGCGCTGCTCGGCGTAGCCGCTGGTGGCCAGCACTGCCACGGTGGCGTTCTTGACCAGGTCGGCCAGGTCGACATTTTCGTAAATCTCGAGCACGAAGTGGGCGCCCATCGCCGCCCGCAGCACCTTCGGCGACCAGCAGAACGCGGTGCCGGCGCTGCAGTAGACCTGGGTGATGCCGGCCGCGGCGGCGCTGCGCAGGATCGAGCCGACATTGCCGGGATCTTGCAGGTTGTCGAGCAGGACGGCGGACGACGTCAGCGCACCGGCCACCTCGCGCGCCGGCGTATCGACCAGGAACATCAGGCCGACGCCATGCTCGACCTGGCTGACGGCGTTGTAGAGCGCATCGGGCAGCGCCGTGACGTGGGCGCGCGCTTCTTCACAGCGCTGCACGATGTCGGCCACTTCGGGGTTCGCCAGCGCCGCTTCGCTGACGATGCACTGCAGCGGCGCGCCGCGCAGCTGCAGGTAGCCCTGGCACAGGTGCACGCCGTCGAGCAAGGTGCGGCCGGCCTTGCGGCGCGCCTGCGAACTGGCCGCCAGCAGCTTGAGTTCCTTGTACAGCGGATTGTCGCGCGAGGTGATGGTTTTCATTCTTCGTTCGCCAGGTCGAAGTCGAGCGGCAGCGTGTCGAGGTTGATTTCGCCGGCCAGCACCAGGCGCACCGGCGCGAACGAACGGCGGTGCACCGGGCAGGCGCCGTGTTCGCGCAAGCGCTCCATGTGCATGCGGGTGCTGTAGCCTTTGTGCTGGTCGAAGCCGTATTGCGGATACTGCTGGTGCAAGGTCACCAGCGCGGCGTCGCGCGCCGTCTTGGCCAGGATCGAGGCGGCCGAAATCGAATGGACCTTGTCGTCGCCCTCGATGATCGGGTGGCAGCGCACCGACATCACCGGGCTGCGGTTGCCGTCGATCAGGGCGATCGTCGGCAGCATGTGCAGCGCCTCGACGGCGCGGCGCATCGCCAGCATGGTCGCCTGCAGGATGTTGATGGCGTCGATCTCTTCGTGCGAGCATTCGGCGATCGCCCACGCCAGCGCGTACTGCTTGATCTGCGGCGCCAGTTCGTCGCGCCGTTCGGCGGTCAGCTTCTTCGAGTCGCGCAGGCCGTCGATCGGGCGGCGCGGGTCGAGGATCACGGCGGCGGCAAACACCGGGCCGGCCAGCGGCCCGCGGCCGGCTTCGTCGACGCCGCAGACGATGTCGTCGGCGGTGAACGGATACTGGGACTTCTTCAGCCCGGGATAAAAATTGATTTTCTTTTTGGTCATGATGACGGTGAAGCCTCGATGATGCGCATGACGGCAGCGGCGCTTTCCTGCGCGCTGTTGCGCAGCAGGCTGTGGTGCATGTCGGTGAAGCGCTGCACCAGGCGCAGGCGGCCAGGCGCGTCGCTCAGCTGCTGCCATACGGCGTCTGCCAGCGCTTGCGGCGTGGCGGCGTGCTGCAGCAGTTCGGGTACGAGAAACTCGCGCGCCAGGATGTTCGGCAGGCCGATCCACGGCTGGTAGCCCATGTGGCGCATGATCTGCCACGACGCTCCCATCACCTTGTAGGCGATCACCATCGGCTTTTTAAACAGCGCCACTTCCAGCGTCGCGGTGCCCGACGCCACCAGCACGGCGTCGGCGGCGCCGATGGCGCTGTGCGACTGGCCGTCGACCAGCAGGATGTCGACGTCGGACAGGCCAGCGCGCTCCACCAGTTCATTGAAGTAGGCGCGCTGCTTGTCGCCCGCCATCGGCACGACGAAGCGCAGGCCAGGGTCGCGCGCTGCGAGCAGCTTGACGGCGCCGACAAACGGCTCGGCCAGGTACTTCAGTTCGCCCATGCGGCTGCCCGGCATCACCGTCACCACGCGCGCACCGGTGTCGATGCCGAGCGCGCGGCGCGCCCGGTCCTGGTCCGGCTGCAGCGGAATCATCTCGGCCAGCGGGTGGCCGATGTAGGTGACCGGCACGCCGGCCTTCTGGTAAATCTCTTCCTCGAACGGGAAGATCACCAGCATGTGCGAGACCGCCTTCTGGATCTTCTTGATGCGCCCGCCGCGCCAGGCCCAGATCTGCGGGCTGACGAAGTGCACCGTCGGGATGCCGGCCGCTTTCAGCTGCATCTCGAGGCCGAGGTTAAAGCCGGGATAGTCGGCGCCGATGAAAACGGCCGGCCGTTCGGCCAGCAGGCGGTCGCGCAAGGTGTTCTGGATGCGCTTGATGTCGCGGTAGCGCGGGATCACTTCGAACAGGCCGCGCACGGTCAGCGTGTCCATCTGCAGGTCCGACACGAAGCCTTGTTCGGCCATGCGCGGCCCGCCGATGCCGTGAAAGCGCGCGTTCGGCAGCTGCGCGCGCAGGCCCGCCAGCAGGCGCCCGGCAAGCATGTCGCCGGACACCTCGCCGGCGACAACGGCGACCGAAATGTCAGCGGACGATGCCACGGCTCGCGGTCCCGAGGAACTCGCGGAAGGCGCGCAACTGCGGCGCGGACTCGTCGTCGCCGCCCGCTTCCGCCTCGGCCAGCGCGGTTTTCGCTTCTTCCAGGGTCAGGCCGCTGCGGTACACCAGCTTGTAGGCGACGCGGATGGCGTCGATCTGCGGGCGAGTGAAGCCGCGCCGCTTGATGCCCTCGATGTTGACGCCGCGCGCGCCGGCCGGGTTACCCGACACCAGCACGAATGGGGGCACGTCCTGGGTCAGGCTGGTGTACATGCCGATGAAGGCGTGCGCGCCGATCTTGCAGAACTGGTGCACGCCGACGTAGCCCGACAAGATGGCCCAGTCGCCGACGATCACGTGCCCGGCCAGCTGGGCGTTGTTGGAAAAGATCGTGTTGCTGCCGACCTGGCAGTCGTGCGCCAGGTGCACGTAGGCCGAGATCCAGTTGTCGTTGCCCAGGCGCGTGACGCCGGCGTCCTGCGCGGTGCCGAGGTTGAAGGTGCAAAATTCACGCACCGTGTTGCGGTCGCCCACTTCGAGCCGGGTCGGTTCGCCAGCCCACTTCTTGTCCTGCGGCGCCGCGCCGATCGACGAGAACTGGAAGAACTTGTTGTCCTCGCCGATGGTGCTGTGCCCTTCGATCACCACGTGCGGCCCGACGACCGTGCGCGCGCCGATCCTGACGTCCGGACCGACGATCGAATAGGCGCCGATTTCCACCGTGCTGTCGAGCTGCGCCCTGGGGTCGACGATCGCGCTTGGATGGATCAGTGCCATGCTACTGCCCCGCTGCCTTGCTGGCGTCGTCGGTGGCGCGAATGGTGCACATCAGGTCAGCTTCCAGCGCGACGGCGCCGTCGACCGTGCCGACCGCCTTGTACTTCCAGATGCCGCGCGAGACGCGCACGATCTCGACATCCATCTTCAGCTGGTCGCCGGGGCCGACCGGGCGCTTGAAGCGGGCGTTGTCGATGCCGACGAAGTAGACCACCGAATTCTCGTCGGGCGTCACGCCCATCGTCAGGAACGACAGGATCGCCGCCGTCTGCGCCAGCGCTTCGATCATCAACACGCCCGGCATCACCGGCTTGTGCGGGAAGTGGCCGTTGAAGAACTCCTCGTTGGCGGTGACGTTCTTGATGGCCGTGATCGACTTGTTCGCTTCCCACGTCAGCACGCGGTCGACCAGCAGCATTGGATAGCGGTGCGGCAGCAGCTTCTTGATGGCGCAGATGTCGAGGGTCTTGTTTTCGGTAGTTGTCATTTTTGTTCTGTCAGCGTTTTAAGTGTTTTTTCCAGCGCCCGGATTTTATCCCGCATGGCGTCCAGATTGCGAACGATTGCCGCACTTTTTTCCCAGTCGGCGTTTTTCGCCAACGGATAAAATCCCGTGTACTGGCCCGGCTCGAGGACCGAGCGCGACACCATGCTGCCCGACGAGATGTGCACCTTGTCGGCAATCGTCAGGTGGCCCAGCACCATGGCGGCGCCCCCGAAAGTGCAGTATTTGCCGATCTTTGCGCTGCCGGCCACGCCGACGCAGCCGGCCATCGCCGTGTGCGCGCCGATGTGGCAGTTGTGGCCGATCTGGATCTGGTTGTCGAGCTTGACGCCGTCTTCGATGATCGTGTCGGCCAGTGCGCCGCGGTCGATGCAGGTGTTCGCGCCGATGTCGACGTCGTCGCCGATCATCACGCGGCCGGTTTGCGGAATCTTGATGTAGACGCCGTTCTCGTTGGCGAAGCCGAAGCCGTCGGTGCCGATCACCGCCCCCGAATGAATGATGCCGCGCTTGCCGATCTGGCAGCGCGCATGGAAGGTGGCGTTGGCGAACAGGCGCGTGCCTTCGCCGATGACGGCGCCGCGGCCGATGAAGCTGCCGGCCTCGATGATGGCGCCGGCATCGATGACGGCGCCGTCTTCGACCGTCACGTGCGCTCCGATGTGCGCACTCGGATCGACCCTGGCGCCGGCGGCGACGCTGGCCGTCGGATCGATGCCCGCTGCCGGCAGCACCTCGACGAGCGCGGCGAAGTACTGCGCGGCGCGGGCGAAATACACGTACGGGTTGGGGGTGACGATGCGCGCGCCGCGGTACGTGACGGCGACGGTGTCGTCGTCTGCCGGCGAGACGATCAGCGCCGCCGCGCCGCTGTGCGCCGCCTGGGCGCGCAGTTTGCTATTGCTCAGAAAGCTGATGTCGGCGCCTGTGGCGTCGGCCAATGGTGCGATCCCGGTCACTTCCAGGTTCGGATCTCCCACCAGCTGGCCGCCCAAGCGTTCGACCAATTGACCTAGTCGCGTGCCCATCCTGGTTGTCCGTTCGCTGTGTTCAGGCGCTACTTGTCGAGCTGCCTGATGATTTTGTCGGTGATGTCGTTGCCCGGCCGTGTCCACATCACGTCGCGGATCAGCACGATATCGATTTTTTCCTGCTGCGCGACCTGGCCGATCAGGACCGCGGCGCGCTCGGCGATGCGGGCGCGCTCCTCGGTGCGGCGGTGTACCAGGTCGTCGCGGAAGGCAAGCTGCTTGCGCTGCACTTCCTTTTCGAGGTCGAGCACCTCGCGCACGCGGCGGGTGCGCTCGACGTCGGCCAGCGCCGGCGCGTCGAGCTCGAATTTGTCGGTCAGCTTTTTCAGCCGTCCCAGCATTTCCTGGTTCGCCTTGTCGCGGCCGGAAAACTCGGCCGCGATGCGGGCGTCGGCCGCCTTGGCCATCCTCGAATCGGTGTACAGCCGTTCGGTGGTGACGACGGCGATGCGGCCCGGCCCGCCCTGCGCCTGGGCCGCGCCTGCCGCCAGCAAGCCTAGTGAGAGCGCCAGTGCGGCGCGGCGCTTGTTAAGCATGGTCACCGTTCTACTTGTCCAGCAGCTTGATGATCTTGTCGGTGATGTCGATGCGCGGGCTCGACCAGGCCGACTCCTGCAGCACCACGTCGAGCTGTTCCTGCTCGGCGATCTGTTCGATCAGCTTGTAGGCCTTCTGCGCGATGTTGGCGCGCTCTTCGCTCTTGCGCTGCAACAGGTCCTCGTTGTACTCGCGCTGGGTGCGCTGGACGTCTTTTTCCAGCTCGCCCAGTTCGCGGTAGCGGCGCGTGCGCTCCGGTTCACCGAGGCTGGCGTTGTCGGCGTCGAACTTCTCCGACAGCGTTTTCAGGCGCGACAGCATGTCCTTGATCGCCTTCTGGCGCTTGGAGAACTCGGCTTCGATCTTGGCGTCGGCGGCCTTGGCCAGCTTCGACTCGGTCATCAGGCGCTCGGTGAAGACGAATCCGATCCGGCTCGGCGCGCCCGGCGTGGTTTGTGCCTGCGCCGTCGCGCCGGCGCACAGCGCCGCGATGGCAAGCAGCTTGGGCAGCGAGGCAGTCAGCTTTTTCAAATTAATTCTCCGTATTCTGGACAGTGTTCAGGCACATCGATCAGAAACCGGTACCCATCTGGAACTGGAAGCGCTCCAGGCGGTCGCCCGGCTTCGCGTTCAGGGGCTTAGCATAACTCAACTTGAGTGGGCCCACCGGCGAAATCCAGGACACGCCCAGGCCGGCCGAGAAGCGCAGCTCGGAGGCGCGGATCTTCTGGCCTTCCTGGTAGACCTGGCCGCCGTCGAGGAAACCGAACCAGCGCAGGCTGCGGTCAGGTCCGCCGCCGGGGAACGGCAGCTGCAGTTCGGCATTGCCGATGACCCGCTTGGCGCCGCCCAGCGCGTCGCCCGAGAACGGGTCGACCACGCCGAGCGAGGAGCTGAGGTAGCCGCGCACCGACCCGATGCCGCCGCCGTAGAAGTTCTTGAAGACCGGATAGTTGGTGCGGCGCAAGCCATGGCCGTAGTCGATCTCGCCCTTCAGCGCCAGGGTGACCAGGCGCGTCAGCGGACGGTACCACTGCTGCTCGTACACGGCGCGATAGTATTTCGAGTTGCCGAACAGGTCGAGCTCGAGGTTGGCGCGCTGGAAGCGGCCGGTCGTCGGCGTGATGGCGCTGTCGCGGCTGTCGCGCTGCCAGGCGGCCGTCAGCGGGAACGCATTGGTGTTGGCCGTGCCGACGCCGCTCGGGATGCCGGTAAACGTGCGCACGTAATCCTTGTAGCGGGTCGGGCTGGAATCGTCGGTGACGATGCTGGTGCGTTCCAGGCCGGCGCCGAAGAAGACGGTGTCGGTTTCCGAGAACGGCACGCCGAAGCTCATCCGGCCACCGGTCTGCTTGACCGTGAAGCTGCCGGTGTTGAGCGCCGGCGGCTGGGTGGTGCGGTGGTAGATCTCGAACGAGCGCGACACGCCGTCGTCGGTGAAGTACGGATTGGTGTGCGAGAACGCGATCGTGCGGCTGTAGCGGCTCGTATTGAGCTCGATGCCGACGGTGTTGCCGCTGCCGGCAAAGTTGGCCTGCTGGATCGCCGCGGTGAAGGTGAACTTCTCCGACTGCGAAAAGGCGCCACCGATCATGAAGTTACCGGTCGGCTTTTCGACCACGGTCAGGTTGACGTCGACCTGGTCGGACGTGCCCTGCGCTTCCGGCGTGTCGATGGTGACGTCCTTGAAAAAGCCCAGGCGGTCGACGCGGTCGCGCGAGGCCTTGATCTTGTTGCCGTCGTACCAGGACGACTCGAACTGGCGGAATTCGCGGCGGATCACTTCGTCGCGCGTGGTGGTGTTACCCGAGATGTTCATGTGGCGCACGTAGGCGCGCTTGCCCGGATCGATGAAAAAGGTGAAGCGCACTTCGCGCTTTTCCCGGTCCAGCTCTGGATTGGCATTGACGTTGGCAAAAGCGTAGCCGAAGGTGCCGAGGCGGTCCGAGATGCGCTTGTTGCTGAGGGTGAGCAGCTCGCCCGAATAGGTCGAACCGGGTTTGAGCACGATCAGCGACTTGAGTTCATCTTCGCGGCCGAACATCTCGCCTTCGAGCTTGACGTCGGCGACGGTGTACTTGACGCCTTCGGAGATATTCACCGTCAGGAAGATGTCCTTCTTGTCCGGCGTAATCGACACCTGGGTCGACTCGATATTGACCTCGAGGTAGCCGCGGTTCAGATAGAACGACTTGAGCGCCTCGATGTCGCCGGTCAGCTTGGTCTTCGAGTACTGGTCGGCCTTCGAGTACCAGGTGAACCAGCCGCTCGTGTTGAGCGCCATGACTTCGCGCAGTTCCTTGTCGGAGAACGCGTTGTTGCCGACGATGTTGATACCCTTGATGCGGGCGATGTCGCCCTCGTCGACGTTGAAGACGACGGTGACGCGGTTACGCTCGATCGGCGTGACGGTGGTGGTGATCTTGACGCCGTACAGGCCGTGCGACAGGTACTGGCGCTTGAGCTCCTGCTCGGCGCGGTCGACCGACGCCTTGTCGAAGATCTTGGTCTCGCCGACGCCGATTTCCTTGAGCGCCTTGACCAGCACGTCCTTCTCGAATTCCTTGGTGCCGGTGAAGTCGACGGTGGAGATGGCAGGCCGCTCTTCGACCATCACCACCAGCACGCCGTTGTCGACCTCGAGGCGAACGTCCTTGAAAAAACCGGTGGCGTACAGCGCCTTGATGGCGGTGATGCTCTTCTCGTCGTCGAACGTTTCGCCGACCCGCACCGGCAGGTAGCTGAACACGGTGCCAGCTTCGGTGCGCTGGATGCCTTCGACGCGGATGTCCTTGACCACGAATGGAGCGACTGCATATGCATGGCCGGCGCACATCGCCAGGGCGGCGGCGCCGATCAGGCTGCGGCGAAAGAAAGGCAGGGCAAAACGATCTGAGTGTAATTTCATTGGCTAAATCAAGGTTCAATCATGGACAAAATCATGGTCGGGAAAGACCGCAACTACAGGAGCCGGGCGAGGTCGTTGAATACAGCGAGCGCCATCAGCAAGGCCAGCAGGCCCATGCCGGCGCGCTGTGCATATGCCCCGATCCGCTCGGGCAAGGGACGGCCGGTCAAAACTTCCAGCGAATAATACAGCAAATGGCCGCCATCCAGCATCGGAATTGGTAACAGATTCATCACGCCAAGACTGATGCTGACGAAGGCGATAAAGCCCAAAAACACCTCGGGACCCAGGCGCGCGGTCTGGCCCGCGTAGTCGGCGATGGTGATCGGGCCGGTCACGTTCTTGAGCGATACTTCGCCGGTGATCATCTTGCCGATCATTTTCAGGCTCAGTACACTGGTGTCCCAGGTCTTGCGCGCGCCCTTGCCGAGCGCCTCCAGCGGGCCGGCGGTAATGGTCACCCGCTCGATCATGCTGGTGGCCACACGGATCGCCCACACTTTCGCTTTAGAGTCGAACACCGGCGCGACGGTGACGGCGAAGCCGCCGGCGCCGCGCTGGCCGGCCAGCGCCAGTGGCCGCCCTTCCGAGGAGCGCACCGCGGCGATCAAGGCCATGCCGTCGGCGACCGGCTTGCCGTCGACGGTGGCGATGACGTCGCCCGTCTGCAGACCGGCGCGCTCGCCCGGGCCGCCGGCGATGACCTGCTCGATGACGGGGCGCATCAGCGCCATCTCCAGTCCGAGCGCGCCCATCACGTCGCTCTCGACGTTCAGGCCGGCCAGTTTCGAGGCCGGCAGGATGGCGGCGGACTGGCCGCCCTGCGGCTGGGCGACGTCAAGGCGCGCGTCGCGCTTGTCGACGATCGCCTGCAAGATCTCCCAGCGCATCTCGGGCCAGCTGGCCACCGGCGTGCCGTTGACGGCGATGACTTTTTCGCCGCCGCGAAGGCCGGCCTGGTAAGCGGCCGTCGTTTCGGCGGCGGCGCGCACGCGCGTCGACGGCTCGGTGGTGCCGGCCATGGCCAGCGCCGCCAGCAGCGCGATGGCGAGGATGAAGTTGGCCAGCGGGCCGGCGGCGACGATGGCGATGCGGCGCCATACGCTTTGGTGGGTGAATTCGCGTTTCAGGTCGGCCGGATCGATATCGACGCCGGGCGTTTCGCGCGCGTCGAGCATCTTGACGTAGCCGCCCAGCGGCAGCGCCGACACCGCCCATTCGGTCTGGTCGGGGCCGAAACGGCGCGACCAGACGACCTTGCCCATGCCGACCGAAAAGCGCAGCACCTTCACGCCGCACAGGCGCGCCACCGCGTAGTGGCCAAGCTCGTGGAAGATGATCAAAGGTCCCAGCGCAAGCAGGAACGCCAGCACGGTGGTGATGAAGTTCATCGCGCCAGCCCCGCCACGATGGCGCCGGCGGCGCGGCGCGCCAGCGCGTCCTGCGCCATCACCGCCTCGATGCTGCTGGCGGCGCCGTGCGCGTTTTCATGCATCACGCGGGCGATCACGCGGTCGATGTCGCGAAAGCCGATGCGCTTGTCGAGGAAAGCGTCGACCGCGATTTCGTTGGCGGCGTTGAGCAGCGCCGGCGCGGTGCCGCCCGCTTCTAGCGCTTCGAACGCCAGCGCCAGGCACGGAAAGCGGGCGAAATCGGGTTTTTCGAACTGCAGCGTGCCGATGCTGGTCAGGTCGAGCTGCGCGACGCCGGAGTCGATCCGCTCCGGATAGGCCAGCGCGTGGGCGATCGGCGTGCGCATGTCGGGGTTGCCCAATTGCGCCAGCACCGAGCCGTCGACGTAGGACACCATCGAGTGGATCACGCTTTGCGGGTGGATCACCACCTCGATCTGCGCGGCCGGGGCGCCGAACAGCCAGTGCGCCTCGATTACTTCAAGGCCCTTGTTCATCATGGTGGCCGAATCGACCGAGATCTTGCGGCCCATGACCCAGTTCGGGTGCTTGCAGGCCTGCTCCGGCGTGACGTCTTCGAGCGTGTCGACGGCGCGCGCGAGAAACGGCCCGCCCGACGCCGTCAGCAGGATCTTGGCCACGCCTGCGCCTTGCGGCGAGCGCGCGTACGACTGCGGCAGCGACTGGAAGATCGCATTGTGCTCGCTGTCGATCGGCAGCAAGGTGGCGCCGTGCTGGTGCACCGCGTCCATGAACAGCTGGCCCGACATGACCAGCGCTTCCTTGTTGGCCAGCAGGATCTTCTTGCCGGCGCGGGCGGCGCCCAGCACGGGTGCCAGACCTGCGGCGCCGACGATGGCGGCCATCACGGTGTCGGTGCCGGCAGCGGCGGCGACGTCGCACAGCGCCTGCTCGCCCCAGCTGACGTCAACGCGCACGTCGTGCGCGCTCAGCAGCTGGGCGAGCTGATCTGCCGCTGCGGCGCTGCCGACCACGGCGCGCTGCGGGCGGAACTGCGCGCACTGCGCGGCCAGCTCGTCGACCTTGCTGTGCGCCGTCAGCGCGTAGACCTGGTATTTATCGGGATGACGCGCGAGCACGTCGAGGGTCGACACGCCGATCGAACCGGTGGCGCCTAGGATGGTAATAAATTGCATGAAACTCTCTCAGAGCCAGGTGTCGATCAAGGCAGCCAGCGGCAATACGGGGATCAGGGCGTCGATCCGGTCGAGCACGCCGCCGTGGCCAGGCAGCAGGCGGCTGCTGTCCTTGGCGCCGGCGCGGCGCTTCAGTTGCGATTCGAACAGGTCGCCGACGACGCTGGCGGCAGCGATCAACAGCAGTATAGCCGTCAACCCGGCCCAGCCCAGGCTCGCCTGCACGCGCACGGCGAAGGTGTCGGCCAGCGCCGGGCCGCCGAACAGCACCGACAAGCTCGCCAGCAGCACGACGGCGATGGCGCCGCCGATGGCGCCTTCCCACGACTTGCCCGGCGAAATGGTCGGCGCCAGCTTGCGCTTGCCGAACGCGCGGCCGGCGGCGTAGGCGCCGATGTCGGCGATCCATACCAGCACCATCACCGACAGCAGGTACAGCGGCGAATGGCGGTACAGCACCACGATGGCGGCAAAGCAGGCGACGATGGCAACGGCGTACGTCATGCTCAGCAAGGTGTTGCCGCCGCTGTCGAGCGCCGGCAGGCCGATCTTCAGCGACGGCACCAGCCGCAGCAGCCAGACCATGACGCTGATGACGAACCAGAACGTGGCCTGGCGCGGCTCGGCGTAGAAGAAGGTGTAGCAGAACGCCGCCGCCCAGAACACGCTGATGACGAGCGCGTTTTTCGAGGCCGGATTGAACAGGCGAAAGCCTTCCCAGATCGCGGCGCCGAAAAACAGCGTGACGATGACGGCAAAGGCGATTGGATTGTTGAAGTACAGCACCGGCAGCAATACCGCCAGCAGGACGATTGCGGTGATGATCCGGGTTTTGAGCATTAGGTCTTCTTTTCGGCGAGTTGGTCGCCGGTGCGGCCAAAGCGCCGTTCCCGGCTCTGGTAGGAGGCGATCGCGGTGTCGAGCGATTCGATTGAAAAGTCGGGCCAGAAGGTGTCGGTGAAGTACAGCTCCGAATAGGCCAGCTGCCACAGCAGGAAATTCGAGATGCGCTCTTCGCCGCCGGTGCGGATGAACAGGTCCGGCTCCGGCGCGTAGGCCATCGCCAGGTGCGCTGCCAGCTGCGCTTCGGTAAAGTCGGTCACGCCCGGATTGGCCGCCACCATCTTGTTGGTCGCCTGCATGATGTCCCAGCGGCCGCCATAGTTGGCGCAGATGGTCAGGGTCAGGCGGCTGTTATTGGCGGTGCGCCGCTCGGCGTTGGCGATCATGTCGCGCAGCTTGGCGTCGAAGCGCGACAGGTCGCCGACCACCTTCAGGCGGATGTCGTTGGCGTGCATCTTCGACACTTCGCGCCCGAGCGCGGTGACGAACAGGCGCATCAGCAGCGACACTTCTTCTTCGGGGCGGCGCCAGTTTTCGGACGAGAAAGCGAACAGGGTCAGGTATTCGATGCCGCGCTCGACGCACGACTCGACGCAGCCGCGCACGGCCTCGACGCCCTTGACGTGGCCGGCGACGCGCGGCAACAGGCGCTTGGTGGCCCAGCGGCCGTTGCCGTCCATGATGATGGCGACATGGCGCGGTACCGCGGCAACTTCCGGCACCGCTGTCGTCGAACTGTTAAAGATCATAAATCCAGACTGTAGTTGCGCATCAATACCGTCGATCTATACCGTCAGCACTTCTTTTTCCTTGTCGACAACCATCCGGTCGACGTCGCTGATGAACTTGTCGGTCAGCTTCTGGATCTCGTCGGTGGCGCGGCGCTCGTCGTCTTCCGACGCCAGCTTGTCCTTGACCAGCTTCTTGACCTGCTCGTTGCCGTCGCGGCGGATGTTGCGGATCGCGATCTTGGCGTCTTCCGCCTCGTTCTTGACCAGCTTGACCATTTCCTTGCGGCGCTCTTCGGTCAGCATCGGCGTCGGCACGCGGATCTGCTCGCCTTGCGACGACGGGTTCAGGCCCAGGTCCGAATCGCGGATCGCGCGCTCGATGGCGGCGGCCATCTTCTTTTCGAACGGCGCCACGCCGATGGTGCGGGCGTCGATCAGGGTGATGTTGGCGACCTGGCTGAGCGCCGTCGGCGAACCGTAGTAGTCGACCGTGATGTGGTCGAGGATGCCGGTGTGGGCGCGGCCGGTACGGACCTTGGCCAGGTCGGCGCGCAAGGTTTCGATCGATTTGCTCATGCGCTCTTGCGCGTTTTTCTTGATGTCAGCGATTGTCATGCTGCTCTCCTGTATCTTCTGGAATTGTTGCTTTTAGGTATTGCGTTATTTTACACGTGAACCAGCGTTCCCTCATCCTCGCCCATGATGACGCGCATCAGCGCGCCCGGCTTGACGATGGAGAACACCTTGATCGGCAATTTCTGGTCGCGGCACAGGGCGAACGCGGTCGCGTCCATCACCTGCAGGTGCTTCGAGATTGCCTCATCGAACGTGATCGATTCATAGCGCGTCGCATGCGGGTCCTTCTGTGGATCGGCAGTATATACGCCATCGACCTTGGTTGCCTTGAGCACGATCTCGGCGCTCATTTCGGCGCCGCGCAGCGCGGCCGCGGTATCGGTGGTGAAGAACGGGTTGCCGGTGCCGGCGGCAAACACGACGACCTTGCCCTCTTCCAGGTACTGCAGCGCCTTCGGGCGCACGTACGGCTCGACGACCTGGTCGATGCCGATCGCCGACATCACGCGCGCGGTAATGCCGGCGTGGCGCATGGCGTCGGCCAGGGCCAGCGCATTCATCACGGTGGCCAGCATGCCCATGTAGTCGGCGGTGGCGCGGTCCATGCCCTGGGCGCCGGGGGCGACGCCGCGGAAGATGTTGCCGCCGCCGATGACGACCGCCAGTTCCACGCCCGCCTTCGCCACTTCCGCCACATCGGCGACCATGCGCTCGATGGTGCCGCGGTTGATACCGTAAGGATCATCGCCCATCAGTGCTTCGCCAGACAATTTGAGGAGTACGCGTTTGTAGGCTGGTTTGGTCATGTAGAGGCTCCTGAGTGACGGTTTATTCGGTTCTGACTGGCCCTGGCAGCCTGGTGGGCCGCGCGGCAGTCGCACCGCCCCGCGCGGGGGGCAGGTGCAGAATTTTACTTCAGTTAAGAAAACGGGCCTTCCGGCCCGCTTGTCAACTTACTGCTTCGAGGCAGCCATTTGCGCTGCAACTTCTGCCGCGAAGTCGTCCTGCTTCTTCTCGATGCCTTCGCCGACGACATACATCGTGAACGACTTGACGGTGGTGTTTGCCGCCTTCAAGGTCTGCTCGACCGACTGCTTGTCGTTCTTGACGAACGGCTGGTTCAGCAGCGACACTTCCTTCAGGTACTTCTGGACCGAACCCTCGAGGCGCTTGGCCAGGATTTCCGGCGACTGCGCCGGCTTGCCTTCAGCGGCGGCCTTGTCGGCGTCTTCCTGTGCTTTCAGGGCGGCGACCGAACGCTCTTTCTCGATCATTTCGGCCGGCACCTGGTCCGACGACAGCGACACTGGCTTCATCGCCGCGATGTGCATGGCGATGTCCTTGCCGATCTGCTCGTCGGCGCCGTCGAATTCGACGATCACGCCGATCCGCGAGTTATGCAGGTACGAAGCGAGCTTGCCGGTGGTGTCGAAACGCTGGAAACGGCGGATCGACATGTTCTCGCCGATTTTACCGATCAGTGCGGCGCGCACGTCGTCGAGCGTCTTGCCGTCGAGCGGCAGGGCCAGCAGCGCGGCGACGTCGGCCGGATTGTTTTCCGCGACCAGCTTGGCGGCGTTGTTGGCCAGCGCCAGGAAGTCGTCGTTCTTGGCGACGAAGTCCGTTTCGCTGTTAATTTCCAGCAGCGCGCCGATGTTGCCGGCGATGTAGGCAACGACCACGCCTTCGGCGGTGATGCGCGACGACGCCTTCGAGGCCTTGCCGCCGAGCTTGACGCGCAGGATTTCTTCCGCACGGCCCATGTCGCCTTCGGCTTCGGTCAGTGCTTTTTTGCATTCCATCATCGGTGCGTCGGTCTTGCCGCGCAGTTCGCCTACCATCGCTGCTGTAATCGCTGCCATGTGTTTCTCCTAATTAGTCAATTCGAATGGGGCGCCGCTCGGGCGCCGCGCGTGATGCATATTCTGTTTAAAAAAAAGGGTGAGCTCGATGCCACCCTTTTTTCAATGATGCGGCGCCGAGGCGCCGCTGTCATTATTACGCCTGCTCGGACACTTCGACGAATTCGTCGCCGCCGGAAGCTTTGACCATGTCGGCCACTTCGTTGGTCGCGCTGGCGCGGCCTTCGATGATCGCGTCAGCGACGCCGCGGGCGTACAGCATGATCGCTTTGCTTGAGTCGTCGTTACCCGGGATGATGTGGGTGACGCCTTCTGGCGAGTGGTTGGTATCGACGATGCCGATGACCGGGATGCCCAGCTTGCCCGCTTCGGTGATCGCGCCCTTGTGGTAGCCGACGTCGACGACGAAGATTGCGTCAGGAACGCCGCCCATGTCCTTGATGCCGCCGATGGACTTTTGCAGCTTGATCATTTCGCGTTCGAACATCAGGCCTTCTTTTTTCGACAGCTTCTCGACCGAACCGTCTTCGATCTGGGCTTCCATGTCCTTCAGGCGCTTGATCGAGGTCTTGATGGTCTTGAAATTGGTCAGCATGCCGCCGAGCCAGCGCTGGTCGACGTAAGGGACACCTGCGCGCTGGGCTTCAGCGGCGATGATGTCGCGCGCCTGGCGCTTGGTGCCGACCATCAGGATGGTGCCGCGCGAAGCTGCTACTTGCTTGACGGTTTTCATCGCTTCCTGATACATCGCCATCGTCTTTTCGAGGTTGATGATGTGGATCTTGTTGCGGTGGCCGAAGATGAACGGCGCCATTTTTGGGTTCCAAAAACGGGTTTGGTGACCGAAGTGGACACCGGCTTCCAGCATTTCACGCATTGTTACGGACATGTATTTCTCCAGGGTTGGGTCTGGAATCCGGTCAGTCACCATTCAGGCACCCTTTGCGACCGGACTCGCGATTTAACAATAATTTGCTGCTGATTTACTTCTTTGCTCGAAAAACCAGATCAAGCAACCCAAGATTCTAACCCGGAATGGGGTTTAGTTCAAGTAAAACAGAAGCCTTGCAGCGCCTCTTGCCCGCTCGGCAGCCCCCCGCACCGTCATTCCCGCGAAGGCGCGAATCCCTGCTGAGCATGCAGCACCGCCCCTGCCAGCTCAGTATGGGTTCCCGCCTTCGCGGGAATGACGATGGTGGGGGGGGGCGCACGCCGCAGGTGACGCTCGCATCGCACTTCCAGTAATAACGACCGGGCCCGAACGTAACGGTCGCACCGCACTTCCCTTATAATGAGCACCATTCTTATTGTTTCTTAGCCGATTGCGATCTCTATGTCCTCTATCTCCATCAAGACCCCCGAAGAAATCGCCGGCATGCGCGTGGCGGGCCGGCTCGGCGCCGAAGTGCTCGATTACATCACCCCGTTCGTCCAGCCTGGCGTCACCACGGGCGAGCTCGACCGTCTGTGCCACGAATATATGACCAACGTCCAGGGCTCGATCCCGGCGCCGCTGAACTACTGCCCGCCCGGCTACACGCCATACCCGAAGGCGATCTGCACCTCGGTCAACGACGTCATCTGCCACGGCATTCCGGGCGACAAGGTGCTGAAGAACGGCGACGTCGTCAACCTCGACATCACCGTCATCAAGGACGGTTTCCACGGCGACAACAGCCGCATGTTCTTCATCGGCGAGCCGTCGATCCTGGCGCGCCGCCTGTCGGAAGTGACGTACGAATGCATGTGGCTGGGCATCTCGAAGGTCAAGCCGGGCGCGCACCTGGGCGACATTGGCCACGTGATCCAGCAGCACGCCGAAAAGCACGGCTACAGCGTGGTGCGTGAATTTTGCGGCCACGGCATCGGCACCGTGTTCCACGAAGAGCCGCAGGTTCTCCATTACGGCAAACCGGGCACGCTCGAGCGCCTGGAAGCTGGCATGATCTTCACGATCGAGCCGATGATCAACGCCGGCCGGCGCGACATTCGCGAAATGGGCGACGGCTGGACCATCAAGACGAAGGACCGCAGCCTGTCGGCGCAGTGGGAGCACACGGTGCTGGTGACCGAAACCGGCTACGAAGTGCTGACCACCTCGGCCGGCACGCCGCCGCCGCCGGCCATTGTTGTCAAGCAGGCGCCCGCGGTAGCGGCGTAAGCCAATGCCGGCCGCCGAACGCAAAGCCGACACGCGCGACCAGCTCAAGGCTCAGCTCAAGGCCGACCGCGCGCTGCTGACTGCCGCCTTCCACGAAGACGGCAAGCCGGAAAAGCTGCTGCGCGCGCTGCGCCAGAGCGTCGACACGGTGCTCACCGTGGCGTGGAACGAAGCCGGCCTGCCGGCCACCAGCGCGCTGGTCGGCGTCGGCGGCTACGGCCGCGGCGAACTGTTCCCCTACTCCGACGTCGACCTGCTCATCTTGCTGTCCGAGCCGGCCGACGCCATCACCCGCGGCAAGCTGGAAGAGCTGGTGCAGCTGCTGTGGGACCTGGGCCTGGAGATCGGCAGCAGCATCCGCACCGTCGACGAATGCATGACCGAGTCGCAGGCCGACATCACGGTGCAAACGAGCCTGCTCGAGGCGCGCCTGGTCGCCGGCGACAGTGCCGTGTTCGACCAGCTGCACCAGCGCTACCAGGCAGCGATGGATCCGCAGGCTTTTTTTCAGGCCAAGACGGCCGAGATGCGCCTGCGCCACGCCAAGTACGAAGACACCGCTTTCTCGCTCGAGCCGAACTGCAAGGAGAGCCCGGGCGGCCTGCGCGACCTGCAGGTGATCCTGTGGGTGGCCAAGGCGGCCGGTTTGGCCAGTTCGTTCGGCCAGCTCGCCGCGCGCGGGCTGATCACCCAGACCGAAGCGCGCGCGCTGATGGAAAAGGAGCGCGCCTTCAAGGACATCCGCGTGCGCCTGCACCTGCACACCAACCGGCGCGAAGACCGGCTGGTGTTCGACGTGCAGGACGCGATCGCCCGCTCGCTCGGGCTGCGCGACAGCGGCGCCGGGCCGAACGCGCGCCGCGCCAGCGAATTTCTGATGCAGCGCTACTACTGGGCCGCCAAGGCGGTCACCCAGCTCAACACGATCCTGCTGCAAAACATCGAGGCGCAGCTGTTCCCGCAGCCGTCCGAAGCGGTCATCATCGACGACTACTTCAACGCCGTCAGCAGCTTCATCGACATCCGCGACGACGACACGTTCGAAAAGCATCCGTCGTCGATGCTGGCGATCTTCGTCGTGATGACCGAGCGCCCCGACATCAAGGGCATGACGGCGCGCACCATCCGCGCGCTGTGGCACGCGCGCGACCGCATCGACGCGCCCTTTCGCGCCGACCCGGTCAACCGCGCGCTGTTCCTGCGCATCCTGCAGGCGCCGGTCGGCGTGGTGCACGCGCTGCGCCGGATGAACGACATGAGCATCCTCGGTCGCTACCTGCCGGTGTTTCGCCGCATCGTCGGCCAGATGCAGCACGACCTGTTTCACGTCTACACGGTCGACCAGCACATCATGATGGTGGTGCGGAACATGCGCCGCTTCACAATGAGCGAGCACGCGCACGAATACCCGTTCTGCAGCCAGCTGATCGCCAACTTCCGCGACCCGTGGCTGCTGTACGTCGCCGCGCTGTTCCACGATATCGCCAAGGGCCGCGGCGGCGACCATTCCAAGCTCGGCATCGCCGACGCGCGCCAGTTCTGCGAGGAGCACGGCATCGATGAAGAAGACACCGAACTGGTGACGTTCATGGTCGAGCAGCACCTGACGATGTCGCAGGTGGCGCAAAAGCAGGACCTGTCGGACCCGGACGTCATTTCCGCGTTCGCCAAGGTGGTCGGCGACGAGCGCCACCTGACGGCGCTGTACCTGCTGACAGTGGCCGACATCCGCGGCACCAGCCCGAAGGTGTGGAACGCGTGGAAGGCCAAGCTGCTCGAAGACCTGTACCGCGTCACCTTGCGGGTGCTGGGCGGCGAGCCGCATTCTGCCGACCGCGAACTGAAGAACCGCCAGGACGAGGCGCGCGCCATGCTGCGCCTGTGGGGGCTGCCGGTGAACGCGCACGAAGCGCTGTGGAACCAGCTCGACGTGGCCTGGTTCCTGCGCCACGACGCCGCCGACATCGCCTGGCAGACGCGCGCGCTGCACGACCGCATCGACGCGCAAAAGCCGGTCATCAAGTGCCGCCTGGCGCCGATCGGCGAAGGCTTGCAGGTGGCCGTCTACATCAAGGACCAGCCGGACCTGTTCGCGCGCATCTGCAGCTATTTCGACCGCAAGAACTTCAGCATCCTCGACGCCAAGATCCACACCACGCGCAACGGCTACGCGCTCGACACCTTCATGGTCACCGAGCAGAATTTCGCCAAGAGCTACCGCGACATCATCAACCTGATCGAGCACGAACTGTGCGAGCTGTTGACGTCGCAGGCGCCGCTGCCGGGGCCCTCGCACGGGCGCCTGTCGCGCCTGTCGCGCACCTTCCCGATCACGCCGACGGTCGACCTGCGGCCCGACGAGCGCGGCCAGCACTACCTGCTGTCGATTTCGGCCAACGACCGCACCGGCCTGTTGTACTCGATCGCCAACGTGCTGACGCGCTACCGCATCAACGTGCACACCGCCAAGATCATGACGCTCGGCGAGCGCGTCGAGGACGTGTTCCTGGTCGACGGCGCCGTGCTCTCCAGCCAACGCAACCAGATCCAGCTCGAAACGGCGCTGCTGGACGCCTTAAAAGTTTAAAGTTTAAGTTTAAGTAAAGACGACCGAACCAATGAGTGAACTGTTACGCCTCTCCAAACGCATGTCCGAACTCGGGCTGTGCTCGCGCCGCGAAGCCGATGAATGGATCGCCCGCGGCTGGGTGCGGGTCGATGGCCAGGTTGTGTCCGAACTGGGCAGCAAGGTCATTCCCGAGCAGAAGATCACGGTCGAGCGCCAGGCCGCCGCCGAGCAGTCCAAGCGCGTCACGGTGTTGATCAACAAGCCGATGGGCTACGTCAGCGGCCAGGCCGAAGACGGCTACACGCCGGCGATCGCGCTGATCAAGGCCGAGAACCGCTGGCCGGACGACCCGTCGCCGGAGCAGTTCCACCCGACCCAATTGCGCTCGCTGGTGCCGGCCGGCCGGCTCGACATCGATTCGGTCGGCCTGCTGGTGCTGACCCAGGACGGCCGCGTGGCCAAGACCTTGATCGGCCAGGACACCGCGATCGAGAAGGAATACCTGGTGAGGGTGCAGTACAGCAAGCCGGGCACCCTGCCCGACTCGGACCTGAAGAAGCTGTGCTTCGGCCTTTGGATGGACGGCAAGGCGCTGCTGCCGGCCAAGGTGCGCTGGCAGAACGACGACCAGCTCAGTTTCACCCTGCGCGAAGGCAAGAAGCGCCAGATCCGCCGCATGTGCGACATGGTCGGGTTGAAGGTCATTGGCCTCAAGCGCGTGCGCATCGGCAAGGTCAAGCTGGGCGACCTGCCGGTCGGGCAGTGGCGCTACCTGCGCCCGGATGAACAGTTCTGAGCCGCCGATGATCCGTCTTGCCATTTTCTGCGCCGCCGTGCTGCTATGGCGCGGGGCCGCCGCGGCGATGAACTGCCCCGCCGAAGTGCGCGTGAGCCTGCCGAACTTCGAAATCGCGCCGTACGTGCTTGGCACCGACGAGGTACCGGAGCCACCCGGGTTGCTGGTGGAATGGACCCGCGCTGCGCTGGCGCGAAGCGGATGCAAGCCGCGCATCGTGGTCGTACGGCGGCCGCCGAATCGCCAGCTGGCCGAACTGGCCAGCGGCCAGATCGACGTGCTGCCCGGCTTCTCGTTTGTCCCCGGCGTCGACAGTGAAATGGCGTTTCCGATGAAGGATGGCAGCGTCAATCCTGGCCTTGCGCTACTGAGCGACAGCGTGTCGCTGTACGTCCGCGCGGGCGACGCGCGCGTTCATTGGGACGGCGTCACGCTCACGAGCCCGAATCGGCTGGTCGGTAGTTCGACCGGTGGCGGCGCCACCGCGGCGACCGCGCGCTCGCATGGCTGGTCGATCGAATCGGCGCCAACGCCGCAGGCCGATGTCCGCAAGCTCATCGCCGGCAGGGTCGACGTCATCCTCGAGCCCGACGTTGTGGTGGGCCCCTATTTGTCCGGCGCCGAGGCACGCGCGGTGCGCCGGCTGCTGCCGCCGGTACGGGAGACGCAGCGCTACGCACCGGTTAGCAAACGATTCCGGCGCGCCTACCCCGAATTTACCGCCCGTTTCTGGCGCGAGCTGTGCGGCCAGTCGCGCCGCGGCACGCCGTCTGAGCGGGCGTGCTCGTGATGCGGCGTTCTGGTGTCAGGTCTGACATTCGGACATTTCATTTTCCAAATGTCCGAATGTCAGACCTGACACCAGTGTTTCATTGCGCGCAGCGGTGCCCGATGGCATTGCGTTGGTGACCAATTATCAATGGCGCGCTCTTGCCGCGCCTTTTCTCCAGGAGCATCGATGCATCGTTTTCCTCTTTTTGCCGCCTGCCTCGCACTGACGAGCCTGAGCGCGGTCGCGCGGCAGCAGCCGGTGGTAGCCGAAGCGCCGCTGCGCGCCCATCTGGCGTTTCTTGCCGACGACCTGCTGGAAGGACGCGGCACCGGCCAGCGCGGCGGCGATCTGGCGGTGCGTTACCTCGAAACGCAGGCGGCGGCAATTGGCCTGAAGCCGGCCGCCGGCAAGAGCTACCGGCAATCGGTGCAGCTGGTGGGGACGAGCACGCTGCCAACGAGCACGGTGCGTTTCGAGGTGGCCGGCAAGGTCATCGCGCCGGCGCTTGGCAGCGCGATCTTGCTCGGCAACGCCAACGGCAACGCCGCGGTGCGCTTCGATGCGCCGGTGCTCTTCGCCGGCTACGGCATCGACGGCGCCGACGAGCGGTGGAACGACTTTCGCGGCGTCAACGTCAAGGGCAAGCTGCTGATCGTGATGGTCAACGATCCGCGCCCGACCGCTGCCGAGCCGAATCGCTTCGGCGGCAAATCGCTGACCTATTACGGCCGCTGGATGTACAAGTACGAGGAGGCGGTGCGCCAAGGCGCGGCCGGCATCCTGCTGATCCACACGACCGAATCGGCGTCGTATCCATGGAGCGTGCCGGCCACCAGCTTCAGCCACGAACGCTTCCAGCTGGCCGGCGCCGGCAACGCGCTGCAGGGCTGGATTCATGAGGACGCCGCCCGTACGCTGTTCGCCGCCGCCGGCAAAGACCTCGACGCACTGCGCGCCCAAGCCGAGGTGCGCGGCTTCAAGCCGGTCGACCTGGGGATAGTCGCCCACGCCGCAGTCGACAGCACCATCCGGCAGGTCGAGCAGTTCAACGTCGCCGGCCTCGTGCCGGGCACCGACCCGGCGCTGAAAGACCAGGCGGTGATCTACTCGGCGCATTGGGACCACCTCGGCATCGGCGCGGCGGACGGCAAACCGGACCACATCTGGAACGGCGCGATCGACAACGCCTCCGGCTCGGCCGCGCTGCTGGCGATGGCGCAGGCGGCGCTGGCAAAGCCGGCACGCCGCACGCAAATCTTCCTGTGGCCGTGCGCGGAGGAGCAGGGCCTGCTCGGCGCCCTCGCGTATGTGCGCAACCCGTTATGGCCCCTGGCGAAGACGGCCGCCGACCTGAACCTCGACAGCATGAATTTTGTCGGCAAGACGCGCGACATGGGCGTGGCCGGCAGTGAACGCAGCAGCCTGCACGCAAGCGCCGAGCAGGTGGCCAGGCGCATGGGCCTGCGTCTGGCGCCCACCGTGCCGGACCTGGGCGGCGCCTACTTCCGCGCCGACCATTTCATGTTCGCCAAGGCAGGTGTTCCCGCCTTTAACGTCGGCTCGGCGGTGTTTTCCGGCGACGGCTCGTTCGCGTTCGCGACCGATCCGGACGCCTCGCGCGCGCGCATGGTCGCCTTCAAGCAGGACTACCACCAGGTCAGCGACCAATACAATCCGGACTGGGACTTGTCGGGCATGGTGCAGCAGGCGCAGTTCACGCTGAACCTGGGCTACGCGGTGGCGAACGCGACGGCGCTGCCTGTCTGGAATCGGGATGACCCGCTCGGCAAAGTAAAGCGCTGACGGCCGACCCGCGCCGCAGGCGTTACTCGTCGTCGTCCGGATCGAGGTCCGGGAACATCACGCTGGTGTAGCCGAACTGCGAAAAGTCGGTGATCCGCATCGGGTACAGGATGCCCAGCAGATGGTCGACTTCGTGCTGCACCACGCGCGCATGAAAACCTTCGGCGTCGCGCACGATTGGCTCGCCGTGCTGGTCGACGCCTTCGTAATGCAATCTGGTGTAGCGCGACACCACGCCGCGCAGGCCGGGCACCGACAGGCAGCCTTCGAACTGCTCGTCCATCTGGTCCGACAAAGGCGTCAGCACCGGGTTGATCAGCACCGTTTCGGGCACCGGCGGCGCGTCCGGGTAGCGCTGGTTTTCCTTGAAGCCGTAGATCACCAGCTGCAGGTTGACGCCGATCTGCGGCGCCGCCAGCCCGGCGCCGTTGGCCGCGTGCATGGTGTCGAACATGTCGGCGATCAGCGCGTCCATTTCGGGCGTGTTGAATTCGCGTACCGGCTCGGCCACGCGCAGCAGCCGCGGATCGCCCATCTTGAGGATTTCACGTACGGTCATTTTGCTTCGGCTCCCAAGTGCATCTGTTCGAGAAAAGCTCGGTAGCCCTCGCCGGTTTCGGGGTGCTTCAGGCCCATCGCCGTCATCGCCTTCAGGTAACCGAGCTTGGAGCCGCAATCGTAGCGCTGGCCGGCGTAGCGGTAGGCCAGCACACGTTCGGCTGCCATCAGGGCGGCGATGCCGTCAGTGAGCTGGATCTCGCCGCCGGCGCCGCTGCCGAGGTGCTGCAGGTAGTCGAAGATCTTCGGCGACAGCACGTAGCGGCCGACCACGGCCAGCGTCGACGGAGCCTCATCGGGCTGCGGTTTCTCGACGATGCCGGAGACCAGTTCGAGGTCGGCGCGGTACGACGATGCGCTGACGATGCCGTAATGGCGGGTGTCCGCGCGCGCCACGTCCTGCACCGCCAGGATGCTGCATTTCTCGTAGCCGTAGATGTCGGTCATCTGCGCCAGCACCGGTTTTCGGCCAGGCGCGGTGTCCATGAAGTCGTCGGCCAGCAGCACCGCGAACGGCTCGTTGCCGACCACCGGGCGCGCGCACAGCACCGCGTGGCCGAGGCCCAGCGGTGCCGACTGGCGGATGTAGATGCAGGTGATGTGCTTCGGGATGACGTTGCGCACGAACTCGAGCAGCTGTTCCTTGCCGGCCGCTTCGAGCTCGCTTTCGAGCTCGTAGGCCTTGTCGAAATGGTCCTCGATGGCGCGCTTGTTGCGGCCGGTGATGAAGATCATCTCGTCGATGCCGGCGGCGACCGCCTCCTCCACCGCGTACTGGATCAGCGGCTTGTCGACGATCGGCAGCATCTCCTTCGGCTGCGCCTTGGTCGCAGGCAGGAAACGGCTGCCCAGCCCCGCGACTGGAAAGACAGCCTTGGTGATTTTTTTCATGGTCATTCTTCAGTTGGTGATGGGAGCGCGAGCAGGTGCTGCAGCGCGGCCTCGTCGAGGATGGCGATGCCAAGTTCCTGCGCCTTGACCAGCTTGCTGCCGGCCTCTTCGCCCGCGACCACGTACGACGTCTTCTTCGATACCGAGCCGGCCACCTTGCCGCCGGCCGCTTCGATCAGCGCGGCCGCTTCGTCGCGGCTGAGCGTGGGCAACGTACCGGTCAGCACGAAGGTCTTGCCGGCCAGCGCGCCGGTATTTTTGAGCACGTGCTCGCCCTCTTTCCAGCGCAGGTGCGAACGCAGTTGTTGCACCAGCTGGATATTTTCAGGATCGGTGAGGAACTCGGCGATCGAGCGCGCCACCACCGGGCCGACGTCGGCCACCTCCAGCAGTTGCAGGCCGCCTTCGAAGCTGGCCGCGTGCAGCAGCGCGTCGAGGTTGCCGAAGTGCTGGGCCAGCGCCTTGGCGGTGGACTCGCCGACGTTGCGGATGCCAAGCCCGAAGATGAAGCGCGCCAGCGTCGTGTCCTTCGATTTTTCGAGCGCGGCGAGCACGTTCTGCGCCGACTTCGTGGCCATGCGGTCGAGCGCGCACAGCTTGTCCTGGTCGAGCAGGTACAGGTCGGCGGCGGTGTCGATCACGCCCTTGTCGACCAGCTGCTCGATCAGCTGGTCGCCGAGGCCCTCGACATCGATCGCGCGGCGCGAAACGAAGTGCATCAGGCCGCCCTTTTTCTGCGCGCTGCAATGGGTCCAGCCGCCGGAGCAGCGCGCCACCGCTTCGTCTTCGAGCCGCACGATCGGCGAGCCGCACACCGGGCAGCTCACCGGCATGACGAATTCGCGCGCGTCGGCCGGGCGCTTTTCGGGCACGTACGCGACCACTTCGGGAATGACGTCGCCGGCGCGGCGCACGATGACGGTGTCGCCGATGCGAATGTCCTTGCGGCGCACTTCGCTTTCGTTGTGCAAGGTGGCGTTTTCGACCGTCACGCCGCCGACAAACACCGGCGCCAGGCGCGCCACCGGGGTGATCGCGCCGGTGCGGCCGACCTGCACGCCGATGTCTTTCACCTGCGTCAGCGCTTCCTCGGCCGGGAACTTGTGTGCCATCGCAAAGCGAGGCGCGCGCGACACGAAGCCAAGCTTGCGCTGGTCTTCGAGCCGGTCGACCTTGTAGACGACGCCGTCGATTTCGTACACCAGGTCGGCGCGGCGCTGGCCGATGTCGGTGAAGTAGCCGAGCATGCCGGCGGCGCCCACCACCACGGCGCGCTCTTTCGATACCGGCAGGCCAAGCTGGTCGAGCCAGTCGAGCAGCTTGGAATGCGATTCGGGCATGTCCGCGCCTTCCAGCGCGCCGATGCCGTAGCTGAAAAAGCGCAGGTTGCGCGCGGCCGTGATGCGCGAATCGAGCTGGCGCAAGCTGCCGGCGGCCGCATTGCGCGGGTTCATGTACTCCTTCAGACCGGCCTCGCGCTGGCGCGCATTGAGCCTGGCGAAATCGGCCTTGAACATCAGCGCTTCGCCGCGCACTTCAAGTACGCCGGGGACGTCGTCGCCATGCAGGCGCAGTGGAATGGCGCGCACGGTGCGCATGTTGGTGGTGACGTCTTCGCCGGTGGCGCCGTCGCCGCGCGTGGCCGCCTGTACGAACACGCCGTTCTCGTAACGCAGGCTGATGGCCAGGCCGTCGAATTTGAGTTCGCCGCAATACTCGACCTGCTCGGCGCCGAGGCCTTCGCGCACGCGGCGGTCGAAGTTGTCGACGTCTTCCTCCGAGAAGCCGTTACTGAGCGAGAGCATCGGCACCGTGTGGGTGACCTGCCTGAACTCGGGGATCGGCGCGGCGCCGACGCGGAACGTCGGCGAATCCTGCGTCATCGATTCGGGATGGGCCGCTTCGAGCTGCTGCAGTTCGTGGAACATGCTGTCGTACTCGGCGTCCGGAATGGTCGGCGCGTCGAGCACGTGGTAGGCGTAGATGTGGCGATTGAGTTCAGTCGTCAGCCACGCCATCCGCTCGCGAAATGCCGATTCCATGCTTGCCTCTTTCGTCACGATCGCCTGCGTCTAGCTAAACAGGCGCAGCGCGCGGATCGAGCCGGCCGGGATGTCGGCCGCTTCCATCTCCTGGTAGAACTCGAGCACCTGGCCGTTGATCTCTCCTAGCGCCTCGTCCATCAGCGGCTGGTTGCTGTCGTCGACGATGGTCGCGTCCAGGCGCGCCACCATCGAGCGCGCGCACGCCACCATGCTGCCGAAGCCGTCGCGCGCCGGCGCCACCACAGGCACGTCGAGCAGCAACGTCAGGTGCGAGGTGGTGTCGGCGCCGAGCGTGACGTTGGTCGACAGCGTAAACAGCACGCCGCCGTCGCCGTCGGGCATGGCGAAGCGGCCGTCCGGGCGCACGTCGAAGCCCTGCTTTTCAAGCGCGCCGATCAAGGTCGACATCGCCCACGGGGCACCGTTCGACATCAGGTTCACGCCCAGCTGGGCGTCGTGGCCGGCGACGAAGCGGTGCAGCGTTTTCGCTTCGGCCATCACGTCGATCATGTCGGGGATTTCGGCTTCGGCGCCGATTTCGTCTGCCACCGTGCGCAGACGCGTTACCAGCTCGGAGTATTCGAGTTCGTTGAGCGCGGTGGTGCGGCTGGCCAGCTGCACGCCCGCTTGCAGCTTGGTGTAGACGCCGCCGTGGGCGATCGGCTCCCACTCGCCGGAGACGGCCAGGCCGATATAGTGGATCGGCTTGTTGCCGACGTGGCGCAGCGTGTGCAGCACCGGCAGGATCTTGTCGCCGCGCACGGCATTCTCCAGCGCCAGCGGAATCAGGCAATCGATCAGCGGGTCGACCAGGCTGGTGGCCTGCTCGGTGGCAGGCGCGACGACGTCGTCGGCGCCGATGACGGTGTCGGAGACGACCGGCTCGTAGCGCTGTTCGGCGTCGCCGCTGTCGCCGCCGCGCCCGCCGCTGCCGAGCTCAAAGCTCGGCTCTTGGCGCGCGGTGGCAGGCACCGGCGCCGGCGCTTCGCCGGCGCGCATCAGCACGTCGTCGTGCTCGGACGAAAAGGCGCGCTCGACGCTTTTACGCGCCTTGTGCTCCTGCCACTTGTTATAGACGAATACGGCGCCGACAAAAACGACGGCGCCGCCAATCAGGCTCATTTGAAGATCGGTCATGCTGTGTATGCCCCGCTAGCGAATTTCGCGGCGAACGCGATGTCTGCTGCAACGTTAAGATTTCCCAGCATGTGCAAGGCCCTTTAAGTACTGAATAATTCGGTCATGGCGTGTCAGTTGCGCATTTGCGCCGCATAGCTGCGAGGGTAACACGCCGCAGGTAGCAAAATAGCTACCATGATACCAATAACAAGGGGTCTACGCCATGCACGGCAGGCCTCGGCGCGCGCGCCCGCGCCCGTGGCCGCAAAAAGCCCGCGCGCGGCCGGCCTTCGCCTAGCGGGAAAGCGCGATCAGCTCAGCGTGCGGCGCTGGCGGCGCAAACCGGCCAGACCGTGAATGCCAGTTAGATTTGTTTCTGCAGCCCTTGCAAAATTTCCCGACAGAATTTATGCCGCTTGCGCCTCGGCGGCGAAGCCGGCCGCCGCCTCCATGTCGACAGCGACGATGCGCGACACGCCCTGCTCCTGCATCGTCACGCCGATCAGCTGGTGCGCCATCTCCATGGCGATCTTGTTGTGCGAGATGAACAGGAACTGGGTGTGCTCGGACATCCGCTTGACCATGCGGCAGAAGCGCTCGGTGTTGGCGTCGTCGAGCGGCGCGTCGACCTCGTCGAGCAGGCAGAATGGCGCCGGGTTCAGGCGGAACATCGAAAACACCAGCGCCGTCGCCGTCAGCGCTTTTTCTCCGCCCGACAGCAGATGGATGGTGGCGTTCTTTTTGCCCGGCGGCTGGGCCATCACCTGCACGCCGGAGTCGAGGATCTCGTCGCCCGTCATGACAAGTCGCGCGTTGCCGCCGCCGAACAGGATCGGGAACAGCTCGGAAAAATGCAGGTTCACCTTGTCGAAGGTATCCTGCAGCAGCTCGCGCGTTTCCTTGTCGATCTTGTGGATCGCGTCCTGCAGCGTGTTGATCGCCTCGGTCAGGTCCTGGTTCTGGGCGTCGAGGAAGTTCTTGCGCTCGGACGCCTGCGCCAGTTCGTCGAGCGCGGCCAGGTTGACCGCGCCAAGCGCGGCGATCGAGTTGGTCAGGCGCGTCACCTCGCTTTGCAGGTATTGCGCCTTCATCTCCGGCAGCAGTTTTTCCGCCAGCGCCGCCTCGTCCGCGTCGACCGCTTTGAGCGCTTCGGCGAACTGTTCCTGGTTCAGGCGCGCGGCCTGTTCCTTGAGCTGCATCTCGGATATCTTGTCGCGCTGCGGCTGCAGGCTGCGTTCGGCCGCCATGCGCGACTCATCGGCGTGGCGCAGCTGCTGGGTGATCTGGTCGAGTTCGTGGCGCGCGTCCGACAGCGCCCGCTCCTGTGTGGTGCGGCGATCGAGCAGGTCCTGCAGGCCGTCGTTGGCGGCGCCGGTCTCGAGCGACTCGAGTTCCTGCTGGCCGAGCTCCAGGCTTTCGCCGACCTGCGACGCCTGCTGCGTGGCGGTGGCGATATTGCGGCGCAGTTCCTCGATCTTGCTGCGCTGTGACTTCTCGGCGAACTGCGCTTCCTGCGCCGCGCGTTCGAGTTCGCGCAGCTTGTCGCGCGCGTCGGCCAGCGCCTGCTCGCGCTCGAGGAAGGCGGTCTGGCCGTCCTCGTGGGCGCCCTGCAGCTCGGCCAGCTCCATGTCGAGCTGCTCGAATTTTTCTTCCGACTCCATGCGCACCTGCTGCTGCTCTTCCTCGTGCATCGCGATCTCGGCCAGGTCGGCTTCGATCTGCGTGCTGCGCTGGTTGAAGCGCGCCTCGACCTCGGACTGCTTGACGACCTCGATCTGCAGCGTATGGACCGATTGGGTCAGGGTGCCGATGCGCAGGCGCGCGTCCTGCAGGCGGCGCGACAGGTCGGACACGGCGGCGTCGGCGCGCACCGATCGCGCGCGCGCCTCGTCGGCCAGCAACGCCTGCGCGCGCAACTGCTTGCCGATGTTGTCGATTTCCTGCTGGCGCCCGAGCATGCCGTCCTGCTCGGAGTCGGCGGCGTAGAAGCGCACGCTCGACGCGGTGACGACGTGGCCCTGGCGCGTGATAAACGAGCCGCCGGCCGGCAGCGAGGCGCGCGCGGCGAAGGCGCTGGCAGCGTCGTCGGCGACGAAGACGTTGTGCAGCCAGTCGTGCAGCACGCCGCGCAGGCCCGCTTCGTTGATCTTCAGGAGGCTGGTGAAGGGCCTGAAACCGGGGATCTCGGCCGACTGCGCGCTGGCCAGCGACGGCGCATACAGCGCCAGCTTGGCCGGCGGCGCATCGGCGAAGAAGGCCTTGGCCCACTCGATGTTGGACATCTCGAGCGCCGCGGTGCGCTCGCGCAGCACCGCTTCGAGGGCGGTCTCCCAGCCCTGCTCGATGTGCAGCTTTTGCCACAGGCGCGGCAGCGATTCAAGTTCGTGTTTTTTCAGCCAGGGCTGTACCTTGCCTTCGGTCTGCACGCGCTCCTGCATCTGCTTCAGGGCCGCCAGGCGCGCTTCGAGCTGCGCGTTGGCGGCCGTCTCGGCGTTGACCTGGGCCTGCGCGGTGGCGCGTTCCTGCTCCAGGTGCTCCTGCTGTTCGACCGCTTCTTCGAGCACCATGGTCTGCTCTTCGAGCGCCTGCTGCTTTTCTTCGAGCTGCATGCGCAGGTTCGACAGGTGCGCGCTGTCGGGCAGGTTCAGGCCATTTTTCTCCTGCTGCAGGCGCTCGCGCCGCGTGGCGAGACCGGCCAGGATGTTCGAGGCGTTGCGCTGGTGCGCCGACGACAGTTCGATCTGCTGCTGCGCCTGCATGATGCGCGAGCGCGATTCGGTCGTCTTGTGCTGCGCTTCGCGCCAGGCGGC
This sequence comes from Massilia sp. TWR1-2-2, assembly GCF_049897565.1. Taxonomy (NCBI): domain Bacteria; kingdom Pseudomonadati; phylum Pseudomonadota; class Betaproteobacteria; order Burkholderiales; family Oxalobacteraceae; genus Massilia; species Massilia sp. TWR1-2-2. The sequence goes on along the minus strand of NZ_JAFCWM010000013.1, from coordinate 121,849 downwards.
GTCCAGCGCCGGCAGGCCCTCGGTATGCTGTTCGGCCGCCATCTGCGACTGCTCGACGCGCGCGCCCAGTTCTTCCAGCGTGAACTCGGCTTCGGAGAGCTGCTCCCGGTAATCCTGGCCCTGCGCCTGCCACTGGTTGCGCTGGGCGCCCAGGGTGGCGAGCTGGTTTTGCAGCCGGCTGCGCGACTCGATGACGAACTTGATCTGCGCCTCCAGGCTGCCGATCTCGGAGTTGGTCTGGTACAGGTGGCCTTGCGCCGTGTGCAGGCGGTCGCCGACGGCGAAGTGCCCCTGGCGCATGTGTTCGAGCTCGAGTTCGACGTGGCGCAGCTTGGCGGTCTGCTGTTCCAGGTCGGTCTGCGCCTGTTCCATCTCGCGGAAGTACCGGGTCTGCTCGGCGTGCGCTTCGTTCTTGCGCAGCAGCCAAAGCAGCTTCTGCTTTTCTTCCTGGTCGCCCTGCAGCGCGTGGAAGCGGTTCGCCACCACTGCCTGCGCCTCGAGTTTTTCGAGGTTGGCGTTCAGCTCGCGCAGGATGTCTTCGACGCGCAGCAGGTTTTCGCGCGTGTCGCCCAGGCGGTTCTCGGTCTCGCGGCGGCGCTCCTTGTACTTGGAGACGCCGGCGGCCTCCTCAAGGAACACGCGCAACTCTTCCGGGCGCGACTCGATGATGCGCGAGATCATGCCCTGGCCGATGATGGCGTAGGCGCGCGGCCCAAGGCCGGTGCCGAGGAAGATGTCCTGGATGTCGCGCCGGCGCACCGGCTGGCCGTTGATGTAATAGGTGGAGGTGCCGTCGCGCGTCAGCGTGCGCTTGACGGCGATCTCGGCGTACTGGCCCCACTGGCCGGCGGCCTTGCCGTCGTTGTTGTCGAACACCAGTTCGACCGACGCGCGTCCGGCCGGCTTCCTGTGCGTCGAGCCGTTGAAGATGACGTCCTGCATCGATTCGCCACGCAGCTCCGACGCCTTCGACTCGCCCAGCACCCAGCGCACCGCGTCGATGATGTTCGACTTGCCGCAGCCGTTCGGGCCGACTACGCCGACAAGCTGGCCCGGCACCTGGAAATTGGTGGGATCGACGAATGACTTAAATCCCGACAATTTGATGGAAGAGAGGCGCACGTTGCTTGGACTATCCTATGGCGAGGTCGAAAACAGGAAAGCGATGATCATACCATTTGTTGCTTTGGCCCTCGCCAAGATCGTGTTGCAATTTGGAAATTAGTGATTATTTGTCAGCCTGAACTGCGGCGCGCCGGTGCGGTCCAATGGCGTTCACCCTTTCATTCGAGCCGATATCATGCATACGAAGCAATCGTCCGAGATCCATTTTCCGACTTCCCAAGACAAGGGCGCGGTGCCGTTTCCTTGTTCGCCAGACGGCAGCGCAAACCAGCAAGCTGCCGAACAGACGCCCACTGCCGGTGAACAGCCGGACGCCGACAAAAAGGGCGCCGCGGACGCTGCGCCGGCCGAACCGGAACTGACGGCGGAAGAACTGCGGCTGATGGCCGACACCATGCCAGGCGACGGCCCGGGAGACTAGGGACCGGCTGGCGTGGGGGCCCCTTGCGGACCGCAGCCAGCTTTGCAAATAGCGCTTGCATCCGGCGACCATCGGACTTATATTGAATGCGAATCATTCGCATCTATGGATTTCCGTGGCTGCAATTTTGAGGATATGCAATGGCTGACGATGACCGGTCCACCGCCGCGACGCCCGCACCCGAAATGCTGATTGCGTCGTTGCTGCACCTGATGTCGCACTACGTTGTCGACATGGACACCGCCGGAACCGGGGCCAATCTGTCGGTTGCGATCGAACGCCATTTCCAGGCCTTGTCGAGCATGCCGGGCGTGGCGCCGGTATTGCGCGGCACCTGCACGCAACTTTCGCAGCAATGGGCGCCGCTGGTCGCCAGCGCCAGCGCGCGCATTCGGGCAAAGCCGGCGCGAACGTCGATCCTCGCCCGTCTCAAGGCCTGGGCGGACAGCTGAGCCCGGCGAGCGCGCAGCGGCCGCCGCATTTCGCGCCAGCCGGGCGCCACTCGCGCCGCGCCGTGGCGCTTGGTCGCATCGGCCCCCAGGCCGGCCAACTGCCAGATACAGTGGTCTCCATCGAACACAACGGAGACGAGCATGACCCCCCTTGGCACCCTGTCCTTCTGCACCGCAGTGCTGGCCGCTGCCCCGGCCGGCGCGGCCGACCTGACCATCCATGTCGACGACGTCAACGCGGCCGGCGGCATGATCCACGTAGCACTCTACAATTCGGCGGACAGCTTCATGAAGTCCGTCGCCGGCATCGGCAAGACGGCGGCGACCGGCCAGGCCGACACGATCGTGCTGAAGAACCTGCCGGCAGGCGAGTACGCGTTCGCGCTGTTCCACGACGCGAATGCGAACGAGAAGCTCGACAAGAACATGTTCGGCATCCCGACCGAGGACTACGCATTTAGCAACAACGCCGTCGGCAAGATGGGGCCGCCGAGCTACGACAGCGCCCGCTTCACGCTGCCGGCCGCCGGCGCCACCGTGCGCGTCAGCCTTCGCTGACCGGGAGAACAGGATGAATCGCCGCCAACTGCTCGCCTCGAGCGCCGCCATCGCCCTGCTGCCGGGCAGCGCCTCTGCCAATACCGATACCTTCAAGCAATTTCACACCGCGCTCGAGCGCGACCCGACCCTCGCGGTGCTGGCCAACATGGTCGGCGAGCGCGCCGGCGACGCCATCGTCAAGGGCCGTATCCCCGCCGACCTCGATGGCGTGTTCTTTCGCAACGGCCCCGGCCGCTTCGAGCTGGGCGGCGAACGCTACCACCACTGGTTCGACGGCGACGGCTTCGCCCAGCGCTGGCAGATTTCGCAGGGCAAGGTCAGCCATCGCGGCAAGTTCGTCGCCACCCAAAAATTTATCGACGAGTCGGAGGCCGGCCAGTTCCTGTACCCGGGCTTCGGTACGCAGATCACGCGGCGCGGCATCAAAGGCAACGACACGATGAATGCGGCCAACACCAACCTGCTACCGTTCGGCGGGCGCCTTTACGCGCTGTGGGAAGGCGGCTCGGCCATCGAACTCGATCCGCGCACGCTCGACACTGTCGGCATCCGCACCTGGCGCGACGACCTGAAGTCGATGCCGTTTTCGGCGCACCCGAAGATCGACCAGGACGGCAGCATGTGGAATTTCGGCGGCCTGCCCGGCGCCGGCCGCCTGGCGGTGTACCACATCGGCGCCGACGGCACGCTGCTGGCGGCCGGCGCGGTGCAGGTGCCGCAACTGGCGATGGTGCACGACTTCGTCATCAGCGGGCAGCACCTGGTCTTTTTGGTGCCGCCGTACGATCTGCTGGCCGACACGTCGCTCAGCTATGCCGAGCGCCATGCGTGGGCAGGCAGCGGAGTGGCGGCGCGGCCGATGCGGGCGGTAGTGGTGTCCAAGGCAACGCTGCAGCTGCGCCAGGTGTTCGAGCTCGATCCGCATCTGGTCTTTCACTTCGGTAATGCGTTCGACGATGGCCAGACCACGCGCTTCGATGCGGTGCTGCATGGCGGCGGCGCGCTGGCGTCGTTTGGCGCGCTCATGCGGGGCGAACGCGCGGGTAACCTGGACGAGCCCAGTTTTACGGCGCAGATCACACTTGACTATGCGAGCGGCAAGGCGCAGCAGGTGCGTCTGTTCGGCAACAGCGAGTTTCCCCGCGTGATGCCGCAGTCGGTGGGCCGGCGGCACCGCAAGCTGGCGGTGCTCAGCAGCGCGGCGCGCAATGCCGAGCATATCCTTGACACCGTCAACCTGGTCGACACCGACACCGGCAAGGGCGACAGCTTCCGCTTCGACGCAGGCTGGCTGGCAGAGGAGCATGTGCTGGTGCCGCGCCGCAATGCCCGCTCGGAAACGGACGGCTACCTGCTCGGCGTGGTACAGGACGCGCGGCGCGGCGACACGTTGCTGTCGGTTTTCGATGCGGCACATGTGGCCGACGGCCCGCTGGCGCTGGCGCGGCTGGGATATCGGACGCCGATATGTTTTCATGGTAACTTCTTGCCGACTTAACGTATTGTTGAATCGTTCACCATGACTTATACAACCGCTGAGTGCGGCTCCCACCCGCTGGACCTGATTCCGCTGTTCCGGCGCTGGCCGCGTTCGCACTTTCGCAACATTGTCTACACCGGCGTATGGAATACGCTGATCGCCGTGTTCCTGACCGGCGCCGGCATGATGTTCGACCGCCACGACGGCAGTTTCCTGGAGCACTTCGTGCCGGTGTGGCTGATCTCGAACGTGATCGGCTACATGGTCCACGGCACCCTGAGCGGGCTCGACTACCTGCTGCGCGGCTGGCCTTCGCGCATCAAGGGTCTGCCGACGGCGGCCTATCACGTGACCGTCATCAGCATCTGCGTACTGCTTGGAATCGCGATCGGCAATGCCGTGCTAAAAGGCTTGCCGCCGTTTCACTATCTCGAACGCGCCACGCAGCTCGCGCCGCTGGTACCGTTTGCCTTGCTGATGGCGCTGTTCGTGTTCCTGGTGCTGATGTCGAGCGAGAAGCGGATCGCCAACGAAACGCTGGCGGCGCGCCAGAGCGAGCAGATCGCCGCCGCTGGGCAACTGCTCGCCGAAGCGCGGTTGCGCGGGCTGCAGGCGCAGATCGAGCCGCATTTTCTGTACAACACGCTGGCCAACGTGCTCGGCCTGATCGACACGCAACCGGCCAAGGCGCGCCACATGCTCGAGCGCTTTATCGATTTCCTGCGCGCCAGCCTGACCGCCAGCCGCGCCGAGCACGCCACATTGGGCGCCGAACTCGACCTGGCGGCGGCCTATCTCGACGTGCTGACCGTGCGCTTGGGCGAGCGGCTGCGCTACCGCATCGAGGCCGACGGCGCCGCGCGCGCCGCCCGCATCGCGCCGATGCTGCTGCAGCCGATCGTCGAGAACGCCGTCATGCACGGTCTGGAGCCGAAGATCGACGGCGGCGAGATCGTGCTGCGCGCGCTGTTCGATGGCGCGCACCTGCTCATCGAGGTGGCCGACACCGGCGCCGGGATCAGTGCGGCGCCGCCGCGTGACGGCGGCGGCGTCGGCCTGGCCAATCTGCGCTCGCGCCTGCGCAGCCTGTACGGCGCCGGCGCGCAACTTCAACTTCTTGAAAATCAACCTTGCGGCATGACTGTACGCGTGCTGCTGCCTGAAGAAATGGTGTCGCCATCGACCAACCCACCGCCCTGATCGCAGACGACGAACCGCACCTGCGTGACTATCTGGAAACCCAGCTGGCCAGCGTCTGGCCTGAACTACGCGTGCTCGACAAGGCGGCCAACGGCATCGACGCTGTTCGCCTGATCGACGAACTGTCGCCCGACATCGTGTTTCTCGACATTCAGATGCCCGCCATGACCGGCCTCGACGTCGCGGCGCGGCTGGCCGCCAGTGGGAGCGGGCCGCACATCGTCTTCATTACCGCGCACGACCATTACGCGGTCGATGCGTTCGAGCATTCGGCCTGCGACTACCTGTTGAAGCCGGCCAGCCTGGAACGCCTGGCGCGCACCGTCGGCAAGCTCAAGGCGGCGCTGCGCGACAAGCCGGCGGGCGAAGTCGACTCCTTGCGCGCGCTGCTGCGCCAGCTGGGCGTGGCGCCGGCGGCAGTGCCGGCGGTGGCGCCACTGCAATGGATCCGCGCCGCGCATGGGCGCGAGACCAGGCTGATCTCGATCGAGGAGGTGGTGTATTTTCAGAGCAACGACAAGTACACCAGCGTGTTCCTGCAGGACGGCGAGAGCCTGATCCGCACGCCGCTGCGGCAGTTGCGCGAGCAGTTGCCGGAGGCGCAGTTCTGGCAGATTCATCGGGGCATGATTGTGGCGGCAAAGTTTATCGAGGCAACGCATACCGATTTTCGCGGACGGCTGATGGTGAAGCTGAAGGGGCGCAGCGAGCAGCTGGTGGTGAGCCGCAATTATCTGGAGCAGTTCAAGCAGATGTAGTGCAGCTCAAGGAAATCGCGTAGTCGGCTAGGCGGTAGCGGCGACGTTGACGTCGTTGACAGCCTGCCCCATCGCCTCGGCCAGCGCGCGGGCGACCACCCCATCCTGGCGCACCATGCGCACCGTGTCGTCGCGGTAAGCCTCGGCCAGCTTTTCGACCGTCAGTGAAAACGCTTCTTTGCGCGCGCCAGTCGAGAAGATGAACAGTGTCCGCAGCGGACTGATCCAAGCTAGCTTGACCGTCTGCGCGCTGCCGTCGGGCTGGCTAAATTCGAGCCACATGCCACGTTCGAGCCCGTCGATGGTGACGACCGCCGGGTCCGCTTCGGCCTGCTGCGCCTCGGCTTGCTCGGCCGCCGCCAGCGCCTGCTCATTCTCGAGGCGCCTCTGGGCGTCCTGCTGCGCGACCTCGATCGCAATTTCCAGCTGGCGCTCGGGCGACAGCACGATCGGCGCGCGCACGATCGAAGCGTGGCATTCGGCCAGTTCGGCAAAGAACTGCAGCCGCTCGGCATCCTGCCACTTGATGATGTCGAGCCACTTGTTGAGCGTGGCGAGCAGGCCCGGCAACTTGCCGATGAGCTGCTTGCGCTGCTCCTGCGTGATCTTGGGCTTGACGCTCCAGATCAGGTCGTCCATGGTGCGGGTGGCGCTGCCGACTGCACCCGGCTTGTCTGGCTCGACGCTGTAGGCGATCGTCAGCACCGACGTCCATTTCTTTTCGAGGAAGGTTTCGACAACCGCGACGACGTCGCCGATGCCGACGCGCATCGCAACCGCCGTTTTCGCCGACTTGTTGGCGGCAGTGACTTTTTCCTGCTTCAGCGCGGCGGCGATCGGCGCGGAAATCTCGGCCGTCGCGACACTGTCTTCGGCGGCGATGCTCGCTTCGAGCTCGGCGACGGCATCGGCGAACACGCTGACCTCGGCATCGAAGTCGCGCCCGACGCGATTGACCCCGCGCTGCATCGCCTGGAACAGCGGATCGTCGGCGCCGTGGCGCTGCTCCCAGCCCATGCGCGACATCAGGTCGATCATGCGGCGCGCCGGATGCGCATCCTGGAAGAAGAAATTCTTGTCCTGCAGTGCCGCCTTCAGCACCGGCGCCTGCAAGTACTGGATCAGGTCGCGCGTTTCCTGCGGGATGTTCTCGTCGACGTAGACGGTTTCGAAGATGCGCGTCAGCAAGTCGATGGTGCTCTCGTCGCCGCGCGTCAGGCTGCCCTTCGGCAGGCTTTCTTTCAGCCGTGGCAAGTAGAACACGTTGCCAGGTGCGCCGGCCGCGGCGGCAGGACCATGAAGGCCGCGGCTGCCGCCAGTTTGTTGAGGCAAATGCAACTGGAGCTTGGCAAGCATCTCGAGCAGGCCCGGATGGCTGGCGCCGGAGGGTACTTGCATCGCCTGCTGGGCGCCATGATGGGCGCCGGGCTGCACGGCAAACCCCGGGTACGCCGCGCCCGGCTGGCCCGGTGCGCCTATGCACTGCGCCGCGCCCGCCTGGCCGGGGGCGCCGTGAAACTGCGCGACCTGGGGCGCGCGGCCGTCATGTGTGCCGGCCAGCATCGGACCGGCGGCGGCCGGCTCAACGGCCGGCTGGGCGGCAATAGCGCCGCGGAACGCTTCGGCGCCGCTCGGGCGCCAGCCGCCTGCCCCGGAAGGCATTGACGGTAAATCGGGAATCAGCGGGATGCCCGATTCGTCCGCCAGGCTGGCGTCGGTGCCGGAAAAGAACTGGCGCAGCTGTTCGGCCAGCGCGGCCTGGCCGGTGGCGCGCTGCGCCTTGGCGCGGGCGGCGTTATCGGTCTTGCGGATGCGCAGCGAGTCGCCCTGGCCGCCGCCATCCATCAGCGACTGGTTCAAGGCCTCGTAGACGGGGGCGAAATCGAACAGCACGGCCGGGCGCAGCAGTGGCGCGAGCAAGGCGTGGGCTTCGGCGTCGGGCTCGAATTCGGTCCAGGCCTGGTGCAGCCCCATCAAGATCAGGTCGGGCCGGAACGGGTTCTGGCCGATGCGCAGCGTGTCGCGCCCCATCAGGTAGCCAAGGCGCACGTTGAGGGTGGCGAGCTGCTCGGCGCAGACGGCCTCGAACGGGCGGCTGATGCCGCCGAAGGCGACGCTGCGGTCCATGTCGGCCAGCGGTACCAGGGTCAGCGCTTCGGCCGCGGCGCTGGCTTTCTTGCGCAGCGGCGCCAGCAGCGCAATTTCCTTGCGCAGGCTACGGTCGATCGCGGTGCAGGCCAAGTGGAAATAGGCGTAGGCGTTATTCTTGAGCAGGTTGCCGGACTTGACGCGGTGGTAGACGCTATGGGCGTCGAGCGCCGGATCGGTAATGTCGAGCATCACGCCGACCAGCCGGGTGATCATCGGCATCAGTTGCTCGTTGAGCTGGCCCGTGGCAAGCACAACGAGCGCATCCAATTGCGCGTGCGGGGACGCGACTGTCGTCATCGGTATCGGCTGCGGTGCTGGAATGGTAATCGCCATGGGTCTGTTTGCCTTGATCGCAACTTTCTATGCGCCATCCCATTTTGGCAGATTATTTCCACAAGGCAATAGTTAAACACCTATTTTCTGCAGTTTTTTCGCATTCTGATGATTTTCGCCACATAAAACTGGCCACCGCGCCGTTCCCCACCCGCCTGCTAATTTGATTTCACGCAATAGTGTTGGCATACAGTTTCCCTAACATAAAGAACCCGCCCCCTGTCTGCGCAAAGGATTCTCCATGAAATCGATTCGCCAGCTGAAAACCAGCACCAAGCTGTTTGCGTGCTTCGCCATCGTCCTCTTGCTTGGCGTGATGACCTCGGTGTGGCTGCTGGGACAGATGGCGCAGATCAGCGAATTGGTGGTGCAGGCCGGCGCCAAGGCAACGCAGGCGGAATTTGGCGCGGTGCGCAGCTGGAGCATGGTGTTGCTGGCGCTGAACCTGGTGGTGGCCGTAGTGCTGTGCATCTGGCTGGCGGCCGAAGTGGCGCGCCCGATCCACGAGGCGGTGCTGGTGGCGCGGCGCGTCGCCGCGGGCGACCTCAGCACCAAGATCGACAGCTCGGCGCGTGGCGAAGCGGGCTTGCTGCTGCGCACCATGCAGGACATGAGCGACAAGCTGGTCGGCATGATCGTGCAGGTGCGCTCCGGCACCGAATCGATCACTTGCGGCGCCGGCGAAATTTCCACCGGCAGCATCGACCTGTGCGCGCGCACCGAGCAGCAGGCGGCGTCGCTTGAAGAAACGGCGTCGTCGATGGAGCAGCTCACCGTCACCGTCAAGCAGAACGCCGACCACGCCCACCAGGCCAGCAAGCTGGCGGTGTCGGCATCGGAAGTGGCGGTCAAGGGCGGCGAAGTGGTGTCGGAAGTGGTCGGCACGATGGCGTCGATTAATGACTCGTCCAAGCGGATCGCCGAAATCATCGGCGTCATCGACGGCATCGCTTTCCAGACCAACATCCTGGCGCTGAACGCCGCGGTCGAGGCGGCGCGCGCCGGCGAACAGGGACGCGGTTTTGCCGTCGTCGCCTCGGAAGTGCGCAACCTCGCGCAGCGCTCGGCGGCGGCGGCCAAGGAAATCAAGGCGCTGATCGACGATTCAGTCGAGAAAGTCAACGCCGGCACGCTGCTGGCCGACAAAGCCGGCAACACCATGAACGAGGTCGTCACCAGCGTCAAGCGGGTGACTGGCATCATCGGCGAGATCGCCGACGCCAGCGCCGAGCAGACCACCGGCATCGAGCAGGTCAACCAGGCGATCGCGGCAATGGACCAGGCCACCCAGCAAAATGCGGCGCTGGTCGAAGAAGCGGCGGCCGCGGCGGCGTCGATGCGCGACCATGCAGGCAGCCTGAACCGGGTCCTCAGCACGTTCGTGCTGGGCGCCGAGCACACGCGCCCGGCCGCGCAGATCCACTTGATCGCGAGCAATCCGGCCAAGCCGGCCAGCGCAAAGGCCGAAACGCCACGGCGCGCCCGCGGCGTGCCGCCAGTGCGCGCCGCCGCCCCAAAGCGCAACACGGTGACCAAGCCGGACGTCGACTGGGAAGAGTTTTAATCTCCCGAGCTTGAACTTCCAAAATGGGGTCAGACCTAGGTCTGACCCCATTTTCGTTTGCGCTCCGCTTCTAAAACATTTCAAACCGGTAGGCCTATCTCCTACAAGCGACCAAGCAGTTTTCTGATACCGATGCATGGATGTCAATTGCATGATTGTGTTTCCGGAAATGCTAACGAAAATAATTGTTTCCGCTAGAAACCGGCGTACGACATTTCAAACTTTGTAAAGGAATGAACATGAAGTCGAACCAAAAAGACCAGGGCAGCACCACACAAAGCGCCAGCTCGAAATCGAGCAAGCAAAGCGACAGTTCCAGCGGGATCCAGCAGTCCAATTCACAAGGTGCGGGCAGCGGTTCATCGGGCTCGCGTTCCGGCGGACAGGGCGGCACCCATGAGCAGCATGTGGAAACGGGCCGTCAAAGCCACAAGAACGACGCCAGCAACAGCGGCAGCAGCAAGCAGTCCGGCTCATCCGGATCGGACAGCAAGCAGGCGGGTTCATCAGGATCGGACAGTAAGCAAAATGCTTCCGGATCGGCAGGCACGCGCGGCGGAACCCCGGAGCAGCATGCCGCTGCCGGCCGCCAAAGCCACAAGAACGACGACAAGCGCTAACTTCCAGCGCAGTAGTTTGAACAGGTAGGTTCGCTGGGCAGCGCCGGGTTTCCGGGCCCTGCCAACAGTCGCCAAACAGGAACACCGAAAGAGTCTGCAGCGGCCAAGCCGTTGACAGACTCTTTTACATCGTGGTTGCAGATGCGCGCACGATGCGGCGGATGTGCGTGGTTCGGCTAGATGTTGCGCAGGTGCGCGCCCTTCGGCGGAGCGAAGTCGCCGATGTCGGTGATCATGCCTGCAATCTTGGCGTCGCGCGACGTCAGGTGCAGGTCGGAGTACTGGTGGATCGCCCACTGTTCCGGCGCCAGTTCGATATGCTTGCGCAGAATCGCCTCCGTGCGGGCATCGTCGGCGCGCAGTCCTTCGACGATGATGTTGAGCGCGTCCGGCCGCGCGCCAGGCGAAGCTGTGGCGTGCGACTTGTGCACCATGAACCGGGCAGTTTCACTGGCATAGCGCTTCGTGCCTGACAGGAACACGATGACAGCGATCGACGCCACCGCGCCGCCGTTGCACATCACAAAATTGATCGGCGAGCGCGCCATGAAGTTGTACAGGCACAAGCCATCGCTGACGTAGCCGCCATTTGACTGCACCAGGACGTGGGCAGTGTCGATGCCCTCCTCCGTCATGGTCGATACCGCTTCGAACACGCGGTGGACCATATCGCTGTTGACGTCACCGGACAGGGTGAACCACGCTTCTTTCGGATGTCTTGTCGATTCTTCGGTCATGATGATTTTGCCCGCATGGTGGATGCCTCATTTTAACAAACAGAGCTGGAGAAAGGCTCGCGCTCCCCGCATTCGTGCGCGCGTTGCCAGCATTCAATGGATAACGGTTTCCGTCAGCACTTGTCTTGATCGCGCACTGCAGATTGTGTTATGTCACATGGCGCCATTTAACCGTTGTCAAGCGGCGTGCCGATTATTCTTTTTGCATAGCAGATTGCTTGCTTTGAGGGCGCTCTTTACCGCCGCCGGCGGCGCCGACAGGTTGACACCGCGGCCCCGCTGGCATATCCTCCACAATCTTGATCGGGAGAGGGCAGCCACGCGCTGCCGCCGAAGGGGCATCACCCAAAAACTCTCAGGCAAAAGGACCGGTCAAGGGTCGGCGGTGTAGGTGCCGCTGCATCAAACTCTGGAGAGCGGCCGCGGCGCACAGCCGGCGGCCCACCGAAGGGGCAGGCGGAATTGTTTCCGCTATCTCTCAGGTATCAAGGACAGAGGGGCGCGATCAGAGGTCGGCGGCGGAAACGCTTGTCCGCGCTGGTCTGCGACCCTTTTGTTTACCCTGCCTCGAGGATTCCATGACGCTCAAAACGACCCCGCTCAATTCCGCCCACCGCGCCGCCGGCGCCAAGATGGTCGATTTCGGCGGCTGGGACATGCCCGTCAATTACGGCTCGCAGATCGAGGAACACCACGCCGTGCGCACCGACGTCGGCATGTTCGACGTCTCGCACATGTGCGTCGTCGACATCGAGGGCGCCAACGCGCGCCCTTTCCTGCGCGGCCTGCTGGCCAATAACGTCGACAAGCTGCAGGTCGCCGGCAAGGCGCTCTACTCGTGCATGCTGAACCCGCAAGGCTTCGTCATCGACGACCTGATCGTCTACTTCTTCAGCGAGACCTGGTTCCGCCTGGTGGTCAACGCCGGCACCGCCGAAAAAGACATCGAATGGATCGCCGCCCAAAACGCCGCCACCGGCAGCGCCGTTACGGTCACCCAGCGCCGCGATGGCGCCAACGCGATGGCGCTGGTCGCCGTGCAGGGCCCGAACGCGCGCACCAAGGTGTGGCAGGTGCTGTCAACGGCGCAAGCTGCGTCGGAACCGCTCAAGCCGTTCAACGCCGTCATCGTCCACGACACCGCGTTCGGCGAAGTGATGGTGGCGCGCACCGGCTACACCGGCGAAGACGGTTTCGAACTGGCCTTTCCCGCGACGCAGGCCGACGCGCTGTGGAACGCGCTGGTGGCGGCCGGCGTCAAGCCGGCAGGCCTGGGCGCGCGCGACACGCTGCGCCTGGAAGCTGGCATGAACCTGTATGGCCAGGACATGGACGAGACGGTCAACCCGCTCGACGCCGGCCTGGCATGGACGATCGACCTGGTGTCCGAGCGCGACTTCATCGGCAAGGACGCGTTGAAGAGCATGGGCCAGCGCTTCCAGTTCCTCGGCCTGATCCTGCGCGAAAAGGGCGGCGTGCTGCGCGCCCACCAGAACGTCATCGGCGCCGACGGCTCGGTTGGAGAAATCACCAGCGGCACCTTCAGCCCAAGCATGCAGCAGGCGATTGCGCTGGCGCGCGTGCCGATGAGCGTGGCCGTCGGCGATACCGTCAAGGTTGAAATCCGCGACAAGCAGCTCGCCGCCACCGTCGTCAAGCTGCCATTTGTCCGAAACGGTAAGATCCTCGTTGCCTGAATCGTCACTAACACTAATTAGAACTCACCTTTGGAGCCATACATGAACATCCCAGCCGACCTGAAATACACCGAATCCCATGAGTGGGTCCGCGCCGAAGTCGATGGCACGCTGACCGTCGGCATCACCGAGTACGCGCAGGACGCGCTGGGCGACATCGTGTTCGTCGAACTGCCAACGGTCGGCAAGTCGTTCACCGCTGGCGACGACGCCGCGGTGGTCGAGTCGGTGAAAGCGGCCAGCGACATCTACGCGCCCGTCAGCGGCACCGTCACCGCGGTCAACGACGCCGTTGCCGCAGGGCCGGAGTCGATCAACGCGGATGCCTACGCGGCATGGCTGTTCAAATTGAAGCCGAGCGACCCGAACGCAGTCAACGGCCTGCTCGACGCCGACACCTACGGCAAAAACACCGCGGACTGACCGGCAGTCCCCCGCCCTCCCCTGACCCCGGCCCACGGCGCCCATGCGCCGCGGGCGAATATTTTTGGCCCTTACAATGACCCGTACCAGCCTGACCCAACTTGAAGCACGCGGCGCGTTCATCCCGCGCCATATCGGCCCTACCGAATCCGAGCAGGCGTCGATGCTGTCGACCCTCGGCTACGCGTCGCGCGCCGCGCTGATCGACGCCATCGTGCCGCCGAACATCCGCAACAACAGCCGGCTCGAACTAGGCCAGTTCTACGACCCGATGACGGAAAGTGCGGCGCTGGCCAAGCTCAAAGGCCTGGCGGGCCAGAACAAGGTCATGAAGTCGATGATCGGCCAGGGCTACGCCAGCACCATCACCCCGCCTGTCGTGCTGCGCAATATCTTCGAAAACCCGGCCTGGTACACCGCGTACACGCCGTACCAGCCGGAGATCTCGCAAGGCCGCCTTGAAGCGATCCTGAACTTCCAGCAGGTCGTCACCGACCTGACCGGCATGGGCATCGCCAACTCGTCGATGCTCGACGAAGGCACCGCCGCCGCCGAGGCGATGACGCTGATCCAGCGCGTCGGCAAGTCCGCCTCGAACGTGTTCTACGTCGCCGACGACGTGCTGCCGCAAACGCGCGAAGTGATCGAGACGCGCGCCCGCCCGATCGGCATCGAAGTGCGCAGCGTCGCCGCCGGCGAGGTCGAGTCGATCAGCGACGCCTGCTTCGGCGTGCTGCTGCAGTACCCTGGCGTCAATGGCGACGTGCGCGACTACCGCGCCGCCTGCGAGAAGCTGCATGCCTCGGGCGCGATGGTCGTCGTGGCGGCCGACCTGCTGTCGCTGACCTTGCTCACGCCTCCGGGCGAATGGGGCGCCGACGTCGTTGTCGGTAACAGCCAGCGCTTCGGCGTGCCGCTCGGCTTCGGCGGCCCGCACGCCGGCTACCTGGCCACGCGCGACGAATTCAAGCGCAGCATGGCCGGGCGCCTGGTAGGCGTGACCATCGACGCGCAGGGCAACAAGGCGTACCGCCTGGCGCTGCAAACGCGCGAGCAGCACATCCGCCGTGAAAAAGCCACCTCCAACATCTGCACCGCGCAGGTGCTGCTGGCGGTGATGGCGTCGATGTACGCGGTATATCACGGTCCCGCGGGCCTGGCGCAGATCGCCAACCGCACGCACCGCTTCACCACGATCCTGGCCGGCGCCCTGCAAAAAGCCGGCTTCGCGCTCGCCAACCGGACCTGGTTCGATACGCTCACTATCGCCACCGACCGCGCCGACGCGCTGCACGCCAGCGCGGTAGAACACGGCGTCAACCTGCGCAAGGTCGATGGCGGCCACGTCGGCGTCTCGCTCGACGAAACCACCACCCGCGAAGACATCGCGCTGCTGTGCAAAATCTTCGGCGCCGGCGAGGCGGACTTCGACGCGCTCGGCGACGACGCCTTCCCGGCGCAGCTGGCGCGCACCAGCACCTACCTGACCCACCCGACCTTCCACCGCTACCACGCCGAACACGAGATGCTGCGCTACCTGCGCAGCCTGGCCGACAAGGACCTGGCGCTGGACCGCACCATGATCCCTCTCGGTTCGTGCACGATGAAGCTGAACGCGACGTCGGAGATGATTCCGGTGACGTGGCCCGAGTTTTCCAACATTCACCCGTTCGCGCCGGATGCGCAGACGATCGGCTACCGCGAAATGATCGGCCAACTGGAAGACATGCTGTGCGCGTTGACCGGCTACGCCGCGGTGTCGCTGCAGCCGAACGCCGGCTCGCAGGGCGAATACGCGGGCCTGCTGGTGATCAAGGCGTACCACGAGTCGCGCGGCGAAGGTCACCGCAACATCTGCCTCATCCCGCAATCGGCGCACGGCACCAATCCGGCGTCGGCCAACATGGTCGGCATGAAGGTGGTTGTCACCGCATGCGACGCGCGCGGCAACGTCGACCTCGATGACCTGAAGGCGAAGGCCGAGCAGCACAGCAAGAACCTGGCGTGCGTGATGGTGACCTATCCGTCCACCCACGGTGTGTTCGAGGAAGGCATCGACGAACTGTGCGAGGTGATCCACTCGCACGGCGGCCAGGTCTACATCGACGGCGCCAACATGAACGCGCTGGTCGGCGTGGCCGCGCCGGGCGCTTTCGGCGGCGACGTCAGCCACCTGAACCTGCACAAGACGTTCTGCATTCCGCACGGCGGCGGCGGTCCTGGCGTCGGCCCGATCGGCGTCGGCGCGCACCTGGCGAAGTTCTTGCCGAACCAGCGCTCGACCGGCTACACGCGCGACGAAGCGGGCATCGGCGCGGTCAGCGCGGCGCCGTACGGCTCGGCCTCGATTCTGCCGATTTCGTGGATGTACATCGCGATGATGGGCGGCGAAGGCCTGACCGCGGCGACCGAAGTGGCGATCCTGAACGCCAACTACATCGCGCGCCGGCTCGCGCCTCACTATCCGGTGCTGTACTCGGGCCACGACGGCCTGGTCGCGCACGAATGCATCCTCGACCTGCGTCCGCTGACCGACGCCACCGGCATCAGCAACGAAGACGTCGCCAAGCGCCTGATGGATTTCGGCTTTCACGCGCCGACGATGAGCTTCCCGGTGCCGGGCACCCTGATGATCGAACCGACCGAGAGCGAATCGAAGATCGAGATCGACCGCTTCATCGATGCGATGATCGCCATCCACGCCGAGATCGTCAAGGTCGAGCGCGGCGAGTACGACCGCGAGGACAATCCGCTGAAAGGCGCCCCGCAC
Organism: Massilia sp. TWR1-2-2; assembly: GCF_049897565.1. NCBI lineage: Bacteria > Pseudomonadati > Pseudomonadota > Betaproteobacteria > Burkholderiales > Oxalobacteraceae > Massilia > Massilia sp. TWR1-2-2. The sequence goes on along the minus strand of NZ_JAFCWM010000013.1, from coordinate 105,557 downwards.
ACCGCCGAAGTGGTGATGGCCGACGACTGGCAGCACAAGTACAGCCGCGAAGTGGCGGCGTTCCCGGTGGCGTCGCTGCGGCGCCAGAAGTACTGGCCGCCGGTCGGCCGCGCCGACAACGCCTACGGCGACCGCAACCTGTTCTGCGGCTGCGCGCCGGTCAGCGACTACGAGTAAATCTCGTGTCGCCAATGAAAAATGGGCCTGCGGGCCCATTTTTTTCGTCTGCAATCCTGGGGTCAGGTCTGGCATTAGTACAAGAGCCTGCCTGATTCTTGGCGGCCTCGTGTACCGATGTCAGACCTGACCCCAGCGTTCTCGGCTGCAGTCAGGCGCGCTTGGAGGCGAGCCGCAGGTGGCTCTTGCGGCCGTTGACGCCGTGCCGCAGCGGCGACGGCAGCGGCAGCAGCGCCGCCTCGTCGAGGTTGAAGCCGGCCACCGCCCGCGCCAGGCTGACGGCCTGCTGCTGCAGACTCTCGGCGGCCGCCGCCGCTTCGGTCACCAGCGCCGAATTCTTCTGCGTCATCTGGTCCATCTGCACGATCGCCTGGCTCACTTCGAAGATGCCGCTGGCCTGCTCGGCGCTGGCGTGGCTGATCTCGTTGATGATATCGCCCACTTGCTGCACCGACGTGGCCAGGTCGGCCATGCTGTGGCCCGCCTCCAGCACCGACGCGCAGCCGCCGTCGATCTCGGCCACCGACCGGGCGATCAGGTCGCGAATGTCGCGCGCCGCGCCGGCGCTTTGCTGCGACAGCGCGCGCACTTCCGACGCCACGGCCGCGAAGCGGCGCCCCTCTTCGCCGGCGCGCCCGGCTTCCACCGCCGCGTTCAGCGCCAGCATGCCGGTCTGGCCTGCGAGGGCGTCGATCGCCGCGGCGATGTCGACCACCTTGGCCGAACTGGCGCGGATCGACGCCATCGTCGTCAGCAGGCGGCCGACGACGTCGCTGCCTTTGCTGGCCACGCTGGTGGCGTTTTCCGCCAGCCGGTTGGCCGCCTGCGTCTTGCTGGCGGTCTGGCTGATGACCGCGGTCAGCTCCTCCATCGAGCAGGCAGTCTGCAGCAGCGAACAGGCCTGCGCCTCGGTGCGGTTCGACAGGTCGGCGTTCCCGATCGCCATCTCGCGCGAGGCGCTGTCGATCGAGCGCGCCGACTCGAGGATGCCCTTCAAGGTCGCGTTCAGGTTGCGGATGCTGGTGTCGAGCACGCGGCTGGTGTCGGAGATTTCATCCTTGCCGTAGCTACGCGGCCCGACCATCAGGTTGCCGTTGGCCAGCCCCAGCGCCGCCTCGCCGATCTCGGTCACTTCCTTGAGCAGCGCACGGCGCACCGCCATCGTGATCGCCAGCGACAGCACGATCGACAGCACGATCACGATCGGCATCAGCATCGAAATGGCGCGAAAGTCGTCCTGCGCGCTGGTCGACGCCTGCTCGCTCAGTTCGCGCTCGAGGCGCGACAGCTCGCCCAGGCGCAGCGCCACCAGGTCGAACGCGCGCTCGGCCTTCGACATCGCGCTGGCGCTCATCGAATGGTCCTGCTGCGACAGCTCGATGACGTCGCGGATGGCCCGCACGTAGGTGGCGTGCGCTGCTTCGGCCTGCTCGACGAAGCGGCGTTCGGCGCTGCCGGCCGCGGTCACCCGCGTCAGGTTGCCGAAGCGCCGCTGCAGATCATTGTGGCGCTGGTGGATGTCGCGGATCAGCGCGTCGACGCGGGCGGTCGAAAAGCTGGCGCTCATCCACGTCAGCAGCTGGTACATTTCGGTGTGCGCGTGCTGGGCGGCGGCGACCAGTTCGGCGGCGTCGCGCATGCGCGCGGCGCGCTGCTCGACGATCGTGTCGAGCGAGGCGTTCTGGCGCAGCATCGCATAATAGGCGCCGCACGAGAGCAGCACCAGCAGCAGCAGCACCACGCCGGGGGCGAGCAGCAGCTTGGGGCCGATCTTCAGTTTCGAGAGCACGTTCAAGGTGTGTCCTCCGGTTCGGTCAACGTGCACGCCGTCGTTGGCGCGGGCAGGTATCATGGCTGGGGCCGGTGTACGGCATGCGTTTCTATTGCTTAAACGCATGGGTAAATCTACCCCCTCGGCGCAGCCCCGGTTTGCGCCCGCGCAAACAGTTCCCGCAATCAAGTACGCGTGCAACGCGAAGAAAAAGGAGTCAAATGAGCCGTCCAGTGATTGCCGCTTTGTTGTCGGCACTGGTGTTCCCGGGAGCGGGCCACCTCTACCTCAAGCGCGGTGGGCGCGCCCTGCTGTTCTTGCTGCCGACCTTGGCGGCGGTCGTGCTGTTTCTCGGCCAGGCGTTCGGCCAGGCCACCGAGATCGCCGGGCAGATCATGGCCGGCACGGTGGCGCCCGATCCGGTGGCGATTGCCGCCCGCCTCGAGCAAAGCGGCGGCGCCTCCACCGTGGGGACGGTGGCGGCCGGCGTGATGCTGGTGTGCTGGATCGGCGCGACCGTCGACGCCTACCTGCTGGCGCGCGCCGGCAAGTAGGACCTGTTACCGACGCCGCTTAAACCAGCTTGGCCGCGTGCTCGCGCGTGGCGTGGAACGTCAGCTTCGGCCAGCGCTCCTCGGTCAGGCGCAGGTTGACATTGGAAGTGGCCAGGTAGGCCAGGTTGCCGGCGGCGTCGTAGGCGACGTTGTGGCCGAGGGCAGCTTCGAAGTCGGCCAGCACCCGCTTGTCTTCGCCGCTGACCCAGCGCGCGCTGCTGATGCTGGTGCCTTCGAAGACGGCGTCGACGCCGTACTCGTTGAGCAGGCGGCTGGCGACGACTTCAAACTGCAGCACGCCGACCGCGCCGAGCACCAGTTCGCTGCCCTGCACCGGCTTGAACACCTGCACCGCGCCCTCTTCGCCGAGCTGCTGCAGGCCCTTGTGGAGCTGCTTGATCTTCAGCGGATTGCGGATCCGCACCGAGCGGAAGAAGTCCGGCGCAAAGTACGGGATGCCGGTAAAGGTGAGCATCTCGCCTTCGGAGAAGCTGTCGCCGATCTGCATGTTGCCGTGGTTCGGCAGGCCGATGATGTCGCCGGCGTAGGCTTCCTCGACCTGTTCGCGCGAGGACGCCATGAACGTCACCACCGACGACACCTTGATCTCGCGCCCGAGGCGCAGGTGCTTGACCTTCATGCCGCGCTCGAAGCGCCCGGAACAGACGCGCAAAAAGGCGATGCGGTCGCGGTGGGCCGGGTCCATGTTGGCCTGGATCTTGAAGACAAAGCCGGTGAACGGCTGCTCGGAAGGGGTCACCACGCGCACCGTGGCATCGCGCTCGCGCGGCGCCGGCGCCCAGTCGACCAGCGCCGACAGGATCTCGCGCACGCCGAAGTTGTTGATGGCCGAGCCGAAGAACACCGGCGTCTGGATGCCGGCCAGGAAGCGTTCGAGGTCGAACGGATGCGAGGCGCCGTGCACCAGCTCCACTTCGGTCTTGAGCTGCTCGATCTCGAGCGGGAACATGTCGGTCAGGCGCGGGTTGTCGATGCCCTTGATGATCTCGAAGGCGCCGTCGGCCTTTTCCTCGCCGGCCTTGAACAGCATGATCTCGTCGCGCAGCAGGTGGTACACGCCGCGAAAGTTCTTGCCCATGCCGATCGGCCAGGTCACCGGCGCGCATTCAATCTTCAGCACCGATTCGAGTTCGTCGAGCAGTTCGAGCGGATCGCGCGTTTCGCGGTCCATCTTGTTCATGAAGGTGACGATCGGCGTGCTGCGCATGCGGCACACCGCCAGCAGCTTGATGGTCTGCGCCTCGACGCCCTTGGCCGCGTCGATCACCATCAGCGCCGAGTCGACCGCCGTCAGCACCCGATAGGTGTCTTCCGAGAAGTCCTGGTGGCCGGGGGTGTCGAGCAGGTTGATGACGTGGTCGCGGTGCTCGAACTGCATCACCGACGAGGCGACCGAAATGCCGCGCTGCTTTTCGATCTCCATCCAGTCGGAAGTGGCATGGCGCCCGCTCTTTCTGGCCTTGACGGTGCCGGCCATCTGGATCGCGCCCGAGAACAGCAGCAGCTTCTCGGTCAGCGTCGTCTTGCCGGCGTCGGGGTGGGAGATGATGCCGAAGGTGCGGCGGCGCGCCACCTCGCGGGCGATGACGGCGGCCGGCTTGGCGGCAATGGTGTCGGACGTATCCGGCGTGTTCAGATCAGAATCGGTGGCCATATTGGAGCCCATCGGATGGCCCATGCAGGAAAACCGATAATTTTACCGATTCCGCGGCCACCCGTGTGAACTCATTTGCGCCGGCCGGTACCGCGCCTGGCGCCTGCACGCCTACCAGCAGCGGCCGGTGGCCGGCGTCTGCGCCCGCCGCCAGCGCGCTGACAATGGCCACCACGATCATCACTTCGATGAGGGTAACGCCGTGCTGGCGCCTGCGGTGGTCACGATGGTGGTGGTGCTGCCGTCAGGATTGGTGACGACCGGCAGCACCGACCGTGCCAGGGGCCAGTTCCACATATTCCCCATCCGAATTCGGGCTGCCGTTAAACAGCAGGCCGGCGCCTGGATCGCTTGAACCGACCGCCTTCGTGCCGGCAACCGCATCCGAGACAGCCGTAGGTCGAGTTCGATAGCGGTGTGGCTACCCGGCGTGGGCCGCTGCCGCCGACTGCACCAAGCGGCTTGGATACGCGCACGCCGATGCACGATACCCGGGCCGGTAGCGGTCACCGTCATCGCGCCGCAGTTCCGGCCAGCTGGCGGCCGATCCTCACTGTGCGAAGGGTAGAATCACCCCGCACGCCTCACCCGCAGGTGGAGGCGGTGGTCTTGACAACCGACGCCCGGCCGGTCGCGCTGATGTTGACGGTACGCTGCTGCCGACCGACCGTGGGCTCGGCGCGGCAGACAATTAGCGATGCGCTGGTGGCGCCGGTGCCGGTCGGGTCGAAGGCAATCGTGCTGCGCCCGCCCGTCTCGGTAAACTTCCAGCCGGCCGCCAGCGCCTGCTGGGACTGGAGCACCAGGACGGCCGTGCCAGCCGGGTCGCAGCTGGCATTGTCGACCGTGTTGCACATGACGATCCAGCCCTGCTCCCAGCCGCCACTGCCGCAACTGGCGCCGTTGCTCGACACACACATTGACACGGCGGCATTGCGCCGGATCGCCTCGCCGCGCGCCAACATCGAACTCGACACCAGGTTGTTCGCATAGCCCGACAATTTCATGCTCAAGGTCAACGAGTTAAACGATGGCGCCGCGATCGACAGCATGATCGACGCGATGGCCAGCACGACGAGCAGTTCGATCAGCGTGAAGCCGGTCGCTAGTCGCCCCCGCCAAGTGCGTGGACTGGTCATTTTTGGATATACCAGTAAACCCGGCGCTTGGCATTTTGCTTGAGCAAGCTGCCAGGGATGCCGTTTTCCTGCGACTGGATCGATGACTCGGTACTGCAGCCGATGCAGATCGACTTCTTGACGCTACAGCTGCTGTTGATGCAGACGTCAATTTTTTCCGGTGGCGGCGGCAGACCACCGCCGGTGACCACGGCGTCGCACGTTGAGCCGGGCGTCGGCGCAGCCGTGCTCAAGGCAAGATTGTAGACGTGGGTCGTACCCAGGTTCGAGCTGCAGGAGCCGGCCACCGGCACGGCCGGCATGTGAGTCGAAAAGGTCGTCACGCCAAACCGGGTGGCGGCAAGGGTCACCACTTTTTCAGTGCCGCGCAGCCGCAGTACCCAGCCTTTGCCGGTCAGCGCCGCGCTGGCGCCGCACTGGCCGTTGACTGCCCCCGCCGACGTCAGCGAGGCGAAGCACAGCAGCGACTGGCCCGGGCAGTTGGCCGTCGATTCGGCTGACAGCCAGGTCGGGTCGGTCGGCTTATCCTTGACCTTGAAAAAGTAGTCGGCGACCCTGGCGGTATTCGGGAAATAGGCTGCCCCAAGCGGCTTTTCTCGGTCTCCGGAACCGATATACAGGCTGTAGCTGCCATCGGACTCGGCAACGACACTCGGGGCGAACATGAATTTCCGGTTGCTGCTGCAGGCTGCGGCGGTATCACAGCCGAGCGAGGCGATCTTGGTGATTGTCCAGCTTGCCGGCGCGAGGGCATCGATGGTGATGCGGTACAGATTGCCCCCCAAGTCGGCGGCATAGCCGTACTTGGCGTAGCCGTTGCTACCAGGAACGAGCTTGATGTCGCCGACCACGCCACGGTCCGTGGCGAGGGTGGTCAGGACTGTGCCAGTGGCGGCGTCGAGCACGAAAATCTTGCGCCCCTTGCTGGAGGTTGTGCAGCTGTGCTGGTCGCTATCTTCGCAATCGTCGTAGCCGCCGCCCATGATGAGCATCGGCGCGGCGCCGCCGAAATAGCCGCTCGCCCGCACTGGCTGCGGCGTCGACCAGGTCTGGCCAAGGGAGGACGTGCCGGTCGTGCAGGAGCTGTCGAGCGCGCTGGCGCAGCCAATCCGCCATTTGAGCGACGGGCTGGCTGGCGAACTGACGTCGAACGAATACAGGCTGCGCCCGCCGCGTCGCATCGCCGCATACAGCCAGGTGCTGGTCCCGGACTTGTAGGCCGAGATCGGGCCGTCGATGCCGTACGGCTTGGCAATGCCGCTGGCGGTACCGCCCACCTGTGGCGTCACGCTGATGAGCTGGGTATTGCTGCGCAGCCGCTTGATGCTGCCGTAAAATTCCGGCGGCATGAACGCCCACAATTCTTCGCCGGCGGCATAGCCGCTGTAGGCCGTGCTGCGGTTGCCGTTGATCGCATGGAGCATGCCGTCGTTACTGCCATAAAACACCACGACATCGTTGCCGTAGCTCAGCGCCAGAGGATTCGAATGGATCACGTCGCCATGGGCCGACGGCCGCATCTCGGTGCTGCTCTTGTCAAGCTCGCCGTCGACGTTCTGGCCGCGCGCCCAGTTGACCAGCAGGTCGCGTTCGGCCGTGTTGGCCGCGCCGACGCTGGCGGCGGAAACGGCACTGTCGAAATTGATCAAGCTGGTGCAGGCACCGCCCGAACAGGTGAACACGCGGCGCGACGCCGGCGTGCCAGAGCGCATCACATAGCCCTGCGCACCCTTCTCGACGATATTGCCGTCCGGGGTGTTCGACTGCGCATACAGATCCGGATCCGAGCCGGGCGGGATGCACTTGCCTTTCGGATCGTTGGCCCAATAGCTGTCCGGGCTGCCTTTGCCCGGCGTCCAGAAACTGCGCGCACATTCCGACACGAACCCGGTCTGCGAGTTGATCGCCGGGGCGTCGTCGGCGTCGACCAGGTTGTCGAGCGAGCCGAGTTTATATTGCTTCAGATTGCCCATCCAGCGCGGCTTGGAATCGGGGTCCGGGCGGAACATGCCGACAAACAGTTGATTGAGATAGGCGCCTTGGACGTTGGCGCTAGCGGGCAGACTGACCGCTGCAAACACGCTGTTGACCGACTGGATCTTCGACAGCGCCTCGTTCAGCGCCGTCGAGATCGCCGCGCTGCCGCTGCTGCTGCTGACGGCAGTGTAGTTGCTCAGGCCGGACATGCTCTTCAATAATGCGGTCCAGCCCGGCCCCTGGCCGTTCGTCGTCGGGTCGACGTCGATCGTGTAGGTGATCACGCCGAGGCTGCTTTTCTTCATGAAGCGCGCCCACTCATCGCTCGGGTTGCCCTGCGATCCGCTTGGTGTCAGGTTGATCTGCCTGATCGCCGCCGTGCCAGCGGCGCCACCGCCGGCGGCGGCGGCCAGCATGTTGTTGGCGATGGCATCCTGGCTGGCGCTTTCCTGGTTGGGGCCATTACTGATATAAATGACATAGTTCTTGCCGCAGCTGCCCTCGATAACCGGCGAGCGGTAGGTGGTGCCGCTCATCGTCGCCAACGCGTTGCCGGCCATGCTGTACACCGCCTTGCTTTGCGTGGTGCCGGCGATGTTGCCGAGATAATCCGTCTTGACTTTCTGGTTGCCCGAATACGGCGTGCCGCCGGAAAAGTACAGGTACACTTCCGCCATCGACACGCCGGAGGCGCCGCCATTGCTCTTGTCGTTGAGTTTGTCGAAACTGCGCACCAGCGCCTCGTACTTGGCCAGGTTGGCCGGATTCATGGTGCGGATCGCGGCGCGCACGTAACCGCCGGCGAAGCCGGCATTGCCGGTACCGGTCTCGGTTGCCAGCATGATGCCGACATTGAATTTGTTGGGCGGGAGATTGTGCAGCGTATTGGCCAGCGCCGCCATCTCATTGGTGAAGGCGCTGTTCCAGTTAGCCGTGTTGTCAATGACAAAGAGCACGTTGGGCAAGTCACTGGCCACGGTGCTGCCGATATTGGTATAGAGATCCAGGTCAGTGGCCGGCGCCGCCAGCTGGATACCCAACAAGCTGGCAGCCAGAACGCCTTTAAGGAGAGTGCTTTTCATCGTTCGGTTCCTGTCATTGTTCGGTCAGGCGCACTGCGCGCCAGGGGCCGGCGGGCATGCCGCGTCGCATTGGTCTTTCGAAATCGATTTGCTGATCCCCTGGCGCACCCGCACCCGCGTGCCGCTGCTGCTGGTGGCCGTCGCATCGATGTCCCACACGGTGTTGAAGATCGAAGTCGACTCCTTCGGGCAATTCTCCGGATGGAACAGCCCATCGGAGCCGGGCGGGCAGTCGCCGCCAAGGTCAGCGGTGATGGTAGTCGCGGTGGCCTTCACGCACACCGGCGCGGCGACTTTGACGATGTAATCGGTCACGCCGTCGTTGTCGATGTCGACATTGATTTCGTCAGCCACCGGCGCGGTACCGAAATTCCACGACCCCACCACCTGCTCGATCGCCTTGGTGGCGGAGGCGGTCGCCTCGTTGCGCGACTGCATGTTGCCCACCGATTTGAGGTTGGTGGTGCTGAACTTGTAGGCCACCGTGACCATCAGCGTAATCAGCACCAGCATGATCAAGCCGATCACCAGGACGGTGCCGCGCTGGCGCTGCAGAAAAGGAAGGTGCGTCATCATGGACTTTCGCGCCGGCCGGCGATGTTGGTCAGGCGAACCGTGGTGGAAAACAAGTGGCGTTTATAGCGATCGTTGAGAGGGCCGACCAGGCCGGCAGCCGGGCACGCGCCACCGGCCGGCACCGTCGCCAGGCAATAGGTCTTGCTGTCGACATAGCCGGCGCTCGGTTCGGTATTGCGTACCAGGACGTACAGCTTGGCCGCCACCACGTTGGTCAATTGCGCCGCCGTGCATGGCGCCGCGGCGGTACAGCGGATGAAGACGTCGGGGTTGCCGTCCCCGCGATTGGTCGGCAGCGTGTTCAACACAGGGTCGACGTTGGCCGCGCAGGCGGCCGGATCGACCTTGGCGACGGCGCCGCTGAAGTCGACCGCGGTATTGAGGCCGCAGCGCGCGACGGCGTTGTCGATGCCCAGTTCGACCGCAAACTTCTCGATGCCCTCGGCCAGAGCTTCGGCGCCCTGGTGCGCCAGCGCCACTGGCCCGGCTGGATCGAACGACGAACGCACCAAGGTCGGGATGCCGTCGCCGGCAACGCTGGCGTAGTCGCGCACGTAATAGATATTCGAGACAAACTTGCGCTTGGCGGCGACCGGCGCGGCGGCGCAATTGGCGCCGCGGCCGTGCAGCGTAAATCCGCTGGTGGCGAGCAGGTCTTCGACGATGCTGTAAGTCGTGCTCGCATCCGGAATGACGTCCCAGGTCGCCGTGACGGTGGCGATGAAGGTGGTGCCGTTGTAGGCGCCAATGACGCGAGTCTGGCCGGCACCGGTGCCGCCGGTGGTGCGGATGCGCATGCCGACGTACGCATTGTCGATCGGCGACGTGGTGGTGGCGGGCAAGGCCGGGCGCAAGGCGATCGTCAGCGGGCTGTTGCCCGCCGCCTGAGCGGTGCCGGCGGTGCCGGAAGCGCACTGGGACGACTGAAAATACAGCTTGCCGGCGACATCGGCGTCGCAGCCCGCCTCGCCCGGCATGCAGGTGGCGGCATGCCGAACCACCAGGACGTCGGTAGCGCCTTTCTTGTCGGCCAGCACGCACGTGCCGGGCGCTCCCTCGCCGCTCTGCAGCACGATGCCGACCAGGTTGTTGACGTGGTTGAAGTCCCACGCAGCCGCACTGTAGGCAAGGCACGGGTCGGGGATCGCAAACGGCGTGTCGTTCGGCGCGTAAGGCCAGTTCAGGTCGTCGAACTGAGGCACGAAAGCACCCCACAGGCCGGCGTGCACGACATCGTTCTCCAGGATTTGGATCGCGTGTCGGCCGTTTTCGATCTGGCTGTTGGCCTTGGCCAATTCGTTATTCGAACTTGACACGTTGACGAACATCGCCCCCAAGGCGATCAGAATGATCAGGCCGATCGTAAGCGAAATCATCAGCTCGACCAGCGAGAAGCCGACTTGGTGGCGAGCGTGGCGCGGTGGCACGGTTGATGGTGAGCACGTCATAGCGCTGCGAAACGGACGATGGTGGTGACGACGCGTCGGCAGCGGTCGCCGCTACAGCGCGCTTCGGTGCTGTCGTACAGGTCCTTGCCGCAGGCGACGCTGGCCGGTGGCGCCGACACTGCGGCCGTCCCCTGCCATGCGACGGTAATCAGGTATTCGCTGTTGCCAAGTCTCTCGACGCAGCCGCGCCCGCCGATCATGGCGCCCACGTTGCCGGTGCCGGACTTTTCGCCGGCGCCCTGCAGCGCGCTGCACCACTCGCGCGCATCGTTCTGCTGCAGCGTCGCCGCCACACTCGGACAGGTCATTGCCGCACCGAGCGGGGCGGCCGGACCGGTGACGTAATCGCCGGCAAAATTGCGGTTCAGAGAAAATCGGTTCGCCATGTCGGTCAGCAGGATCATCGCCTGGGCCCGCTGATAGCCTTCCATTTCCGACACGTGCAGGCGGACCTGCATGCCGGCCAGGCCCAGCAGTCCGACGGCGAGGATGACGACCGTCACCAGCACCTCGAGCATCGAGCTGCCGCGCTGACTCGATCGGGCGTCCATGCTTACCACCTGTTGGCGGGCGTTTTCACGCCGCCGCTGGTCAGCGCAAGATTGCCATCGCCGGCCTGCGCACCGGTTGCGGTCAGCGTGATGACATAGCTGGGCGATGGGCCCGTGCCGAGGACGACGTCGTAGCTGTAATTGGCTGCCACATCGGCCGGCGTGGTGAAGCCGTTCGCCTCGAGTGTCGCCAGGCTGGCATACCCCCGGTTCGCCAGCAAAAACTGCTCTTCGCGATTGGCCAGGTCCAACATCGACGACTGCGCGGCGACGCGCTTGGCGCGCACCAGGTATTTCGAATAGGCGGGCAAGGCCACCGCGCTTAGAATGCTGATGATGGCCACCACAATCATCACTTCGATGAGGGTAAATCCTTTGGCGCTACGACCCATTGCAGGCTCCTCGACGGTAAATTGACTTTCTCGAAGGAAATAATAACCGTTGAAGCTGTCATTTCCCTGAGGAAATGCTGACAAATCCCTGACAACGATAAAAAAGATGCCGCGCAGGAAGAATTAGTTGGGGAAACGCACGGAAAAGATGGCGCCGTCGCCGCTGGCGCGGCTGTCGATGGCGATGCTGGCGCCGTGGGCGAGCGCAATATCGCCCACGATCGCCAGGCCCAGGCCACTGCCGGTGGTGCTGTCGTCAAGCCGCACGAAGCGGTCGAATACGCGCTCGCGCTGGGACGGCGCGATGCCGGGGCCGGAATCCTCCACCGCCAGTACGCCGACCTTGCCGTCGCGATAACAGCTGACCGTCACCGTTCCGTGCGCCGGCGTGTAGCGCAGCGCGTTGTCGACCAGGTTGTCGATCAGGTCGCGCAGCAGGAAGCGGTCGCCGGCGATCGGCACCGGCGCCAGTTCGAAGCCGAGGTCAATGCCATTCTTCAACGCCAGGTCGACGAAGTGCTGGATCGACTCCTCCACCAGCGCGGCCAGGTCGAGCGGCTCGAGGCGGGTCTTTTCAAAGTGGCTCGGCTCGGCGCGCGCGAGCGCCAGCAGCTGGTTGGTCTGGCGGATCATGCGCTCGTTCGACAACAGCATCAGGCGGATCGAATGGACGCTGTCGGCGTCGCCGCCGTGGCGCGCGGCGAGCCACTCGAGTTGCAGCTTGACGCCGGCTAACGGCGTGCGCAGCTGGTGGGCGACGTTGGCGAGGAAATCGTGCTGGGCGCTGGCGCCGGCCTGCAGCTTGGCCAGCAGATCGTCGAAAGCGGCCACCACCGGCGCCAGTTCGACCGGCACGTCGGCCGCGCCGACCGGCGCCAGGTCGTCGGCGTCGCGCGCGCGCAGCCGGGCCGACAGGCGCGCCAGCGGCTGCAAGCCGTTGGTGACGGAAAACCAGATCAGGCCGACCAGCACCAGGGTAAACAACGCTTCGAGCGCGACCAGGGCGCCGACGGTGGCCGACAGGTCCTGTTCCAGGCGCAGCTGCGCCGGAGTCCAGCCGAGCATCGCCGCCAGCGCCGCGCCGGCCACATTGACCAGCAGGATCGGCCCGATCAGCCACTTCAGCAGGCGCAGCCGGATGCTAGTCATGCGCCGCCTCCAGCATGTAGCCGAAGCCGCGGATGGTGCGGATGGCCACGCCGGCGTCGGCAATTTTCAAGCGGAGGCGCGAAATGTAGACTTCCACCGCATTGAGCGTCAGGTCGTCGCCCCACGGCAGGATCGCTTCGATGATCTGCTGCTTCGACACGACGCGCCCGCCGTGCTGCAGCAGGTATTCGAGCACCGCCCACTCGCGCACCGACAGGTCGATGGCGCGTTCGCCGATGCGGGCGCGGCGGGCCGACGTATCGAGCCGCAGTTCGCCCAGCGCCAGCAGGGCCGGCGGCGGCGCGTTGCGGCGCGCCAGCGCCTTGATGCGCGCGACCAGCTCGGCGGTGGCGAACGGCTTGACCAGGTAGTCGTCGGCGCCGGTTTCGAGGCCGCGCACGCGGTCTTCGACGGCGTCGCGCGCCGTCAGCAGCAGCACCGGCAGCGCGCTGCCGCGCGCGCGCAGGCGGCGCACCACTTCGAAGCCGTCGATGCCGGGCAGGCCGATGTCGAGCACGGCGACATGGATCGCCGCCGCTTCGGGGCGCTGCAGCAACTGGTCGGCCAGCAGGCCGTCGCCGAGCACCTCGACGGCCATGCCGTGGGTTTCCAGGATGCGCGACAGGCCATCGGCGAGCACGGCGTCGTCTTCGACCAGTAATACATGCATGAGTACGGAATGGGAAGCGGGAGAGCGCCCATTATGGGGCATTTCGGTTCTCAATCCCAACAAAATACCCGCCGCGTTGGCGGCGCCCCCCAGTAGGACTAGGACCACAAAGTTCTATGAATGCAGCCTACACGGGGGCGACTGCTAATCTTATGTTCGGCAACAGACTAAGCCCGTATCGTTCATACATCGCGAATCGGCAACAGTCAGAAAAAGCCGTAACGCTCCCGATGTCATGTAGAGATAATGAGGATAAAAATGAACAGCACTCAACTTGGTGGTACCGCGCAAAAAGCTCCATCGGTAAACCAGATTTCCGGCAATCCGCTGGAATCAAAAGTTGCGTCCAAACCCGTCGTCAGCTATAGCGGCACCCAGCAGAACGAATTGCTTGCCGCGCTGCCACGCCATGACCTCGAAACCCTGTTCGACCACCTGGAACTGGTTGCCCTGCCGTTTGGCAAGGAACTGTTCGAGTACGGCAGCAAGCTCGAGAACGTGTATTTCCCCACCACCGCCATCGTCTCACTGCTGTACGTGATGGAAGACGGCGCCACCACCGAAATCGCCGTGATCGGCCATGAAGGCGTCGTCGGCATGTCCCTGTTCATGGGCGAGCGCGCCATGTGCAGCGCCGTCGTGCAGAGCGCCGGCTACGGCTACCGCCTCAAAACGCAATACCTGCGTGACGCCTTCAACCAGGGTGGCGCCCTGCCCCAGTTGCTGATGCGTTACACCAACGCGCTGTTTGCCCAGATGGCGCAGAACGCCGTCGGCGGCCGCCACAGCTCGATCGAACAGAAGCTGTGCCGCTGGTTGCTCGACCGCCTCGACCGGTCGCCATCGAATGAACTGAAGGTGACCCAAGAACTGATTTCGATCATGCTGGGTGTGCGCCGCGAAAGCATCACCGCTGCCGCCGGCAAGTTGCAGGATGACGGCCTGATTCAATACCGTCGCGGCAACATCACCGTAATTGACCGTCAAGGCCTTGAGGAATATGCGGGAGAGTGCTACAAGGTTGCGAAGACGGAATACGATCGCCTGCTTGCGGATGTGGCGCGCTGATCATGCCCGCTGAGGCGCCCTGCGGGGCACCCTGCTGAACAAGCGGGATCAACGCTTCGACACACGTGCCGATGCCATTGACCCCGCGTTTTATTTTCAGGCTGCCGCCCAGCAGCAACGCCCGTTCGCGCATGCCCAGCAAACCGTGCGATTTCGGTTCGCGCGCGGCGCCTATGTCAATGCCCACCCCGTCATCGCTCACTTCCAGCGCCAGGTCGTCGCCTTCGCGCGCCAGGTGCACGATGACGTGACGCGCGTGCGCGTACTTGGCGACATTGTTGAGCGCCTCCTGCACGATGCGAAACACCGCGATCGCCTGCATCGGCCCGGCCGCATCGACGTCGCCGTCGATCAGCGCTTCGCAGTCAACGCCGGTGACCTGGGTGTACTCGTCGCAGTAACTGTGCAGCGCCGCCGCCAGGCCCAGGTTGTCGAGCAGGCTCGGTCGCAAGTTTTCGACGATGCGTCGCTTCAGCTGCACCGTATCGACCAGTGTCGCGCGCGCGCGCTCGAGCATGGCCGCCAGCGGCGCATGTTCAGGGCGCAGCCGTTCGGTGACGGCGTTGATGTCGATGCTGATCGCCGTCAGGTTGGCGCCCATGTCGTCGTGCAGTTCGCGCGCCAGCTTGGCCTTTTCTTCCTCGCTGACGCTGATCAGGTGGCGCGACAGCACCGCCAGCTGCTCGGTGCGCAGCACCACCATCGACTCGAGCGTGTCGTTGGCGTGTTCGAGCGCGCGCTGGGCCAGCACGCGCGAAAAAACGCTGCGCCGGATCAGGCGGTAGAACAGCGCGATGACGAGGATTGCCGTCAAGTTGATGCCGATGCCAAGCACCACCGCGTTGTGGTATTCCTTGTAGAAGGCCGCACTGCGGGCCGCCGTCAGCTCGCTCTGCTCGCGCGCGATGATCACCACCAGCAGGCGAATCTCGTCCATCACACTTTGGCTTTCAGCCGTTTCGGCGATCTTGACCACGTCGCCAAGACCGCCGGAACGGTAGACCGCCAGCGTCTGGTCCATGCTCGCCAGTTTGCGGTCCGTCAGCGAGCGCAGCTGCGCCAGGTTCTTCAGTTGCGACGGGCTGTCGGCCAGCAGGTTCTGGAGTTCGGCAAATTGGGTATTGATCTCGGCGCGGGCGGTGCGCAGCGGGCCGAGATAGGACTCGGCGCCGGACAGGAAATGGCCATGCAGGCTGCTTTCCGCATCCATCATCAGCACGTTGAGATATTGAACTTTGTCGCTGACCCGCGCACCCTGGTGTTGCAGCTCATTGGCGCTGCGCAGCGACTGCAGGTTGCGCGCCAGGCTGATGCCGTTGACGACGAGGATCAGGACGCACAGCAGACACAACAGAGTTTTATAAAACGGCAGACCCGGTTTGGCCGCGGAGTCGGTGGTGAAATACATCCTCGGTTTCCTTTGCGCACTGCAGAGTCATTCTATCCGCATTCTAGACCGGGACTGCGAGCGTTGCAGCCAAGCACAACTATGAAATGTGCAAGGCTGCCAGGATCAAGGCGCCGGGCGCTTAGTCGAGAAGATTGTTTTTCATAGCGTAGTAGGTCAGGTCGCTGTTCGACTGCAGGCCCATTTTTTCCATGATGCGCGTGCGGTAGGTCGACACCGTCTTGATCGACAACGACAGCGCGACACCGATGTCGGACACGGTCGCCCCCTTGGCGAGGCGCAGGAACACCTGGAACTCGCGGTCGGACAGCTCTGTGTGCAACGCCGTATTCGGGTCGCGGTCAAAACTTTGCGCCAGCAGTTCGCCGACGGTCGACGACACGTAGCGGCGGCCCTGGAATACGGTGCGCACGGCCGTTTTCAGTTCGTCCGCTTCGCATTCCTTGTTCAGGTAGCCGTTGGCGCCCATCTTGAACAGGTTCAGCGCGTACTGCTGCGCCGGATAGCCGGACAAAATCAGCACCGGCAGGTTCGGCTGGCCCTGGCGGATGGTGCGCAGGATATCGATGCCGCTCTGGTCGGGCATGGCGATATCGAGCAACAGCACGTCGCAAATTTCGCGGCGTGCGATGTCAAGGGCTTCACGCCCTGTTGCGCCTTCGGCAACAACGGTAAAGTCGTCGCCTGAGGTCGAAAAAATCTGTTTGAAACCTGCTCGTACAATTTGGTGATCGTCACAAATGGCAACGCGTATCATTGTCTTCCCTTATATTTTCCTGGCTAGGAAAGAGCCGAGGCGAACCTCACGCCCGGTACTGCGCATGCGTTCGATGCTACCCTACATATCAATATTCTATCACCTAGCAGCAGCATACAGCCAGCGCACTGACAGCGAGCCCGGCAGAACGCTTACACGCCCTGTTTCAGTAGCGCCAGGATGGCCGACAGCTCGGCGCGAATCATTGCATTGTCAGGATGCTGTCCGCGACCGGCGCCGCCGTCCTGGCCGCCTGCCGGATCGAATCCGTCTTCGCCTGCCGGCGACAGCGCTTCGCCGCCGCGGCTGTCGAGCTTGTTGCGCGCGCCGCTGATGGTGAAGCCCTGCTCATACAACAACTCGCGAATCCGGCGGATCAACAGCACCTCGTGGTGCTGGTAGTAACGCCGATTCCCTCGTCGTTTGACAGGTTTCAGTTGAGTAAATTCCTGCTCCCAGTAGCGAAGCACGTGCGGTTTGACACCGCACAACTCACTGACTTCACCGATGGTGAAGTAGCGCTTGGCCGGGATAGCGGGCAGCACGATGAGATCGGTCTTGCTCGGACGATCGTTCATGGATGGTTCACGCCGCGCGGGCTAGCGGGCTGGTCGCTTCGACCATGCCTTTAAGTTTCTGGCTGGCGTGGAAAGTGACGACCCGGCGCGCGGTGATCGGAATCTCTTCGCCGGTTTTCGGATTGCGTCCCGGCCGCTGCGGCTTGTCGCGCAACTGGAAGTTGCCAAAGCCCGACAGCTTGACCGCTTCGCCGCGTTCGAGCGCATTGCGAATCTCGTCGAAGAACGTCTCGACCATGTCTTTCGCTTCGCGCTTGTTCAGGCCGACCTGCTCGAACAGCAACTCGGC
This sequence comes from Massilia sp. TWR1-2-2, assembly GCF_049897565.1. Classification (NCBI taxonomy): domain Bacteria; kingdom Pseudomonadati; phylum Pseudomonadota; class Betaproteobacteria; order Burkholderiales; family Oxalobacteraceae; genus Massilia; species Massilia sp. TWR1-2-2. Next base: position 88,296 of record NZ_JAFCWM010000013.1, on the reverse strand, counting down.
CAGCTCGGCCTTGGTGAGGGTCGGCAAGTCCTTCTCGGCGTCCTGGCGCACCTTGGCGACGAGCATCGCGCGATGCAGGTCGGCCGCCAATGCCGATTGGAGTACGGCCGAATCAACGTCGTTATTATTAATTTTCCAGCCCTGCCTTTTAATTCTAGCTGCGTTTTGGAGAAACTTACGTACGCATGGTTGCGTTATGTTTTTGCTTGGCAGCATCCGCCATCGCCGACATCAAGGCGTCGACGACATCGTCCTGCAAGGTGGTTTGAGTATCTTGCAAGCTAAAGCGGAATGCAAGACTTTTTTCATCCGACTGCAAACCTTTTCCGCGATATTCATCAAACAAAACAATGGCTTGCACGATGTTTCCGGCAGGATTGACATGTTTCTGCGCGAAGAAAGCGTCGAGCAGATCTTGCGCCGCGACGCCGCTTTGCACCACCATGGCGAGGTCGCGGGTAGCGCCTGGAAACTTCGAAATCTCGTCGTATTTCGGCACCGGCCGTTGCTGCAGCGCGGCGGCGTCGACCTCGAACAGCACCGGCGCCTGCGCCAGTTCGTACTTTTGCAACCAGCGCGGGTGTAGTTCGCCAATGAAGCCGACCGCCTTGCCGTCCAGCTCGACGACGGCCGAGCGCCCCGGGTGCAGCGCCGGATGCTCGGTCTTGACGAAGCGCAGCGGCAGCGGCGCGAACATCGCTTCCAGGTCCGCCTTGACGTCGAAGTAGTCGACCGGGCGCGACGGCACGCTCCACTGCTCGTCCTGCGCCGGCCCGTAGGCAATCGCGGCGAGCCGCTTTGGCTGGTCAAAGCCGGCGATCGACAACGCGCCGTCGACCGCGTACGGATTGCGAAGGAAGATGGCGCCGACCTCGAACACGCGCACGCGCCCGGCCTTGCGGTTCAGGTTGTAGCGCACGTTGGCCACCAGGCTGCCGATCAGCGACGAGCGCATCACGCTCATCTGGCTGGCAATCGGGTTCTGCAGCTTGATCTGGTCGGTGTTGCCGGAAAAATCCGTTTCCCACGACGACTCGACAAAGCTCATGTTGACCACTTCCTGGTAGCCAAGGTCGGCCATGCGGTGGCGCAGCGCGAACAGCGAGCGGATGTGTTCCGGCGCGACGATCATCGCGCTGGCGGCCACCGGCGGCAGCGCCGGGATGTTCTCGAAGCCGTAGACGCGCGCCACTTCCTCGATCAGGTCTTCCTCGATCTCGATGTCGAAGCGAAACGACGGCGCCGTCACCGCGAACTTGCCGGGCTCTTGCGTGAACGCCAGGCCGAGGCGGGTGAAGATATCGGCGATCAGTTCATCGGTCAGCGGCACGCCGATGACCTTCTGGGCGCGCGCGGTGCGCAGCACCACGGGCGAGCGCTGCGGCAGGTTGACCGCCTGGTCGTCGACCGGGCCGACAACGGTGGCGCCGGTGCCGCAGATTTCGACGATCAGCGCGGTGATGCGCTCGAGGTGTTCGACGGTGGTGGCGAAGTCGACGCCGCGCTCGAAGCGGTGCGCCGCATCGGTCGAGAAATTGAAGCGGCGCGCGCGGCCCTGGATCGCATTCGGCCACCAGAACGCCGCTTCCAGGTAGATGTTGGCGGTGTCGAGCGTGACGGCGGTGGCGTCGCCGCCCATGATGCCGGCCAGCGACTCGATCTGCTGGTCGTCGGCGATCACGCCAACCCAGTCGTCGACCGCGACGGTATTGCCGTTCAACAGTGTCAGTGACTCGCCCTTGACGCCCCAGCGCACGTCGAGTCCGCCGTGGATCTTGTCGAGGTCAAACACGTGCGACGGCCGGCCCAGCTCGAGCATCACGTAGTTCGAGATGTCGACCAGCGCCGACACCGAGCGCTGGCCGCTGCGCTCGAGGCGCTGGACCATCCAGCCTGGCGTCTGCGCGCGCGCGTTCAGGCCGCGGATGACGCGCCCCGAAAAGCGGCCGCACAGCTCGGGCGCGCTGATTTTTACCGGCAGCACTTCGTCGCTGTTGACCGGCACGATGCGCGCGGCAGGCTGCACCAGCGGCGTGCCGGTCAGTGCCGACACTTCGCGCGCCACGCCGAGCACCGACAGGCAATCGGCCTTGTTCGGCGTCAGCTTGATGGTGAATTTCAGGTCGTTCAGCGCCAGGTAGTCGCGGATGTTCTGGCCGACCGGTGCGTCGGCCGGCAGTTCCATCAGGCCGCTGCTTTCTTCCGACAGCTTCAGCTCCTTCGCCGAGCACATCATGCCTTGCGACTCGACGCCGCGCAGCATGCCGACCTTGATCTCGAACGGCTTGCCGTCGGCGCCAGGCGGCAGCACGGCGCCGGCCATCGCGCAGATCGCCTTCATGCCGGCGCGCACGTTTGGCGCGCCGCAGACGATGTTGAGCATCGTGCCGGTGCCGACATCGACGGTGCACACGTTGAGGCGGTCGGCGTTCGGATGGCGCGTCACTTCCAGCACTTGCGCGACGACCACGTTCGAAAACGGCGGCGCCACGGCCTCCACTTCCTCGACCTCGAGGCCGGACATGGTGAGCAGGTGGGACAGTTCATCCGACGTCATCGCCGGATTGACCATCGTGCGGAGCCATTTTTCGGAAAATTGCATATGCGTGCCTTGCGACGTAGTGTTATTAGTTGAACTGCTTCAGGAAACGCAGATCGCCTTCGTAGAACAGGCGCAGGTCATTGATTCCATAACGCAGCATCGTCAGGCGCTCGAGGCCGGAGCCGAACGCGAAGCCGATGAACTTTTCCGGATCGAGTCCGAAGTTTTGCACCACCGTCGGATGCACCTGGCCGGCGCCCGACACTTCCAGCCAGCGGCCCTTCAGCGGGCCGCTGCCGAACGCGATGTCGATCTCGGCGGACGGCTCGGTAAACGGGAAGTACGAGGGCCGAAAGCGCACCTGCAGGTCGTCGGTCTCGAAGAAGGCCTTGACGAAATTGAGGTACACGCCCTTCAGGTCGGCAAAGCTGATGTCCTCGGCGATCCACAGGCCTTCGACCTGGTGGAACATTGGCGAGTGAGTCGCGTCGCTGTCAACGCGGTAGGTGCGGCCAGGGGCGATCACCTTGATCGGCGGCGTGTGCGTGCGCGCGTAGCGCACCTGCATCGGACTGGTATGAGTGCGCAGCAGCAAAGGCTTGCCGGTGCTGTCGTTGCCTTCGATGTAGAACGTGTCCTGCATCGAGCGGGCCGGATGGTTTTCCGGGCTGTTGAGCGCGGTGAAATTGGTCCAGTCGTTTTCGATCTCGGGGCCGTCGGCCACGTCGAAACCGATCGAGCGGAAGATTTCCTCGACCCGCTCCCAGGTGCGCATCACCGGATGGATGCCGCCCATCGAGCGCCCGCGGCCTGGCAAGGTGACGTCGATCGCCTCGGCGCCGAGGCGCGCTTCGAGCTGGGCGTTGGCCAGCGCGTCGCGCCGCGCGGTGAGCGCGGTCTCGATCTGCATCTTGGCCGCATTGATCAACGCGCCTTGCGCCTTCTTCTGGTCCGGGTCAAGTTTGCCCAGGCCCTTCATCTGTTCGGTGATCTGGCCGGTCTTGCCAAGGTACTTGGCCTTGGCATTTTCCAGTGCGGCAGCGTCTTCGGCGGCGATGAAGTCAGCCTGCGCGGCAACGACGAGTTCTTCCAGGGAGTTCATGCGTGTGTGGTTTCCTGTCTGGGTGCGGCGCGTGTCGCGCCACAATCAAAAACGGGGCACAGGTTTGAACCTCTGCCCCGCTCTTTAAACGCCGCCCGGAGGCAGCGCTTGGCAACATCGTTGCTTACGCAGCGATCTTTGCCTTGACGGCGTTGACAATCGCGGCGAAAGCCGGCTTGTCCATCACTGCCATATCGGCCAGGACTTTACGGTCCAGTTCGATCGATGCTTTTTTCAGGCCGTTCATGAATACGCTGTACGTTACGCCATGCTCACGGGAAGCGGCGTTGATACGGGCGATCCACAGGCGGCGGAATACGCGCTTCTTGTTGCGGCGGTCACGGTACGCGTACTGGCCAGCGCGCATGACTGCTTGCTTGGCAACACGGTATACCTTGCTGCGGCGACCACGGTAGCCTTTAGCTTGGACAAGAATTTTCTTATGACGGGCACGAGCTGTAACCCCACGTTTTACTCTAGGCATAGTAACTCCTTAAATTGAGTGTGAGATTAAGCCGATGGCATCATGCGTAACACGGACTTGACGTCTGCCTTATCGACATTCGTGATACCGCGCAGCTGGCGCTTGCTCTTGGTCGTTTTCTTGGTCAGGATGTGACGCTTGAAAGCGTGGCCCGACTTGACGGTTCCACCTGGACGCACGCGAAAACGTTTTTTCGCAGAGCTTTTGGTCTTCATTTTAGGCATAGCAGTTATGTCCTGTCGGACAGCTCCATTATAGGATTGCAGGTGGCAGCAACTCGCTGCGCTTAGATGCCTGCTTTCACATTGTTTCCATTCCGCTGGGGAAGGAAGCCGAGGATTTTAACATACATCCCCGCGCAAATACCAAGGGCGGGTGAGAAAACTCACCCGCCCTTGTTGTTTCGCCAGCCGAGAGGCCGGCCAGCGTTATGCTTTTTTCTTCTTCGGCGACAGAATCATGATCATCTGGCGGCCTTCCATCTTCGGGAACTGTTCGACCTGGCCATACGGCTCAAGGTCGGCCTTCAGGCGTTCGAGCATGCGGAAACCAATGTCCTGGTGCGCCATTTCGCGGCCACGGAAACGCAGCGTGATCTTGGTCTTGTCGCCCTCGTCGAGGAACTTGATCAGGTTACGCAGCTTGATGTTGTAGTCACCATCATCGGTACCCGGACGGAATTTGACTTCCTTGACGAGGATGATCTTCTGCTTCAGCTTCGCTTCGTGGGCCTTCTTCTGCTCCGAATACTTGAACTTGCCGTAGTCCATCAGGCGGCATACCGGTGGCTGCGCGGTCGGCGCAATCTCCACCAGGTCGACGTTGGCCTCTTCGGCCAGACGAAATGCTTCGGCCAGGCTCACAATGCCGAGCGGCTCGTTTTCTACCCCGGATAAACGCATTTCGGGGGCAGTGATTTCGCCATTGATGCGATGCGACTTGTCAGTAGCTATGGTGTTTCCTTATAAAGTTTGGTATTCGGCCATGCTGCTTCAAGCTTTGGATGCAATCTCTTGCTTGAGACGCTCCACGAGGGCTTCGACGGACATTACGCCCAGATCGACATTGCCACGTGCTCGCACGGCCACAGTGTTGGCATCCCGCTCCTTATCGCCGATCACTAGGATATATGGCAATTTTTGCACGGAATGTTCACGTATTTTATAGGTTATTTTCTCGTTTCGCAAATCAGCGTGAACGCGGAACCCGGCTTTCCTCAACTGGTCGGTGACATGTTGCGTAAATTCAGACTGCGCGTCCGAGATGTTCAGAACGGCAATTTGCACCGGCGCCAGCCACAGCGGCAGTGCGCCGGCGAAGTTTTCGATCAGGATGCCGATGAAGCGCTCCATCGACCCGACGATCGCGCGGTGCAGCATGACCGGCACCTTGCGCGAATTGTCGACTGCGACATACTCGGCGCCGAGGCGGCCCGGCATCGAGAAGTCGACCTGCATCGTGCCGACCTGCCATGGACGGCCGAGGCTGTCCTTCAGGTGGTATTCGATCTTCGGGCCGTAGAATGCGCCCTCGCCCGGCAGCTCGGTCCACTTGACGTCGCAGGCCGACAGCGCCGCGCGCAATGCCGCTTCAGCTTCATCCCACACTTCGTCCGAGCCGATCCGGTTATCCGGACGCAAGGCGATCTTGACGTCGATGTTCTCGAAGCCGAAATCGCGGTACACCTCCATCGCCTGCGCGTGGAAGGCAATCACCTCCGGCTTGATCTGCTCTTCGGTGCAGAAGATGTGGCCGTCGTCCTGGGTAAAGCCGCGCACCCGCATGATACCGTGCAGCGCGCCGGACGGCTCATTGCGGTGGCACTGGCCGAATTCGCCAAAGCGCAGCGGCAAGTCGCGGTAGCTCTTCATGCCGGCGTTGTAGATCTGCACGTGGCCCGGGCAGTTCATTGGCTTCAACGCATACGAGCGGTTTTCCGACTCGGTCGAGAACATGTTCTCACGATAATTTTCCCAGTGACCGGTCTTCTCCCACAAGGTGCGGTCGAGGATCTGCGGGGCCTTGACTTCCTGGTAGCCGTTGACCTGGTACTTGTGGCGCATGTACTGTTCTACCTGCTGCCAGATGGTCCAGCCTTTCGGATGCCAGAACACCAGCCCAGGCGCCTCGTCCTGGAAGTGGAACAGGTCGAGCTGCTTGCCGAGCTTGCGGTGGTCGCGCTTCTCCGCCTCTTCCAGGTTGTGCAGGTACAGTTCCTGGTCTTCCTTCTTGGCCCAGGCGGTGCCGTAGACGCGCTGCAGCATCTCGTTTTTCGAGTCGCCGCGCCAGTAGGCGCCGGCCAGCTTCATCAGTTTGAACACCTTGATCTTGCCGGTCGACGGCACGTGCGGGCCGCGGCACAGGTCGGTGAAACCGCCCTGGCCATACAACGACACGTCTTCGCCGGCCGGAATCGACGCGATGATCTCAGCCTTGTAGGCTTCGCCGATCGACTTGAAGTAGGCGACCGCTTCGTCGCGCGGCATGACCGAACGCGAGACTTTTTCGTCCTTCTTCGAAATTTCCACCATCTTCTTTTCGATGGCGGCCAGGTCGTCCGGCGTGAACGGGCGCTTGTACGCAAAGTCGTAGTAGAAACCGTTTTCGATCACCGGGCCGATCGTGACCTGCGCTTCCGGGAACAGTTCCTTGACGGCGTGCGCCAGCAGGTGGGCAGTGGAGTGGCGGATCACGTCCAGCCCTTCCGGGTCCTTGTCGGTGATGATGGCGAGGTCGGCGTCCTGCTCGATCAGGTGCGAGGTGTCGACCACCTTGCCGTCGACTTTGCCGGCCAGCGCCGCCTTGGCCAGGCCGGCGCCGATACTGGCGGCAACCTGGGCCACGGTGACAGGACCGTCGAATTCACGGGTGGAACCATCGGGAAGGCGGACTGAAACCATGCTGTTCTCCATTGGCGCGGGGCGCCGAATAATTACGAATAATAGGGTACAAAAATGCACAAACAAAAATGCGGACGAAAAAAAACGCGGGCTAGCCGCGCTTGATCTTTTCGTTGAGCGAAAGAATCCACCTCGACTAACGTCGCTGGAACAACTCCGTCGTAGTTCGCGGTGTCATAACCATGGTGCCTTTCTCGCTCTTACATTGCTTACTGCTAAATTCTGGTGGGCGGTGAGGAATTCGAATCCCCGACCCCTTGGATGTCGACCAAGTATTCTAACCAGCTGAACTAACCGCCCGAAGACCAGCATTATAGATAGCCGGTTCGGGAATGACAAGGGGTATTTTGCGCGCCCGAGGCTGGTGTCCGATTTCTAATATACTTCGTCCATGAACGCAGAATCTCCCGCCCCCTCCTCCGCCCACCTGCACGCCCACCGCGCCGGCGACGCCAAGCATGCCCACTTCATCGAAGCGCGCAGCCAGAAGGCGCTGGCCGGCGCCCTCGTGCTCACGCTGCTGTTTGCCGTCATCGAGGTTGTCACCGGCTTCATCTCCAATTCGCTGGCGCTCATTTCCGACGCCGGCCACATGGTTACCGACGCCGCCGCACTTGGCCTGGCGCTGCTGGCGCAGCTGATCGCCAAGCGCCCGCCGTCGGCGCGCCACTCGTTCGGCTTCGGCCGCGCCGAGGCGCTCGCCGCGTTCGTCAACTGCCTGGCGATGCTGGCCCTGGTGGGCTGGATCGTGTACGAGGCGGTGCGCCGCTTCGCCGATCCGCAGCCGGTGCAAGGCGCCATTGTGCTCGGCGTGGCCGCCGTCGGCATCGTCATCAACCTGCTCGTTGCGTGGATGCTGTCGCGCGACCACCAGAACATGAACACACGCGCGGCAATGGTCAACGTCATGGGCGACCTGCTCGGCTCGATCGCCGCGGTGGTGGCCGGCGCGGTCATCCATTTCACCGGCTGGGTACGCATCGACCCGCTGCTGTCGGTGTTCGTTTCACTGCTGATCCTGAAGTCGACCATCGGCGTGCTGCGCGAGTCATACCACTTCCTGATGAAAGGCGTGCCCGATCAGATCGACTACGTCCAGGTCGGCGCCGACCTGGCCGCGCTCGACGGCGTCAAGTCGGTGCACGACTTGCACATCTGGGAAATGTCGCCCGGCGAGCCGGCGCTGATCGGCCACCTGGAAATTGCCGACCTGGCGCGCTGGCCGCAGGTGCTGCGCGCGGTGCAGGACATGCTGCTGGCCAAGCACGGCATCGACCACGTGACGCTGCAACCGGAAACGCCGGACGCCCGCGCGCACGCCATGTAAGCTCTGTCTTACCCGCGCTCGGCGCGAATCCCGATATACCAGCCAGGCATATGTTGCAATAATCTCACAATGTCTACTCAATCTTCTCCCCTCGTCTACGACACGCTGATCATTGGCGGCGGACCGGCCGGCCTCACCGCCGCGATCTACCTGCGCCGCTTCACCCGCAATGTCGCGCTGTTCGACAAAGGCAACAGCCGCCTCAGCTGGATTCCCGTGTCGCACAACTACCCGGGCTTTCCGGATGGCGTCGCCGGCACTGACCTGCTGAACAACCTGCGCTGCCAGCTCGCCCGCTACGGCGGTTCAGTAACAAACGCCGAGATCGTGCGCCTGCGCATCGACGATGGCGCCTTTGTCGGCGAGTACGACGGTGGCGAAGTACGCGCTTTGACGGTACTGTTGGCGACCGGCATCCAGGACATGGGGTTGCCGGTCGAAAGCTGGCGCGCGGCGGTGGCCTGCGGCGCGGTGCGCCTGTGCCCGGTGTGCGACGGCTACGACGTCATGGACAATCGCATCGCCGTGGTGTCGTCGGAAACCAACCCGACCGGTCATGCCATGTTCATGCGCACCTTCAGCGCCGACGTCACGCTGTTCGACCGCAGCCACGGCTCTATCCTCAGCCCGGACGAGCAGCAGCAGCTCGACGCGGCCGGGGTGCGCTACATCAGCTCGGCCGTGTGCGGCGTCACCATGACCGCCGACATGAAGCCGGTGCTCAACACCAGCAATGGCAAGTCCTACGAATTCGACGTCATGTATCCGATGCTGGGCGAGACCGCGCGCTCCGAACTTGCAGCCGCACTCGGCGCCGAAACGGCCGATTGCGGCGACGTGGTGGTCGACGCTTTCCAGGCCAGCGGCGTCCCCGGCCTGTACGCAATTGGCGACGTGGTGCTCGGCCTGAACCAGATCAGCGTCGCCACCGGCCAGGCCGCCGTCGCCGCCACGCGCATCCACAACACCCTGCCGTGGACCTTGCGGCCCAAGGCCTGAGCCGACGTTGCTATACTGGCCAGCTCACGTCAACTGCCGCGGCCGGGCTATTCCACATGAATGACATGCACGAGCGAATCTCGCTCAGTTTCAACGCGCAGGGTTTGATGGCAACGCTCGGCGCCGAACTCGTTTCGGTTGCCGATGGCGAGGTGCATATTGCGCTGCCGTTCTCGACCCACGTCGCGCAGCAGCACGGTTTCGTCCATGCCGGCGCTATCACCACCATCGTCGACAATGCCTGCGGCTACGCTGCGCTGAGCCTGGCACCGCCCGGGTGCGAGGTCGTCACCGCCGAATTCAAGGTCAACTTCGTGCGGCCGGCAGTGGGCGAACGTTTCCTCGCGATCGGCAAAGTGGTCAACGCCGGCAAACAGCTGACAGTGTGCACCGGCGAAGTGCGGGCGCTGACGGGCGCGGAATGGAAAGTGGTGGCGATCATGCAGGCAACGATCGCCAACGTCAGTTAGTGCCGCCGAGCCAACAGCTTGTGATATTCCGCGACCATTTCACCGTTGACGATCACCGGATCGGTGGCGACACACAGGTCTCGGCAACTTCAATGTCTTGTGTCGCAAGGACGCCGACATACGTCGGTCGAATGTCAAGGAACTGAACAATGGCCGGCCAACTCTGTATGGAGAAGTATGTCAATCGGAGGATGCCATGAGCGCGCTCAAAAAACTGGCTGGGAAACGGCGTGCGCGACGGCAACTGGCTCTCTAGCAGAGGATCGCAGGACATTGCCGCAGTTACCCGTGAAATGGTGCCCATGTTGGCCGGCGAGCCCGAAGTGATCAGGCAGCGGCTTGCGGCACAGTCCGATCCGCAGCCGGAGGAGCCATCCGAGGTGCCGGGCCAGCCGCTGCGCTGGTTGGCAACGCCGTCGGTCGGAACCATGCTCGGCCTGGCGCTGCTGGGTGTCGACGTGGTCGCCGCAAGCCGCGCGCGCCGCGGCAAGCCCGAAACTACCATTCCACAGGACCGGCCACTTGCATTGCCGGCTGCAAAACCATAAACGGCACAACACAGGAGTGACAAACCTTTGCGGTCGCGCTCCAGGACGGTTAACGATCCTTCAGCCGGCGCAATTGCGCGGCCTGGTAAGCGCCGAAGACATCGTTGAACAGGCAGCGAATCAGCGGATCGTCGACGATGTCGGCCGCCGCCTGATCGGCTTCGATATCGGCGGCGAACACCGCGTCGTTGATCCGCATGTACATCGACGTGAGCGACTCGCCCAATTCCAGCGCCGCGTAGAATTTTGAAATCGGCACTTCGGTGGTCCACGCCAGGCGATCGACCGCGCCAGGCAGCACAGTGATGGCGTCGCCCTCGAGCCGATAATGAAATTGCGACTCCGCGCCCGTATGGGCGAAAACCGATAAGCGCCAGATGCGCGCATTTTCAAAAAAGCTGTCCTCGGGCAGCTCCATCGCACGGTATTTTTCCAGCAGGCCGGACCGGCAGTAGTCGAATACCCGCTCGGCCTGCGCGTCGCCCAATGGCGAAAAGCGACGCGCGATTTCCGCCGTCGGCGGCGCCTTCGCGCCAGGATCGTATCGATAATCAACGTCCTGCTCGCCGACCGGCACGACCCAGCCAAGCGGCGCAGAGGGCGTCAACGTATCGGCGTCCAACTCCATCGATACCGAGGGATTCATCCGCACCACCTGCACGCCGGGCAGCGCAGCCTCGACTTCCTGTTGAAACTGGCGATAGGCAATCGGGAAAAACGCCTGGTTGTACCAGGACCAGGGCTCCTGCTGGAACTGGCACGAACTGGGCACCACGTAGCGCGGATTTAACAGCCTGAGCTGTTCGAACCATTCGGCCGGCAATTCAGTGGGCGCGGGCGAAGCGCGCGATGGCGACAGCACGTCGATTTCGCGCATCGTCTGAAATGGCCACAGCACGATGTCCCACGGCGCATCGCGCGCGAGCAGCACCAGTGCGTCGGGATCGATCCACGAATCGACGACATTGAGCACATTCAATCCACCCGCCTTGACCTGAAACATCGAGTCGACATCCGCATCAAGCGCTTCGCGCGGAATTACGTCGAACGGCCCGACAACGACCGGTACATTCGTCTTCAACTGCTCGACGTTGGCGAAGCCCAGTTCCCTGACCATGGCGAACAGTTCGTCGAACAGGCAGTAGATATACAGCGGAGTATTTCGATCAAGGTGATCCAGGCTCTCGAGCGAGCAATGATCGTCATGAAAATGCGAGATAAACACCGCATCGAGCTTCAGCTGGCCGATCTGCTGAAGATCGAAGCGCACATCGGGAAAAGCGTGGCAATTGCGGCTGAAGGGATTTTCGAATATCGGATCGAACGCGATCGTCGTGCCGCCATGTTCGAAAACATAGCCTGCGTGCAGAATCCTGGAAATCTTCATTGGCACTTCACTTTGACGACGCCAGCGCGATGCGGCGCTGGATGCGCTCCACTTCGGCGGTGTCGCCGGCGGCGCGCGCGCGCTGCTCGGACACGCCCAGCCACATCAGCAGCGGCCGGCGCCAGCCCTGGCTCGACGCGGTGTCGACGGCGATGACGATGTCGGGTGGCGCGGTGCGTCCCGCCTGCAGCATGGCGCCGGCGGCAACCAGCCGCGACAGCGGATCGGCAACGCCAGCGAGCGGACCGCCGCGCGCGATGACCTGGTGCTGCTCCGGCAGCAGCGTCACGTCGAGTCCCCGCCACTGGCCGGCGAGGTAGGCGGCGTAGGCGCGCTCGGCCGGCGTGGCGTCGCCCGCCAGCGCGGCGAAACCGCTGCATTCGCCCACCACCAGGCTGGCGGTGTACACGGCGCAGCGCACCAGCTCGGCGTGGGCGACCATGTCGGCGCGGCCGGTGCTGGCCAGTTCGGAGCGCGCGCGGGCGAAGTCGCTGGCGGCAATGCTGGTGTCGCCCTTCAGGTAGGCATCGCGAAAACTATCGAGCGCGCTGACGGCGTTGCTGCGCCACGATGGCTCGACCGGTTTGCTCGCGCAGCCGGCCAGCACCAGCGCGATCAGGGCCGCGGAAAGGGTCTTGTTCATGGCAGTTTCAGCTCCGTCTTTTTGGCAAAAGGCCACTTGCGGTTGATTTCGTCGACCAGCCGCGTGACCTTGCGCAGGCTGCTGTCCACCTCGGCACGCAGCGCACCGAGGTCATCGGTGGCCACGCGCGCATTCTTGCCGACCGCCTGGGCTTCGACCAGCACGGCGTCGACTTTTTTCAACGTATCGCTGGCGTCTTTCAGTACAACATTGAGCTGGATGACGGCAGCCTGGGTCTCGTCCATGACACCATTCTTGCCGAACACGCGCTTGTCGGCATTGGCCAGCAAGGCGTTGACGCGGTCGAGTGTGATCATCAGCTTTTTCGCCTCTTCGTCGCTGCCGAGGGCGCCGCCGAGCAAGCCGTACTTGCCGGCAAAGCGCGCCGTGGCGGCCTGCACGTTGGCCAGGCTGGCATTGATGCTCGAATCGCTGCGCGTCATCGATTCGAGGTTTTCCAGCAGCGAGCGCGCGGTGGCGACCAGGCGCGGAATTTCGGCGGCCGTGTCGCCGCGCAGCACAGTGCGCTCGGCGCCGTCGGGCAACGGTGGATCGGTGAGGATACCGCTGTAAGCCTTGATCCGCGTCTCGCCGACAAGACCGCGCTCAAGCGTGAAGACACTCGATATGCGCAGCCACTTGGCATCCTTTTTCGGCACGTCGAGCAGAATGCGCGCCTTGCCGTCCGGCGCAAGCTCGACCTGGCTGACGCGGCCGATCGGAAAGCCGGTGAAGGTCATATCCATGCCTGGCCGCACCCCTTCGGAGTCGTCCGACACCAGCACCAGGCGCTGGGTGACTTCGAACACGCCGCGCGCGTACATCACGTACAGCAGGAAGCCGGTCACCAGCGACACCATCAGCACCAGCAGGATGACGGCCTTGACCTCGACTTTGGGCGGCGATTCTGGCTCGGGTATGGTCATGGGTTGCATTCTCTCAGAAATATTTGACGGCCAGCGAGCCGGCCTCGATGACCAGCAGCACGAACAACAGGCGCACCGCGCCCGGCTGCATGGTGGAAGTGGAGTCGCGCCCGAAGCGCTGGATTTCGAGGATCGCGGCGGCCGGAATCACCGCCACGGCCAGGCCGAACAGCACCGTCTTGATGGCGAAACCGACCGTCACGGCCGGTTCGAAGACACGGCCGACGGTGCGCGTGTAGTCGTCCACGCCATATGGCGACAGGCCGTAAACGTTCAGATAGGCCAGCACCAGCACGACGACGCTGCTGACCATGGCCAGCGTCAACACGGCGAACGCGTTGCCGGACACTTCGGCCACCAGATCGCGCCGCAGGCGCCATGCGGCATCGGACGATTGATCGGCGGCCAGCGGTTCGAGCGCGGCCGTGTTGAACGCCATGCCGGCGCGCAGTGCGACAAACAGCGCGGCCGACAGCGGAATCAGTTCCAGCACCAGCACGCGCACCACCATCTCGAGCGCGAAGCCGGACAGCCCGTAGCTGAACGCGGTGACCAGCACAATGCGGATGATCACCAGGCTGACCAGCGCCGACAGCGCGGTGAACCACGGCAGCACTTGCCAGGCGCCTAGGTAGATCTGGCGCGCGGTGGCGACACGGTGCGCGCGCGTGTAGGTCGACGGCGAGAACGCCAGCACCAGGGCAATCGCGCCGAGAAACAGCATTCGCCACCAACTGGCGGCCTTGTGCGTGGCCCATCGGCCCCACTGGCTCGGCTTGGTGTAAAGGAAGGAATTGGCGCGCATGCCCGAATGATAACCCAGGGGTCAGGTCTGACATTCGGACATTTTGTCGCTGAAATGGTCGAATGTCAGACCTGACCCCGGCCGTGCGAGGTCAATGCCGGCGCGCTTCCTGCACGCCGGTGACTTCGCCGATGGCCAGCAGCGCCTTCTGCAGCTGCGCGGTGGAACTGATCTCCGCCGTAAACGTCATGCGCGCCTGGCCCTTGGTGGTCGCCGTATTCACGCCGATGACGTTGATTTTCTCGCGCGAAAACACCTCGGAGATATCGCGCAGCAAGCCCTGGCGGTCGCCTGCGAGGATGAACACGTCGACCGGATACACAGTGTCCTGCCCGGCCCGCCCCCAGTCCGTGTGGATCACCCGCTCCGGCGCCTTGGTGCGCATCTCGGCAAAGTTCTTGCAGTTGGCGCGGTGAATCGAGACGCCCTTGCCGCGCGTGACGAAGCCGACGATGCCGTCGGGCGGCGCCGGCCGGCAGCACTTGGCCAGCGCCGTCATCAGCCCTTCGGTGCCAACCACCAGCACGCCCGACTTGGCGCCAGACTCGACGCTCGAGGCCCGGCTCTTGCCGAGCACAACCTCGTCGTCCGGCACCACCACTTCGCCGGTATCGTGCAGCGCCTGCTCGACATGGCGCAGGCTGAATTCTTCCTTGCCGACCGACACGAACAAGTCGTCGACCTTGGAGAAGCCAAGCTTGTGCGCCAGCGTGTCCAGATTGACCGCAGTCTTGCCTTCGCGCTGCAGCGATTTTTCCACCAGGGCGCGGCCGTGCGCCAGGGTTTCTTCCAGATCGATCGCATGGAACCAGGCACGCACCTTGGCGCGCGTGCGCGTGCTGACCGTATATTCCGGGCTGAGCCAGTCGCGCGACGGACCGGCGCTGCCGGGGGCCCCCTTGGCGGTGATGATTTCCACCGTCTGGCCATTGCGCAGCGCCGTGTTGAGCGGCACCATCACGCCGTCGACGCGGGCGCCGCGGCAACGGTGGCCCACTTCGCTGTGCAGGTGGTAGGCGAAGTCGATCGGCGTGGCGCCGACCGGCAACTCGAGCACCCGCGCCTGCGGCGTCAGCACGAAAATGCGATCGTCCAGGGTCGCCGACTTGAGCTTTTCGACCCACTCGCGCTGGATGTCGTCTTGCCCGACGACGGCGTCGGCGACGTCGGTCTTCCACGCCAGCAGCTGGCGCAGCCAGGCGATCTTCTCGTCGTACTTCTGGCCCTTGAAGTTCGAGCCGCCCTCTTCCTTGTAGCGCCAGTGCGCGGCGATGCCGTACTCGGCAAAGTTGTGCATTTCCTGGGTGCGGATCTGCACTTCCAGCGGCCGGCCGTCGTCGGCGGTCACCACCGTGTGCAGCGACTGGTAGCCGTTCGGCTTCGGCCGCGAGATGTAGTCGTCGAATTCTTTCGGGATAGGCGTCCAGATGTTGTGCACCAGGCCGAGCACCGCGTAGCAGGTGCGGTCGTCCTCGACGATCACGCGAAACGCGCGCACGTCGTACAACTCGGTGAAGTCGAGCTCCTTGCCGCGCATCTTGTTCCAGATGCTGTAGATGTGCTTGGGCCGGCCGAATACCTCGGCCTTGATGCCGGCCGCGGCCAGTTCATTCTCCAGCCGCGTGATGGCCGACTGCACGAAGCCTTCGCGCATCATGCGCTTTTCTTCGAGCATCTTGGCAATGCGGCGGTACGTTTCCGGTTCCAGGAAGCGGAACGACAGGTCTTCCAGCTCCCACTTCAGTTGCCAGATGCCGAGCCGGTTGGCGAGCGGCGCGTACAGGTCCATCGTCTCGCGCCCGTACGCACGCGTCATCTCGTTGAACAGCCGCAGTTCGGCAAAGTAGCGCAAGGTGGTCACGCACGAGGCCAGCCGCACCAGCACCACGCGCATGTCGGTGGCCATGGCCAGCAGCATCTTGCGCAAGGTTTCGACCTGGGCCACCGCCTGCTGGGCGGCGCCCTTGGCAAGCCGGCCGGTCTGCGGACCGGCGACCTGGTGGCCGACCGTCATGTCGCGCAGGCGCATCAGCTGGCGCACGCCGGTGACGAGGTCGGTCGCTTCCTTGCCGAAGCGCGTTTCGAGCCCGCCGGCGGCAGCCGGATCGATCACCGCCAGCTCGAACAGCAGGCCGGCTATGCGCGTTTCGGCGTCGCTGCGCAGAAACGCCAGGGTGCTGGCGACGCCGACCGAGAACTCGAGCGCGCCCTGGCCGGAACTGCACACGCTGTCCTGGTAGACTTCGCTGGCGTAGGCCAGCGCTGCCTGTACGCGCGCGGCGTCCTCGGGTCCGAGGCCTTGTACGAGTTCAGCTGTTGCGCTGCCCAGCGCGGCAATTGCTACCACGGGGAATTCAGCGCAATGCCGCGGTGACGACGATTTCGACCAGGCAGGCCGGATTGGCCAACTTCGCTTCGACCGTCGCGCGCGGCGGCGTGTGGCCGCTTGGCACCCATTCGTCCCACACGTCGTTCATGCCGGGAAAATCGGCCATGTCGGCGATGTAGATCTGGCACATCAATATGCAACTCTTGTCGCTGCCGGCCTCGGCCAGCAAGCGGTCGACGTGGGCCAGCACTTCGCGCGTCTGGCCGCCAATGTCGGCGGTGGTGTCGTCGGCAATCTGGCCGGCCACGTACACAGTTGCGTTGTGGATCGCCACTTCGGACAATCGCTTGCCTACGTGCAGTCGGGTAATTTCCATGGTATTCAAAAGCCTTTTGTTGTTTTAGCCGACCAGGAACTTGCGTGCGATCGCAATCTGGTCAGCGTTAATGAAGGTTGGCGCGTGGCCGGTGTCGGCGATTTCGACCAGCTGCGGGTGCGGTCCGCGCTTGAGCATCTGCTCGGCCGTCGCGCGCGACAGCAGGTCCGAATTGGCGCCGCGCACCAGCAAGGTCGGGCAGCGGATCGCGTCGTAGGCCGCCCACAGCGCCGCTTCGTCGGCCTTGGCCTTGTCGGCAGTGGCGCCGCGCAGCGGCACGGCCACGCCCATGTCGTAGTGGCGCACCCACTGGCCGTCGCCGCCTTCGCGCAGCACGTCGGCGGCCAGCTTGTGCCATTGCTCGTCGGTATGGGTGCCGAACGAGGCCGATACCTCGCGCACGAAGGCGGCCCCTTCGGCGAAGCTGGCAAAGCGCAGATCCTGGCCGATATAGTCGCCGATGCGCTGCAGCGCGACCGGATCGAGCGTCGGGCCGATGTCGTTGAGAACGAGCTTGCCGATCGGATTGCCGGGCAGCGAAGCGAGCGCCATGCCGATCAGTCCGCCCATCGACGTGCCGAACCAGTCGACCTGGCCGGTCTCGTCGGAGTGTGCGGTCACGCGCGCGATCAGGGTGACCATGTCGCTGACGTACTGCGGAATCTGGTACAGCTGCGGGTTGCCCAGCTTGCCCGAGCGGCCGCGCCCGACCACGTCGGGGCACACCACGCGGTAATGGTCGGACAGCGCCCGCGCCAGTGCGTCGAAGTCGTCGCCGACGCGGGTGACCCCGTGCACGCACACCAGCACGCGCGGATTGTCGGGCGCGCCCCACTCCTTGTAGGCCATATGGTGCAGCCCGGCGGGCGAAATGCACTGAACGGATTTGATTCTTGCTGCGGTCATGCCGGCTCCCAGATTCAACGCGATGCTTCAATTTTGTCTACAACCGACATTTTACCGGTCGTTGCGATTAAAATCTTGGGCAAGTGTAGCCTGTCGTGCTGCCCACCTTCGCCATCTCCATTTTTTTATAGAGGAAACAATGAAAAGCAGCATGTTAAGCGGTAAGACAGCACTCGTCACCGGATCGACCTCCGGCATCGGCCTGGGCATTGCCCGTTCGCTGGCCGAACAGGGCGCCAACATCGTCTTCAACGGTTTTGGCGATGCCCAGCAGATCGAAAAGCTCTACACCGAGATCGGCGAGAATTTTGGGGTGCAGACCGCGTATCACAATGCCGACATGTCGAAGCCGGCCGAAATCGAGGCGATGATGGCGTTCGCCACCGAAAAATTCGGCGGCGTCGACGTGCTGGTCAACAATGCCGGCATTCAGCACGTGGCCAACATCGAAGACTTCCCGGCTGAAAAGTGGGATGCGATCATCGCCATCAACCTGACGTCGGCGTTTCACACCACGCGCCTGGCGCTGCCTGGCATGAAGCAAAAGAACTGGGGCCGCATCATCAACCTGGCGTCGGTGCACGGACTGGTCGGTTCGGCGCAGAAGTCGGCGTATGTCGCCGCCAAGCACGGCCTGGTCGGCTTTACCAAGGTTACCGCGCTGGAGACGGCGCAGACCGGCGTGACGTGCAACGCCATCTGCCCGGGCTGGGTGCTGACGCCGCTGGTGCAAAAGCAGGTCGACGACCGCGCCGCGCGCGAAGGCAGCAGCAACGATGTCGCCAAGAAGGCGCTGCTGGCGGAAAAGCAGCCGTCGGGCGAATTTGTCACGCCGGAAGAACTCGGCGCTCTGGCGGTGTTCTTCTGCAGCCCGGCCGGCAACCAGGTGCGCGGCGTGGCATGGAACATGGACGGCGGCTGGGCGGCACAGTAGCCTGCCCGGGGCTTTGTTCGCGCAGTTTCGGGATCATTCTCCCGCACTTCATGTTATTGGGCGAACGTTTCGCAGCCGCTGACCTCGAAGCTCAACGCGACCGCCAGTGAACTGTCGGAATAGCGCATCACCAGCAACGCCTGCTGGCTGTTGTAGCTCGCACCTTTCGCCTTGTCGACGAAACACACTTCGAGGTCTTCGATGCCGTCGCGGTTGAGGTCGCCCCGGCGCAGCACCTTGACGCTGTAGTACCAGTCGGCGCCATCGAATTCGACTTCGTCCTGGGTCACCTTCGTGGGCACCAATCCCAGCGAAGCAAAGCTGCGCTGCGCAAGCGTACGCTTCGGACCGAAGGAACTGCGAATCGACGCCAGGTCAAAATTGGCCACGAGGAATTGCGCCGCATCGCGCGGCGGAAAGTAACTGCTCAGGTCCGCCGCCCCAACAGGCGCGGTGGCGAAGACGGCAGCGAGCAAGGCGTGGTGAAGTAGGCGCACGTGGTTCCTTCGGCAATTTGCAGAATACCCATTCTAGCAGCCCGCGCGGCCCGCAAAATGCGCGAAAAGTCACGCTGCGTTGTTTCACTTCTTCCTATATGATTGCCTCCTCCCAATCTCCTGGAATACACCGATGCGGATCCTGTCCAAACTGTCATTCGCCGCCTTGGCGCTGATCGCGGCGACCACGCACGCGGCCGACCCGCGCCCCGTGCTGCTGACCGCCGACCGCGTGTGGACCGGCGATGGCGCCGCGCACACGGGCTGGGCCGTGCTGGTGGCGCAGGGCCGCATCCAGGCCGTCGGCCCGGTGGCCAGCGTGGCCGCGCCGGCCGACGCCGAGCGCATCGACCTGCCAGGCAAGACGCTGATCCCGGGCCTGATGGACCTGCACTCGCACGTATTGCTGCACCCGTACAACGAGACGAGCTGGGACGACCAGGTCATGAAGGAAGCGGTCGAATACCGCACCTTGCTGGCCGGCAAGCACGCCGCCGCCACCCTGCAGGCCGGCTTCACCACCTTGCGCGATCTGGGCACCGAGGGCGCCAATTACGCCGACGTCGCCGTCAAGCGCGCCATCGAGGACGGCGCCATTCCCGGCCCGCGGTTGTACATCGCCACGCTGGCGATCGTCGCCAGCAGCAGTTACGGCCCGGCCGGGCGCAACTTCCGTCCCGACATGGACTTGCCGCACGGCGCGCAGGAAGCGACCGGGGTCGACGGCGTCACGCGCGCGGTGCGCGAGCAGTCCTCGCGCGGCGCCGACTGGATCAAGTTCTACGCCGACTACCGCACCGGCATCGACGGCAGCGCCCGCCCGACATTCACGTCCGAGGAGATGAAGGCGATGGTCCAGGCGGCGCACGTGACTGGCCGCAAGGTCGCCGTCCACGCCAGCACCGACGAGGCGACCCGGATGGCGGTGCTGGCCGGCGCCGATACCATCGAACACGGCTACGGCATCACCGAGGCCACCTTCCGTCTGATGGCCGAGCGCGGCACCGCCTACGTGCCGACCCTGACCGCGTCCGAAGCGATCGGCGAATACTTCCAGAAGCACGTTCGCGGCGGCGCGCCAACGGCCGCCATGCAGCAGGCAGCGCAAGCATTCCGGCTGGCGCGCAAGGTTGGCGTCATCATCGGCAACGGCAGCGACGTCGGCGTCTTTGCGCACGGCACCAACGCGCGCGAATTGGAGTGGATGGTGCGGCTCGGCATGACCCCGACCGAAGCGCTGCGCTCGGCAACCACGGTCAGCGCCGCCATCCTCGGCAAGTCGAAAGACCTGGGACAATTAAAAGCGGGCATGCTGGCCGACCTGGTCGCCGTCGATGGCGACCCGACCGCCGATATCGCCGCGGTGCGCAACGTCGGCTTCGTCATGAAAGGCGGAGTCATTTACCGCCGCCAATAGCGATGGCCTTGCTGACCCAACTTCGCGCCAATGCGCGCGCGGCGCGGCTGCTGTACCAGCGCCTGAGCGCGCGCGGCCACTCGCACTGGGACGTGCTGCTGCGGCGCATGCCGCAGGCAGTCGGATTGCGCGCGTACCGGAAACTGGCGTACGCGGTCAACGACGGCGTGCTGCAGCGCTGGGTAACGCCGGCGCGCTTTCGCCGTTTCCTCGCCCGCCAGCCGGGTTCGCTGGACGGCATCTTTTACGTCATTGTCATGCCGCAGACGCTGCACTTCCTGCTGCCGTGCCTGCGCCTGGTAGCTGCCGACCTGCGCGTGTTGCTGCTGCTCAACGGCGCGCGTCGCTGGGAAGCGGACTTGCTGCGCGAACGTTTTCCGTCGATGCCGCAAATGCGCGTCGCCTCGCTGCCGAACTCGAGCGTCAACCACGGCGCGATGATCAACCTGCTGGTGCAACACAGCGAACATGACTTTGGCGTGCTCGACCACGACCTGTACGTTTTCGACCGCACCATCTTGCAGCAGCTGCGTTTCGACGACCAGGATTTTCTGCTGTGTCTATACAAGGACGCCAGCAGCGACGGCCGCTGGATCTACCCGCTGACGCATTTCCTGTACTTGCGCATCGACGTGTTCAAGCGGCTCATGGCGCAATATGGCGTCGGCGCCCAGCCGTATCGGCAGGTGCCCGAGCCGGCGCGCAGCCGGCTGGCCAGCATCGGCCTGCGCGACGGCGCCACGATGAAGAGCTATCACGTCTTCTACGACACGCTGCACGTGCTGCTGGCCCTCGCCTACGCGGACGGACTCGGCGTGACGCAGCTCGACGCGGACGGCGCCGGCAGCGCGTATCACATCGGCGGCACCAGTATCGGCACTCATCACACGAAGGATCTGATTCACCTGTACACGCACTTGCGGTTCCTGGAGTTATCCAATGAGCCGCTTCTGCAGCAGCGTTACGCCGCGATCGCCGCGCCATTTGCCAGCGCCGCCGAGGTGCACGCCAAGCTCGAGGGGACGGCGCACGACTTCCACCAGATCATGCTTGTCGACCAGTTGATCGAAAAGCTGCGACACCTGTGATCACACGCTCTGCTTAAGGAACCTCAACGGCCGGTGTCGAAGCGCGATTGAAGTGCGCTCCGATTCACGTAAACTGGTCGTGTAAGTGCATGCACGATTTTTTTGAGGGGGAATATGGCCACCGCAACAGAACAGATTCCTGTCTTGGTCACCCCTTAGAACAAAGAAATGAGCAGCAAGCGCAAGGAAGTTAACCGCAAGCCTTGCGCTGAGCCTGTACTTGCCCCAGCCGCAATTTGTCGATCGCATTCAGGCGCTTCGATTTTTCCAGCTCCTCGTAGCGCTTCACCGCCAAGCCCAGGTAGCGACAGGCGGACTCGGTCTGTCCGGCGCGCAGGCCGATTTCGCCCATGGTCTGCCATGCGATCGCACTCTCGCGCAATCGCGCCGTGTCGAGCGGATCCTTCTCGGTCTGCTTGAGCAGCTCGGACAAGGCCTGCTGGCCCGCGGCGTACGCCTGGGCCGGTGTGCCGCGCGGCTGAATATGGGCGTCGAGCAAGGCCACCCGCACCGCCAGGAACGGATCGGCGCCAGCCTTGCCGGCGTCGCGCACCAACGCCTTCAGCGAGGCCAGCGTGGCAACCGCGTCGCGCCCGTGGCGCTGCAGGTTCTGCACATTGGCGCGCGCCAGTTCCAGGTCGATCAAGCCGGCTTGCAGCACCGTAGCGCCCGGCGTGTCGCGCAGTTGCGCCGCATACGTGACGCGCGCCGCGGCGAATGCCGGCTCGGCGGCGGCGTTGTCCATCGTCGCCATCAAGGCGTTGCCGATCGCCGCGTTGGCATCGGCAACGTCGCGCGCCAACTGTTCGTTGCCGGCGTCCCTAGTGGCGATTTCCTGCCGCAACGCCAGCGCCTTGCGCAACTCGGCCAGCCCGTCCGCGGTGCGGCCCTGCTCGACGAGGATGGTGCCGATCTGGCCACGCACGGCGGCGAGCTGGACGCGCCAGCGCACCTCTGCCAGATGCGCCCTCGCCTGCTGCTCGGCGAAACCGAGCGACACTTGCGCTGCCTGCAACGCACCGTCGAGGTCGCCGCCGGCGCGGCGTACTTCGGCCAGCTGGCTCTGATACGCCTGCGCAGTGTTGACGAACCGGTCGCGCGCGGCAACGGGAATTTTGTCGAGCGCAGCGCTGCCATCGGACTGCGCGCCACGTACCGGTTTGCCGGGTGCTTGCACGCGTTGCTCGGCACTCGTGCGCGCCAGGTCGGACTGGCGTGCATGCCACAGCGCGGCGGACGTGACCAGCACCAGCGCGCAAGCGCACACCGCGGCCGTGGTCATCCCTAACGGATGGCGCTGCCACATGCCCCGCTCAGGGACGGCAACGGCAGGCTCGACTGGTGCATGTTCAATGGCGCTTTGTGCGGCCAGCGTGATGTCGGGCGCGCTGAACTGCGCCGGTGGCGGCGCGTCGGCTTGCAGCGCCGCCGGCTCGGCCAACAGCGGCGCAGCCGATTGCATCGCCGGCGCAACGGCCAGCACGTTGAGCGGCGACTCGATGAAATCGTCGAGTTCCTCGATGCGCGCCAGCAGCGTTCTGACCAGCGCGAGCAGCTCAGCGTCGCCCTCGCATGCATCGGCAATGAACTGCTGGCGTTGATCGGTCGGCAGGTCGAGCGCGCGGTACAGCAGCGCGTTGGCTGGCTCATGCAGGTGTCGGGTCATAGATCGGTTCGCAAGTTCGTATGGAAGCACAGCATCACGCGCCTTCCGTGTCAAACCGAAAGATGCACATCATCAATACTTATTAGCGCTGAGTATATTTTGCCGATTCAAATATAACAACAGTTATTCGTATCGTGTGGCGCTTTTTCGCGCGCCCCTATGACGGCGGCAAAAATTGCCTGCCCGGTTGGTGTGGAAATCCACAATAGAAGGTCGTGGCGAATTCAGCAATAATGGATACATCCAAAAAACACCAACGCGAGACAACCATGAAAAAACCCATCTATAAGATTCTATACGTACAGGTTCTGTTCGCCATTGTGCTCGGCGTCCTGCTCGGCATTTTTTATCCGAAGCTGGGAGTGGACATGAAGCCGCTCGGCGACGGCTTCATCAAGCTGATCAAGATGATCATCGCACCGGTCATTTTCTGTACCGTCGTCGCCGGCATCGCCGGCATGCAGGACATGAAGAAGGTCGGCCGGGTCGGCGGCAAGGCGCTGCTGTACTTCGAGATCGTCTCGACGATCGCGCTGGCGATCGGCCTGGTCGTCGCCAACGTCATCCGTCCGGGCGACGGCTTCAACGCCAACCCTGCCACGCTGGACACCAAGGCCATCGCCGAATACACCTTGAAAGCGAAGTCGCAGAGCACGGTCGACTTCCTGCTCAACATCATCCCGAACACCTTCGTCGACGCGTTCGCCAAAGGCGACATCTTGCAGGTGCTGCTGATCGCGATCCTGTTCGGCGTGGCGCTGTCGAGCCTTGGCCACCGCGGCAAGCCAATCACCAAGTTCATCGACGACCTCTCGCATGCGATCTTCGGCGTGGTCGGCATCATCATGAAAGCGGCCCCGATCGGCGCGTTCGGCGCGATGGCGTTCACCATCGGCAAATTCGGCATCGCGTCGCTGCTGCCGCTGGCCAAGCTGATGGGTTCGTTCTACCTGACGTGCGCCCTGTTCATCTTCGTTGTCCTCGGCACGATTGCCTATTTCACCGGCTTCTCGATCTTCCGCTTCATTTCGTACATCAAGGAAGAACTGCTGATCGTGCTCGGCACCAGCTCATCGGAAAGCGCGCTGCCGGCCTTGATGCGCAAGCTCGAAAAGCTCGGCTGCTCCAAATCGGTGGTCGGCCTGGTGGTGCCGACCGGGTACTCTTTCAACCTGGACGGCACCAACATCTACATGACGATGGCGGCCCTGTTCGTTGCGCAGGCGACCAACACCGATCTCACTTTCGGCCAGCAGCTGACCATCCTCGGCGTGGCGATGCTGACATCGAAAGGCGCTTCCGGCATTACTGGCGCCGGCTTCATCACCCTGGCCGCGACCTTGGCCGTGGTGCCTGGCGTGCCGGTGGCCGGCATGGCGCTGATCCTCGGCATCGACCGCTTCATGAGCGAAGCGCGCGCGCTGACCAACTTCATCGGCAACGGCGTGGCCACCATCGTCGTGTCGAAGTGGGAGAAGGAGCTCGACCATGATCGCCTCGAACGCGAACTGAAGCATCCGACCCACATGGAAGAGGACAAGGAAATGTTCCCGGTGCGCGAGGCGGCGTAAAAGATTCCTGCAACGCCGAACAGAAACGCCGGGCTAGCCCCGGCGCTTTTTGTTTACGCGGCGTTTCATGCCATTTCTTTGCGGTTCGGGTCGGATTCCTCCGCCTGCGAGATAAGGACGCTATCATGGCCACCGTAGATCTTGCGAAAGCGCAGGTAGCCGGCTCTACCGGCGATCGCGACCAGATTGAATGGTTCGCGCCCTTCGGTGAGCATGCGCGGGATCTTGCCGGTGCGGGAGTATTCCTCGGCTGCCCGACGCTGATCATCCGTTAGACCATCGTGCATCGGCTGGAATTGAGCAGCACTGGCATCTGGCTTTCGAGCAAAAAGTCGATGCATAGACCGCTGATTTTCCTCATATTTCTTTTGTTCCCGAAGATTGCTTTCTTTAACTCTTTGACACGTTTTCGCCCAGTTCGCCAACTTTGCAATCATGTCTGGTTCGTTGTCAGGGTTGCCTGGAATCAGCTTGAACCAGGCGCGCGAGTCGTGCACATACTCATCAAAAAAGTTTGAAACAGCTGGATGCGGCGCACGTGCCTTGTCCCACCATGTTGCGATCTCTTCCCATTCATTGTCGTGTTCGTTGGCGAAGCCGGCCGGTTGCGCCACCGGCACAAACCTTGGGCCCTTCTGCTTTCGCCAGTTTTCGAAGGCCGCGACTTCGTTGTCGAATTCTAGATTGGCGCTGTGCAGATCGTTCTGATCGAATATGCTGGCGCGCTCGAAACTGCGACTGGTTTCGAGCGGCATGGCGGCGTTGGAGCGACGGGCCAAGCGCCACTCCATCTGCAGTCTGGCTTGCTCACGCATGATTGCCGTCAAAGTACCGACTTTGATCGTCGATTGAGCCAAGTAGGCATTGAAAGCATGAATTGTGGACGGCGTAAGCTCGAAACGTTTCTTTGCGATCCCGCTCGCTTCCTCGAGTTTTAATGGCACCCCCGCTAACCGGGCTTTTTTGTACATATAGAGCAGCGGAATACGGGCGAGCATGTCCTCACCAGATACATCAAGACCACGGCCTTGCTCCCGGGGACTATACCCGCAGCCTAGATCGGAATGCACTCCAGGAAAAACCACCTCTTCGGAATTTTCCGGTGTGACCTGGCCTACCGCGATCGAGTCGAGTGGAAAGCTGCGCCTAATTTCATGGGCTGCGACAAGATGAACGCATCGGATTCCCTGCGGGATACGCAAGCTCCCTTCCGTATCGGCCCAAGTCCCATGCCCGTCAAACAGCCTGCCTAGCCAGCTATTGCCAAATGTATTGCCCGCACCTACCGAAGCAACTGTGTCGAACAACCCGAGAAAGTCGATCTCCAGCTTGAATCCGCCCAAAGTCATCGCGTCGCCGCGGCCGGACAACTGGGCGTCAAGCCTGCACAACTCGATTAACCAGTTAGCGAACGCACGAGCCTGGGCAGCACCGCGCGAAAATCCGAATATCGAAACGTGTATTGTTTGCACAATTGAAGGAGCAAACTTATTCGGCCATCCTGTTTTTTTATCTGGCCAGTGCTGCGCAAGCGCAAAGTGAAGCCTCCTTAAGATTTTCGCAAACTCATCACGTGTTCTACCATCCTCATTTGAACCGGCTGTTGGCAACGACGATCGTACGTCCATCGCTCGGCGCCGGTGGGCACCTAGGTCGACCAGCATAGCTAATTTTGTCGCTTCCGCCGCCGATACCAACGGTGCATGGTAAAAAAATCGATGAATATTATTTATCGACTGGAGCAATGCCCAGATAATGCGCGCTTCGCCCCGGAACCCCATTGCTGCACCCCGAGTGCCTTCCGCCCCATCGCCACTGTCATTGACTTCCTTAAACGGCGACGAGACACCGGGTATGTAGGTTTTGAAGTAGTGGGAATACTTTGAATCCTTGTCCTCCCAGTCCGTACTTTTTGGCAGCACATTGGGGACGCTAAGGCCGGGATAGCAGTCGTATAGTCGCGCCACGTTAGAATGGTTCAGCCTTTTTTCAGCGAGCACATAGTTATTTCGCGTACCGTCGAAGAAGAACCCAAAAAATATATTCGTTTTACACGAACCACTCGCGACGTTCAAGATCGGTCGTTCACGCTCTTTATAGTCAAGAACTGTCTTACTTTCAAGTTTATCAAAACACTCCTCGAAAACAGCCGCGCTAGAATAGCTTATTGGCAAACGTGGGCACAAAAACGTACTCATGGCCGCCCCTTTTTCCAGTTTGACCAAATCCTGCTTGGAGCGAACGAGCCCATTTTCATAATCCCGCCGCAGCGCTTCGAGGTATTTGATATCGTCTGGCCCGCTGTACCCCTCTATCGATTTTCGATCATTTTTAACCGAAAAATCCCACGCTTCTTTCGCCCTAAAAATTGGGGATTCCATAAATTCGGATAACAGCTTTTGGTAAAGTCTAACCGTACCCTGTTCTTCGCGGATATATATATCCCAGCGTTCGCGTTTATATGACAAGGAGGGAACTGGCCAGCCCTTCACCTTACCCGGCCACTGCGGGTGGTTCGGTTGAAAGTCGCTCGAAACGAGATCTATGCTGCCATCCGCCGAGCGAAGTACCCAAAGCTCGCCGGGCTTGCCATCCGCATAGCGCGGCACTTCTGCTAGATGCGTCGAGACAATCTGTTGCAGGCTCTTCTCCTCATACTTCCCCTTCCAATGCGCCACGCGGACCGACACTTTGATCCCCGGCTGCCATTTGCGTGGCAAGTCATAGCAGCACATCGTGCCCCCAGCGGCGTACGAGTCGATTAACTCGCCACCGCCAGTGTTCTTGGGATCATTTGGATCAGTGAGCACGTAACTAAACGGCTCCACTGTGTAGTTCACGCCATGGATGCTGACAGGCAGTGGTTTCGAACATGCGGCAAGGAGCGGAGAAATGAATAAAATCGCGCAAACGACGCCCCGCAACTTCAACCAGTTCAATGGATGGATATTCATTTAGGGATTCCTTCGTTTGGCGGCAAATTTTCAATTTGTTCGAGCCACGTCCTGAGACATTCGTCAGCCTCCGATATGTCATTCAGCAGGGCCTCACGCAGACACGACTCGCACCACTCGACTTTCAGCGCCATGTCGATTGTTCGTCGGTTTGCCGCCCTCAGCGCGACTTCAAGTACGGCATAGATTTCCGAGTATTTCTGAGTCCTCTGATTACTTCGGTGCCGGAGAATCGAGATGACCTCATCCACTTCGCTTTCGCTAACCAAACGAGCAAATTGCTGATCATCCAGACTTGGACGGTCTGCTATCGCGCTCAATGAGGCCGGAACATTGAGCTCAGCCCACCGCCCACCCCGGTCTATATACGACCAGCGCGTAGCCGGCCCGGCGAATTCTGATCGTTGCGTCGTCGTCAGTGAGTCGAAGATGGCCGGTAGCCGGCGCGTATCAGGAAAGCGCAAGTTGAAGCGATGGTCGGCGATTTCGACCACGCACCAGGCTGCAAGACGCGCGCTCAGATCGGCCTGGGTTTCCGCCGTCTCGATCGCAGTGATCATTGGCCAACCGCTGCACCGCTCCAGCAGGCTTTGCAAACCTTTGTTTGACACGTGATATGGCGCGATGAAGGGCGATACGTCCCGCGTCTTGTCCGTACACGACGGCAAGGTTTCGAACAGCAGTGTCGCAGTCTGGGCCGATGGCAATGCCGCAGAGAACTGGCGGTGGATGCCAGGAATGAAGGCGCCATCGATCAACAGGTACTTGGTCGCGCCATCAGCGGCAACGTTCAAATGGTCGAGCCAACGCTCGTCATACATATCGATCAGCATATTCATTCCACCATGGTGAAAGCCGGAGCGGCAGCCAGAGACTTCTTGAGACACTCGACACAGATGCTTCGGGGCAGCGCAGGCATCGGATAGCTCAACTTATACGGATCGTTAAACTTTTTCACCCCCGCGTGAACCGTAATCTTGCCGGGGCATTGGACGGTGATGTTGCCGCCGTCGATCGTGATGTTGGCGCCGCCGGCGGTCGACAAGCTAATGCTTTTTGCGGCGGCCCAGTCGATGTGGGCGTTGGCGCTGATGACGTTGATCTCGTCGCGCGCTTGCACCTTCAGTTCGTCCGCCTGCGCCTGGTAGTAGACCGCGCCTTTGCCGGCGACGAGTTGTAAGCCGACGTTGCCTTCGCCGGCTTTTTCGGCGCCGGCGAGTACGCCGATGGCCTGGCCGCTGTGGACGCGCATCTGGCCGCCGGTAGTGAACTGAGTGTCGGCTCCGCTCGCAAGCGTCACGGTTTCGCCAGTGGACAGCTGGACATCCTGGCCAGCCACCACGCCCAGCCCCGCCTTCGCGGCAATGCCGATCATTGGAGCGCCGACGTGAGGCAACTTGTCGGTACCAGCCTCGACATTTCTGGATCCGGCGTCTGAGCGCGCCTCGTCAATGCTATTTTTGCTGAGCATTCCGGCTGATGCTGTCCACAACGCCTTCAGCGGCGCTGCTTCGTCGTCGATCGTGCTGGTTGCAGCCTTGGTCGCGCCGAGGTGGCCTGCGAGACCGACCGTCTCGTGGGTCTTGGCGGCGGCGCTAAAACTTTCGGCAAGTTTCATCGCCTGCTTCAACAAAGCGTTGCCGGCTGCGTTCTCGCCGGCCGCTTCGCGAACCGCAGAAGAATGGCTGACCTTGTAGCTGGATATCAGCAGGCCTGCGCCGGCGCGTACGGCACCGTATGCATCGGTGCGCAGTTCGGCGCCGCTGCCGCGGAAGCTGCCGCGATAGTTATCTGCTGTGTGAATCAAGTGGCCGAGGTTGAGCTCGGTTGTAGCGTGTGTGGTCTTGAGCTGCACACGGCCCTGTCCGTCAGTATCATCGAACAGCAACTGGTTGTAGCCGCGGCCGCCGAACTCCTTGCTGCGCACGCCCCACTGCGCCGAATTGTTGCGATGCCCTGCGCTGCTCGCCGACGCGCCGTGCCATACCGGGCTGTTGCCGCCAGCAAGGTTGACCTGCCCCGATGGCATATGATCGTGCGCGCGTTCAAAGGCGGCGCTGCTGCTGTCGCGGTCTGATACCCCGCCCGGGGTCGGCAAAACACCGCCCTCGCCTCGTCCGTTGTACAACGCGCTGACGATCACGGGGCGGTCGATGTCGCCTTCGATGAACTTGACCAGCACTTCCTGCCCAATCCGCGGCAGGAACTGGCAAGCCGTTGAACGCTGGCCAACGCGCACCCAGCAGCCGGCATCGCTCTCCTGCCAGTGGAAGCGGATCCGCACCCGTCCAAGTTTGTCGCAATAGATTTCATCGGCGCCGTTCGGCTCGTCCGATCCATCCGGGCCGACGACAATTGCGGTCTGGCTACCGTGCGCAGTCGGGACTGCCTTCACTTCCATCTTCGGCCGCCACGGGCGCTCGGCGGGGATGGCCTCGAAGCAGTTGGCATAGCCGCTTTTCTGCGCCTGCTCTATTGCCCGGTCAAATTCGGCAAGGGGAATTCCCCTGGTAGACTCTTCGAGCAGCTCCGGCAGTGATCCAAACAATTCGGTCAATCCATTTTTGGCAGTGACCGGCAGGTTGTTCACGCCGATACTTGCCACCCGCGTCAGCACAAACTCGGGCGCATCATGGCGATACTTCTTCATCGGAATGTCGGTGATGCAGATGCGCGTGCCAGGGCGCAAGGTACGCACGGTCGACCTACCCTGCCAAACGAAGCCACGCGCCTCATGCGCTTCCATCTTCAGGCCGGCATAGCGGCGCGCCTGGCGTGCGTCCGCGTAGGCGTACTGGCCCGGCGAATCGAAACGTTCGACCGCCTGGGCATTCTTTCCGCCGATGGGATACTTGGTCGGCACGCTGACCGACACCGTCTGCTTCGTCTTGTAGTTGTAGCTGAGCACCGTCACCACAGCGACGCCGAGCTTACGGAACGCTTGCAGGTACTGAATGCTGTCGCTCTTTTCGACCGAACTGGCGGCGTGGTAGCGAATGCCGCCGCCATCTTCACTGCCAGGGTCGTGCGGCGCGGCGCTAAGGTAGCTGCTGTCGGCAAACAGCACCATCCGGCTGCCGCCCTCGTGCTCCTCGAAGCGCCAGCCAAGGCCCTCTTCGGTCAGCAGCCTGATGACAAACTCGAGATCGGTTTCGCGATACTGGCAGCAGTAGCTGCGCGCGAGCGCGTCGCTCATGAAGAAGTTGACGTCGCCGCTCCACGCCCATTGCGCATACGGCTGGTATTCGGCAAACACCGAATCGATGATGTCGACAACCGTCTTATCCTGCCACGCGCGGCTGTTGCGCGTCTGGCTGAGCAGCCAGATCCATGGCGACAATTGCAGCCGGTAGCGCGACAGCCCGCCATCGCTGCCGAGCGACGCTATCTTGCTGACGTAGCCGCTGTAGCGGGCACGGGTGCCGTCCGCCAAGCTGATCTGAAGGCACGCTTCCTGACCAAGCAGGGACGCGTGGGCGATTTTCGACCGAATCGACAACGCGATGACGTCGAAGCCACCGGTTCCCATCAGCTGCTCGTCCGCTGCAAACGCCTCCACCAGCAGCCCGGGATCCTTGCGTTGGTCCCTGAAGGTGACCTCATAGAGCCTGGTCTGGCTCGAGAAATCGGCGAGCGCCGACAAAACTTGCCCTGCGAGAGTAGAAGTCATAAGGAGGTAGCGCCTGCGCTAAGTGAACCGACGAGAAATGCCTATCGGAAAATACTAAGCGCGTGCCGCTACCTCGGTTTGTTTAATATCAAACTCTGCAACGTGAAGTTTATGTCCGCGCGCTGGCAACGCTGGGTATGCGAGGCGGCGTAGCGGCACTCGCAACTTTGCCCGACAACACCGCGTCTGCCTACCGCGCCCAGCCGCGCTGGAGCGCTGCCCGTTCGGCGCTGGCGTCGAGCGTCGCGCCGGCGATGCGCGCGTCGATCGCGTCGAGCACGGCGGGCGGCATCGCACTGGCCGCCTGACGATAGTTGCCGCCGGTAGCGCCCTCGCCCTGGGCCAGCAGCTGCAGCTGCCACTGCGCGCCGTCGCGGCACGCCAGTCCGGCGGAGCCGCCGAGCTGAAAGCTGCGGCAGAAGTTGCCGCCCTTGTCGACAAAACTGACGCCAATCCGGACCGCGTCGCGCGCGGCGGCGGTGCTTGCCAGATGCTGCGACAAGGCGCGTTCCAGCTGGCCTTGGGCAACCAGTGTGCCGTTGCTGGTGGACAGTGCCGCAAGTTGAGGCTGGTCCTGCAAGCCGCGCAGGCCGAGGCTGCCGGCCAGCACGCCGATCGCCAGCGACGCGGCCATGCCGCCCCACTGCGCCCAGGTCCAGCGCGACGGCGACGGCGGCGTACGCCGCGCCTGGCGGGCAACGTCGAACTGAACGACCTTCTCCTGCGCCGAGTCGACTGCGCCAGCGCGCGTTGTCAGCCGCGCCGGGACCGGTTCGTCCAGCACACCGGCAAAGGCGCCGAAGACGTCGGCGCGCAGCGCCCGGTGCCGGGCAACGCGCGCTGCCAGTTCAGTATCTGACAGAAGCGCCCGTTCGAGCTCGCTGCGCTGCGGTTCGCCCAGTTCGTCATCGGCATAGGCCATCAGTATTTCGTCAGCAAATTTCATGTCATGGTCCTCGCCTCATCGGACAACAATCCTTGCAGGGCTTCGCGCGCACGCGCCAGCCGGCTGGTCAAGGTTCCCATCGGTATTTCCAATACCTCGGCCGCTTCCTTGTAGGGCAGCCCGTCCACCAGCACCAGGCCGATCACCATGCGGTGGTCTTCCGATAGCAGGCTGATGGCCTTCTGGATCGCAAGCCGCTGCTGGTGCGCCTCGGCGAAATCATCGCCCACGTGCTCGCCTGCTTCCTCCGGCGCAAAAACACGGTCACGCCGGATGCGGCTGCGCACTTCGTCGATCCACGCATTCTTCATTATCCGAAACAGCCAGCTGTCGAGCCGTGTACCTGCCTCCCACTGGCTGCTGCGCACCAGCGCGCGTTCGACCGCTACCTGCACCAGGTCGTCGGCATCTTCCCGGTGAAACGTGATCGACCGCGCAAAGCGGCGCAGGCGCGGCAGCAACGCGGCAATTTCGGTATCGGGTGGTGTAGTCATCAGCATCTTTACGGGTAAACGTCGGCGGCATGGATTTTATTCCATGGCTCGTTCGTTTTATTCACACAGCAATTTTTCTCCCAACCATATTATCATCCGACAATGACAACACCATCCCTCTCCGCCCTGCCCCGCCTGCGCCGCGCCGTTGCCTTGCTCGCGTTGCTGCTGGGTAGCGCCAACGCCCATGCCCAGCTGCGCCTGCCGTCGCTGAACTTGCCCCTGCCGCAAGGGCTGCCGATCGATAACCATCTTGTGCGCGATCGCGTCGCCCCGCTGCTCGACCGCACCGCGCTGCCAGACCTGCGCGAGCTGCGGCTGAGCGAGGTGTCGCGCCTGCTGCGCCAGCACCGCCGCGTGCTCGAGGCCGATCCGCGTGGGGACCCGATCGTGCGGCGCGAGATCCTGGCGTGGTCGCCGACGCCGGCGGCGCTGGCGGCGGCGGCCGCAGCCGGGCTGACGCCGGTGCGCGATCAGCGCCTGGGAGAGTTGGGCGAAACCATGGTCGTGCTTGGCGTGCCCGACGGCGCGGACATCGGCGCCGTTCTCGACCGGCTGCGCGCGCTTGATCCCGAGGGTGTCTACGACTTCAACCATGTCTATACGGGAACCGGCGCCGCGGGAGCCGCGGCCAGCCCGGAGCCGGCCCGAACCGTGCCCAGCACCGGCGCCGCGACCCGTGTCGGGCTGATCGACAGCGGCGTGCAGGCCGATCATGCGGTGTTTCGCCGCAATGCGATTCGGCAATGGGGCTGCGGCGACATCCCCCATCCGGCCGCGCATGGCACCGCGGTAGCTGCGCTCATGGTCGGCGACGGCGAGCGCTTTCGCGGCGTCGCTCCTGGCGGCACCGTCTACGCCGCCGATATCTACTGCGACAGTCCCACCGGCGGCTCGGCCGAACGCATCGCCGGCGCGCTCGGCTGGCTGGCTCGCCAACAAGTTGCTGTCGTCAACATCAGCCTGGTGGGACCGCCGAACCGCACGCTCGAACGGGCGATCATCGTGATGCAACAGCGCGGCCATTTGCTGGTAGCGGCGGTGGGCAACGACGGCCCGGCGGCGCCGCCGCTGTATCCGGCCAGCTACCCCGGCGTGGTCGGCGTCAGCGCCGTCGACCGCAACAATGTCCCGCTGCCCGAAGCTGCACGCGGCCCCCAGGTCATGTTCGCCGCGCCGGGCAACCATATGGTCAGCGCTGCGGTTGGCTCGCCGCCATTCCGGCAGGTGCGCGGCACCTCGTTTGCCGCGCCGATCGTCAGTGCGCTGCTGGCCCAGCTCGTGCGTGATCCAAACCCCGACAGCGCAAGGAAAGCAATCGAGGCGCTGGCGCAAAGCGCGCTCAAGCCCGACGGCGCCACCGTCAGCAACGCCACCGGTCACGGCATTCTCGGCGCGCCTTTCCGGATCGATCCGGCGCGGATTCGATAATTTTGAAAAAATATTTGCAGCTGAGGGAATAAACTCATCAGCTCGCTCGTTTTCCTTGCAATGGCTGCGGACAGTCCGCACCTTTTCCAAGGAGAACATCATGAAAACCAAACAAATCGTGCAACAGATCGCCCTCGTCCTGACCGTCTGCGTGGCCACCACGGCGCAGGCACAACTGCTTGGCCGTGGCGGCCTGATGGGCGGTGGCTCCGGCAGCATTGGCGGCCAGCTGGGAATGGGATCGATGGATTCGGGTTCCATGCAGCGGGTCGACCGCCTGTCACGCGGCGCCGACACCGACTCGCTGCGCCGCTCCGCCGACGCTCGCTCCAACGCCGGCGGTTCGGCTGAGGGCTCGGCCGCTTTGTTGCCGCGTCTGCCGGCGGCAAACGGACAAGCCGGCGGTAGCGGCGGCGGCACGCTTGTTGGCGCACTGGGCGGGTCGCGCGACGCCGTCCAGCCGCCAACGTCAGAGGCGCCGGGCAACAGCGGCCTGCGCGGCGCCGTCACCGGGTTGGCGGGCGCTTCCAGCGACATGGCGGCCACGCCGGCCATCCCCAACGTCCGCGGCGACCGCGATTCATCCGGCGGCGCCACTGGCGGCCCGAATGCAGGCAAGTCCGGCACGTTGCCTGCGGTTGCGTCGAATGCGGCTGGCGCCGGTAACGCCAGAGGCAGTGGCGACGGTTCCGCCAGCGCAGGCAATGCCAACACCAGCGCCAGTGGCAATGGCCAGGCTGGCGGCGGCGCATCGGCCGGGTTCGACGGCAGCGCAATGGCAGGCAGGGCCCAAGGCGCGGCTGCTGGGGCGCGCGACAATGCACGCGCATTTGCGCAGCCGGCCGGCCAGGCAGCGCGCTCGCAGGTGCGCGACACCGGCGCCTATGCCCAAACGAGCGCATCTAATGCGCGCGGTGCGGCGCGCGGCACGGTGCAAGGAGCGGCAGGAACCGGGCGCGACGCGGCAGGCGCGCTCGGCTCGGCCGCCAGCGCCGCCAGCGTGAATGCGCAAATGGACGGGTCGGCCGGCGCCAGCGCCAAGAAGTAAAGCTACGCGCGTGGCGCTGAGCCACGACCGCCAGACAGGGTCAAGTAACGTTGATCCGCTGGCGAAACCGCTGCGAATACTGCGGGTCGACCGTCCCCATCAGCCGGTCCCAAAACAGAAAATACCAGCCGTAGTTGTAGTGTGCCCGCGCGTGGTGGTCGTTGTGCGCCACCGACGTGTTAATCCAGCGACCGAGCCAATGGTTGCCAGTGCCCGCCGGCAGCAGTTCGTAGCCCAGGTGCGTGTATACCGCGTACGCCGTGTTGATCCAGGTGAAGATGAACAGCGCCAGGCCGGTGGTAGGAATGAGCATCAATATCAGCACGCCTGCCAGGCTGTCGACC
Source organism: Massilia sp. TWR1-2-2 (assembly GCF_049897565.1). Lineage (NCBI taxonomy): Bacteria > Pseudomonadati > Pseudomonadota > Betaproteobacteria > Burkholderiales > Oxalobacteraceae > Massilia > Massilia sp. TWR1-2-2. Next base: position 52,492 of record NZ_JAFCWM010000013.1, on the reverse strand, counting down.
ACCGCCTCGAGCGGTCCGATCGAGTATGTCGTCCACGGATTCGGGTTGGTCGATCGATGATGCGTTCGGTGAAACCAGCGAAACAGCCGGCGGTGGTGCATCAGCCGATGCGTCCAGTAGAAATACGTGTCCTGGATCACGATCATCAACCCGATGCTGGCAACCAGGTAGGCCCAGCCGTACTCGTCGATGTCGCGATAGAACTGCGTGTAGCGGCCCAAGCCGAACAGAAACAGCAGCGGTATCAGGTTGGCCAAGATGACGATGCTGCCAATGCTGGTGAGCATCTCGCGGCCGATCTGGCGGTGCCCCACCGTCGTCCGCTGCAAGCGCGCGCGCCGCCCCGGCCAGCGCCGCAGCAGCAGCCAGGCGCTGAAAAACACCGCTACCACAATCAGGTAATACCACAGCGTATGCTGAATGTTGAGCAACGCGCGCCCAAGGAACGCGCGCAGCTGGTAGGGAACCGCGTGCCAGTACGCCATCATTATTTGATCTTGAAAATGACGTCGACCGACTGCGACAGCTTGATGATGTTGATCATCAACAGGCTGTCGCGCTCGTATTCGCTCTTGCCGACGGCGCGCGTGAAACGGGCGGCCGGGTCGCTGGCGGCCATGCCCATCGCCCGCGTCAGGTTCTTCAGCTCGCCCGGCGAGATACCGCCGACGGCGCCAAGCTTGCGACCGAAGCCGGCCGCCATCGCCTCGGCCTTGCCACGCGCCACCTTGATCGCTTCGCCGATCAGCTCGGCGTCGACCTGCGTGCGCCGGCTGGTATCGAAGCCGGTCATGAAACCGTCCAGGTTGGCCATGTTCAGCAGGCCCGACACCACCGGCTTCCACTTCGACAAGTCCGCCACCTTGATGTGCACGCCGCACTTGATGTCGTACTGCGCGGCCCCGCCGACCGGTTCGCCCTTGCGCATTTCCTTGCGCACGTCGCGAATCTCGATATCGGCGACCGGCAGGCCCAGTCCGGTGAGCAGCGCGCGCACTTCATTGATGCGCTCTTCGACCAGCTGGCGCGCGGCTTCCGGATTGGAGTGCCCGCCCCAGATCTCGAAATCGATCTCGCCGACGTCGGGCGGCACGTAAGCCCAGCTGCTGCCGTTGGCATGAATGAAGGGATAGTCGGGCAATTGCCCCGCGGCCGCGGCGAATGGAACGAGCACGAGCGCGGCAATGGCAATGATTTTTTTCAGCATGAGTTCTCCGTGGATGGTTGAGTGTCGTTCAATTATTCTCTGAGGGCAAGTGCCGGCGACATCCGCACCGCCACCAGCGTGTGGCGCGCGGTTGCCGCCAGCGCCACGGCGCCGACGCAGGCGAGCGCACACAGCAGCGGCCAGACGCCCATCGGCGCGCGTTCGGTAAAACTGGCCAGGTAGCGTTCGGTCGCCAGCCATGCCAGCGGCACACCGGCCAGCGCGCCGGCGCCGACCAGCACGCCGTACTCGCGCGCCATCAGGCGGCCGATGTCGCCGGCGTCTGCGCCGTGCAGCTTGCGCAGCACGATTTCGCGCGAACGGCGCTTGACGCTGCAGGCGGCCAGCACATAGATGCCGAACGACGCCAGCGCCGTGGCGACCAGGCTGGCGCTGGCGAGGATCTTCGCCAGCCTTGTGTCCTCGCTATAGTTTTCCGCAAACACAGCGTCCGCCGCGGCGATCTCCAGCACGTCGCTGGGGAAATGCCGCGTCCACAATGCCTCGATGCCGGCGCGCACCGCAGGAATTGCTGCATGGGCGCGCACCGTCAGCACGTCTTGCTCGAGGTCGAGCCGGTATGCCATCGGCGCCGGCGCCTGGCGCAAGGTCTGGTAGCGCAGGTCCGGCGCGATGCCGACGATGCGCCGCTCCAGGTCATACATCTGCCCGACCGCATCCTGCGGCGAAGCAAACCCGAGCGCGATGGCGGCGCGCGCATTGAGCACCACCGACATGCTGCCCGCCCCGTCCGTTGCGGGATCGAACAGCCGGCCGGCCTGCGGTTTGACCCGGTAGACCTGGAAGAACTCCGGGCCGACCAGCTTCACTTCGAGCGACAGCGGTTCGCGGCCGGGCCGGCTCAACATCGCCATGATCTTGTTACCGTCGCGGCCGATCGCCTCCGACATCGTCGTCACGCCGTCCACGCCGGGCAAGCGCGCCACTTCCGCGCGGAACGCCTGGCCGGACCCGGCGGCGCGCTTCTCCGGCAAGTTCAGCACCAGCAGCGGCGCCGCGTCGAAGCCGGGATCGGCGTCGCTGGCATGGCGCGTCTGCCAGCTGACCGCCAAGGTCGTGGCGATCAGGCCAATTGCCGCGGCAAACTGCAGTATCGACAGCGTGCGCCGCACCGCCAGGCCATGCGCCGTTTCGCCGTTGCCGCGGCCCTGCATGCTCGATGCAACCGGCTGACGCAGCGCCAGCCACGCCGGATACAGCGCCGACAGCAGCCCGACCGCCGCGCCAAGCAACAGCATGGCGGCGCAGCTCAGCGGGCTGAACATGCCGCTCAGCGTGCGGTTGACCAGGGTCGAAAACAGCGGCAACGCCAGCCACGCCAGCAGCAGGCCCGCCAGCGCAGCGAGCATCGACACGACCAGCGACTCGGCCAAGAACTGCCACGCCAGCCGCGCACCGCTGACGCCGAGCACCTTGCGGATGCCGATTTCGCGCTGGCGGCCGAGCATGCGCACGGTGGCCAGATTGACGTAGTTGGCGCCGGCCAGCATCAGGATCAGTACCGCCAGCGCGGCCAGTCCGGCCAGCGCGGCACGGCTGCCGTAGCGCGCGCCGCTGCGCCCGGCCAGCAGGTCATCGTCGAAATAGATGTCGGATAGTCGGGTGATGCCGATCTCGGTGACCGGTCGCCCATTGGTGGTCTTGCGCCAGGCCGCCGGCAGCTTGGCGTCGCGCTCGCGCGTGACCGCTTGCTGCAGCAGGTCGGCCAGGCCCGCCGCGTTCAACTGCGGCGGCGCCTTCACATACACGCTGGCGCGCCGCGACCATTCGGCGCCGGGGCGTGCGCTCGGCTTGTCCCAGCTGTGCGCACCCACACCAAGCATCGCATCGAAGCTGACGCTGGTGTTTGCCGGCATGTCCGCCAGGATGGCGTGGACTTCGTACGTGGTGACGTCGATCTGCAGCCGCTTGCCGATCGCATCGGCCTGGCCGAACAGCTTGACCGCCATCTCGCGGCTGAGCATCAGCGCGTCGGGCCGCGCCAGTGCCGCGCGCGCATCGCCGGCTACGGCCTTGACGCCGAAGAAGTCGAGAAAGTTGGCGTCCGCCACCTGCACCGTCAGCGGGACGATGCGGTTGTCGATGCGCGCGGCCAGCTCGAACGACTTGGCCGTCGTGGCCGTCACGCCGGGCCCGCTGGCAGTGGCGATATCGCGCAGCGGCGGCGGCGCTGCGGCGACCCAGTCCGGTCGCGGCAAGAAGTTGCGCCGTTCCTTTACCAGGAAAATCTGCTCGCTGGCGGCAATCGCCTCGTTGTAGCTGAAGCAGTAGCGCGCAAAACCGAGCAGCAGAAAGCAGACGGCCATTCCCACCGCCAAGCCGCCGACCACCGCCATCGAATACCCAGGCTCCTTGAGCAGCAGGCGCCAGCCGATACGAAAATCACGCAAGGTCATCAAGGCTCCGATCAATGTAGACAATGTTGTCTATGCTATGGCGATATGCGGCCACTGGCAAGTTATTTGAAAATAAAGATTTTGTTAGACAGTGTGTTCTAGATGAGCTACCCTCCGGGTATGACCTTGCCATCAAAAATTCCCAAGCCCACTGCCGCCGAGCTCGATCTGCTGCAAACGTTATGGCCGCTTGGCGCCGCCACCGCCAAGCAGGTGCACCAGCAAATCACCAGGGAACGGCCCGACGTGACCTATGCCACGGTGCTGCGCCTGATGCAGATCATGCACACCAAGGGCCTGCTGATCCGCGACGAGAGCGAGCGTTCCCACGTCTATGCGCCGGCCCAGGCACAAGATTCGCTGCAGACGAACTTGCTCAAGGACCTGATCCAGAAGGCCTTCTCCGGCTCGGCCAAAGCGCTGGTGCTGGCGGCGCTGCGCAGCGGCATCAGCAAGAAAGAACGCGAAGAAATCGAAGACCTGCTGAAAGAGGACAAACAATGAGCATCCCTGCCGCAACCCTCGTCAGCAGCGTTGGCGCCACCCTGCTGCACTTCGTCTGGCAAGGCGCGCTGATTGGCTGCGCCACTGCGCTCGCCCTGATCGCCATGCGCAATGCCCGGCCGCAGCAGCGCTACGCCGTCGCTTGTGCCGGTTTGGCGCTGTGCCTGGCGTGGCCGGCGCTGGCATTGGCGCTGCGCCTGTCCAGCGGTGGCGGCGCCGAGGCCGGCATCATGCTGGCCAGCCAGATGCCCGCCGGCGTGCCGGTGGCGGACGCCGGCTGGCTTAGCTGGCTGGATGGCAAACTCCCCTTGCTCGTCATGTGCTGGGCTGCGTGCACTGCGGCGCTGACCTTGCGCATGGGGCTGGGCCTGCTGTGGATCGGCCGCATCGCCAACACCCGCACCTGCGATCCCCAATGGCAGGCGCGGCTCTCAAGCATGGCGCTGCGCTTCGGCGTCACCCGCGAGGTGCGCCTGCGCGTGGTCGACAATCTGGCCAGCCCGATCACCGCCGGCTGGTGGCGTCCGGTGGTGCTGGTGCCGGCGTCGTTGATGACCGGCATGCCGCCCGACCTGCTCGAAGCGCTGCTCGCGCACGAGATGGGTCACGTCAAGCGTTTCGACTACCTCGTCAACCTCGGCCAGAACGTGGTCGAGACGCTGCTGTTCTACCATCCGGCGGTGTGGTGGATTTCCGGCCGCATCCGCGCCGAACGCGAGCAGATCGCCGACGACCTCGCCGCCGACGACCTGGGCGAACCGCGCCGCCTGGCGCTGGCGCTTTCCGAACTGGAGAAGATCCAGTTTTCCCGCCACCACCTGGCGCAAGCGGCCAACGGAGGAGATTTGATGTTGCGCGTTAAACGATTGGTCCGTCCCGATTCACAGGCATTGAACTGGAAAGCGGCGATCCCGGTGCTGGGATTGGCGGCGGCCTGCATCGCGGGCTGCGCGCAGTTACCGGGTGCTGAAAAAGCGCCGGCTCCAGTGATCCCGCCGGTGGCCGACTTCAGCACCTGCGCCAAGCCAGTTTGGCCCAAGCAATCGTTGCGGAACGAGAACACGGGGACGGTCACGCTCGGTTTCAAGATCAGCGCCGATGGCCGGGTGGAGGATTCGAAGGTGAAAAACTCGAGCGGCTTCGTGGCGCTCGACGAAGCCGCGCGTGAAGGCATCACAAAATGCATGTTCCGGCCAGCCACCCAGGCCGGCACGCCGGTGGCGGCATGGATGCAGATGCAATACGTCTGGACGCTGGAGTAACCGTAAACGACACTGGCGGGCATTGCGCCCGCCAGCAGCACTACAAATTACACCACATCAAACCGCTGAAACGTCGATCTCCGCTTCGGTGGCGGTAACCACCTGCTCCGTGGTTACGCCAGGCGCCAGTTCGACCAGCTTCAGGCCCTGCTCGGTCACTTCGATCACGCCCATGTCGGTGATGATCATGTCGACCACGCGCACGCCCGTCAGCGGCAGGTTGCACTGCTTGAGAATCTTGTGCGAGGTGCTGCCGTCCTTGGCGGTGGCAACGTGCTCCATCACCACGATGACCCGCTTGACGCCGGCCACCAGGTCCATCGCGCCGCCCATGCCCTTGACCATTTTTCCCGGAATCATCCAGTTGGCCAGGTCGCCATGCTGCGACACTTGCATCGCGCCGAGGATCGCCAGGTTGATCTTGCCGCCGCGGATCATGCCGAACGAATCGGCCGAGCTGAAGTAGGCCGAGCCGGGCAATTCGGTGACGGTCTGCTTGCCGGCGTTGATGATGTCGGCGTCGACTTCCGCCTCGGTCGGGAACGGGCCGATGCCCAGCAAGCCGTTTTCCGATTGCAGGAACACTTCGATATTGTTCGGTACGTAGTTCGCCACCAGGGTCGGCAGGCCGATTCCCAGGTTGACGTAAAAACCGTCTTTCAATTCCTTGGCTGCGCGGGCAGCCATTTCATCACGAGTCCATGCCATGTTGATCTCCGAATTCTGTTCTTAGTTGGCACGCACGGTGCGCTGTTCGATGCGCTTTTCCGGCGTTTCATTGACGACGATGCGATGCACGAAGATGCTCGGCAGGTGCACGTGATCCGGATCGATCTCGCCGACTTCGACCAGTTTCTCGACTTCGACGACGGTGATCTTGCCGGCCATCGCCACGTTCGGATTGAAGTTGCGCGCCGTTTTGCGGAACACCAGGTTGCCGGCGCGGTCGGCCATGTAGGCCTTCACCAGCGACACGTCGGCCACCAGGCTGCGCTCGAGCACATATTGCTCGCCGTCGAATTCGGCCAGCGGCTTGCCTTCGGCGACGATGGTGCCGACGCCGGTCTTGGTGTAAAACGCCGGGATGCCGGCGCCGCCGGCGCGCAGCTTCTCGGCCAGCGTGCCTTGCGGGGTGAATTCGATTTCCAGTTCGCCGGCCAGGTACTGGCGCGCGAACTCCTTGTTTTCGCCGACGTACGACGAAATCATCTTCTTGATCTGGCGCGTGGCGAGCAGCTGGCCGAGGCCGAAGTCGTCCACGCCCGCGTTGTTCGAAATGGCGGTCAGGTCGGTCACGCCAGAATCGCGCAGGGCCAGGATCAGCGCCTCCGGAATGCCGCACAGGCCGAAGCCGCCGACGGCGATCGTCTGGCCGTCTTGCACGATACCGGCCAACGCCGATGCCGCATCAGGATAAACTTTATTCATACCCGTCCCTTTTATAGTTAAGCTGAAAACGCTCTTTCTGTACTTCAGAGTAGATTCTCAGCATAAAATACGCCAGCCAAAAGCACAATACCGTAGAACTACCTGTCATTCATACAACCGGGATCGACCGATTTGCACCAAATCAAAGCATCATACGCGCTAGACTACGAGACAATATTCCAGTACGCGCCGGTCGGCATGTGCATCTCGGTCAACCGCGTGATCCAGTCTGCCAACGAAGCGCTGGCGTCGATGTTCGGCTACGCCACCGCGGCGCTGGAAGGCCAGTCGTTCCAGGTGCTCTACCCGACCATGGTGGAGTTCCTGCGCACGGGCGACCGCATCATCCCGATCATGAATGCCAAGGGGCGCTATTCGGACGAGCGCATCATGCGGCGCGCCAACGGCGAGCTGTTCTGGTGCCACGTCAGCGGCCGCGCGCTCGACCCGCAGGAAGCGCTTGGCGCCGGCGTGTGGACGTTTGAAGATGTCAGCGAGAAACGCCCGGTGACGGCCGAGCTGACCCCGCGCGAGCGCGAGATCGCCGCCCTGTTAGTCGAAGGTAAAACCAGCAAGGTGATCGCGCGCGAGACCGACCTCAGCCCGCGCACGGTGGAGATGCACCGCGCCAAGCTGATGCGCAAGTTTGCCGCGTCGACGTCGTCGGAGCTGGTGCACAAGCTGATTGGCGTGTCGCGCTAAACACGGGTAGTGGTGTCACGGGTGATAGTGTCAGCGGCGCTGACACATTTGCGTCATCGCGTAAGTGTCGTACTACCACTGAACGGTTGCTCTGCAACCTTCCCTTCGCGAGCGCATTTGTCGAGGTAGTAGTCGACCGCGTCATGAAAAGCTTGCCGTAAGGCGCGCGCAGAATCCGCCTCGTAAGTGACCAGGTCATGAATGAACAACACCTTTCCGTGGAGGCAGTTGTCTTCCAGGCTGACCTCAATCGATCCGCAGTAACCTCTGTGTGTCAGCGTTTTTTCACTCATTTTCCTTACCTTCCATCTCGTCAAGTGTGCGTACGATTTCGCGCAAGAGGTATTTTTTAACGATATTGCCTGGGTGAGGTCTGTGACAGAAAATCTTCAAGCCAGTTGCCGACACGAACGTCCGATAAGAGCCGGCCTTGTCAGATATTTCAGAGAAACCCGCTTGCTTGAGCACCCTCACCAATTCAGGCCACGTGAAGTCCGCTGGGATGGTTCGTAATCTGGCACGTAGCTTGTCTGACTGAGACACGGCATTGTCACATTCAAAGTATAGTGCAACTGAATTTCGCGCGCGGCTTGGCCAGAGAATGTACTGGCCTACGGCAGCAATTCGCGAATCGAGTCCGGCAATGGCGTCGACTTCTCGGCCGGAAAATCGACCCACACCACTTTCGCGCCGCCCTCTGCGTAAACCGGCCCCGGCACGCCATCGGCGTCCACCAGCCTGATCTCGTGGGTCATCTCGAAGCTAGACCGTCCCGCCGGCCCAACCAGCGTGGTCACCTCGATCTCGCCCGGATACTTGAGTTGCTTGAGAAACGAACAGTGCGCGTTGACGATCACCGGCCCGTGCCCCTTCGGATCAGGCGCGCAGCCGATCCGGTCGAACCACGAGATGCGCGCCTGCTCGATATAGCGGAAGTACACGGTATTGTTGACGTGCCCCATCGCATCCATGTCGCCCCAGCGGATCGGCATGCGCATTGCATCGACCTGCTTGAACGTCATTGCGCCGTCATGCCGTCGTCGGCGGTGATGATGGCGCCGTTGATGAAGTGGGTTTCCTCGGCCGCGAGCAACAGCAGCAGGCCGTCGAGGTCTTCCGGCTTGCCCGGACGCTTGCGCGGCAGCATGTCGATCAGCTTCTTGCCCTGCTCGCTGGCGAAGTATTCTTCGTTGATTTCGGTCGTGATGTAGCCCGGGCAAATGGCGTTGACGTTGATGCCGTACTTGCCCCACTCCACCGCCATCGCCTTGGTCATCTGCACCACGCCGGCCTTGCTCATGCAATACACGCCGATCTGCGGCAGCACGCGCAAGCCCGCCACCGACGCGATGTTGATGATGCGGTGCTGCTTTTTCGGGTCGCCCTTGGCGCGTGCGATCATCCGCTTGGCCGCCTGCTGCGCGACGAAAAAGGCGCCGCGCAGGTTGGTGTCCATCACGTACGAGTAGTCTTCTTCGGTGACGTCAACCAGCCGCTGCGTGGTCGACACGCCGGAGTTGTTGACCAGAATGTCGATCGGACCGGCTTCGGTTTCCGCGTGGGCGATCGCCGACTTGATGCTCGCCATGTCGGTAACGTCGAGCGAGACGACGTGGGCAGCGCCGCCATCGGCTTCGATTTCGGCGCGCAGTTCCTTCAGGCGGTCGGTGCGGCGCGATGCCAGCACGACCTGGGCGCCGGCGCCGGCCAGGGCTTTCGCAAAGCGCGCCCCAAGGCCGCTCGACGCACCGGTAATCAGCGCGATTTTTCCTTCAAAATTGACTTCAATGCCCACGTTCAACTCCTGTGCTGTGCTGTTCTACGGAAGCACAATCATTACACAAAATGCCAGTATTAGATGGCTACACCTAATATTGCCGGTAAAATGACAGTCAAAGTTGCATTCTCAAAGAAAAAACCGCACACTCGTGCTTATATTTTTTACCCATTAAAAAACATGACAGACCAAACCAGCATTCTCGAGCAATACGGCCCGCGCGAAGCGATGGAATATGACGTCGTTGTCGTCGGCGGCGGCCCCGCCGGCCTGTCGGCCGCGATCCGCCTCAAGCAGCTCGCCACCGAACAGGGCAAGGAAGTATCGGTCGTCGTGCTGGAAAAAGGCGGCGAACTCGGCGCCCACATCCTGTCCGGCGCGGTGATGGATCCGCGCGCGCTGACGGAGCTGATCCCGAACTGGAAAGAACTCGGCGCCCCGCTCAACACCGCGGTGACCGAAGACCGCATCTTGTTCCTCACCGAGACGAAGGCAATCAGCACGCCGAGCTTCATGGTGCCGGCCTGTTTTGAAAATCACGGCAACTACGTCGTCTCGCTGGCCAACGTCGTGCGCTGGCTCGGGCAGCAGGCCGAGGCGATGGGCGTCGAAGTGTTCCCGGGCTTTCCAGCCGCCGAAATCCTGTACAACGACGACGGCTCGGTCAAGGGTGTCGCCACCGGCAACATGGGCGTCAAGCGCGACGGCCAGCCTGGCCCCGACTTCCAGCTCGGGATGGAACTGCACGCCAAGTACACGCTGTTCGCCGAAGGTTCGCGCGGCCACCTCGGCAAGCAGCTGATGGCCAAATACGACCTCAATGCCGGCAAGGATCCGCAGTCTTACGGCATCGGCATCAAGGAATTGTGGGAGATCGACCCGGCCAAGCACAAGCCGGGCCTGGTGATCCACACGACCGGCTGGCCGCTCGACGCCGACACCTACGGCGGCTCTTTCCTGTATCACCTGGAGGACAACCTGGTCGCTGTCGGCTACGTCGTCGGCCTCAATTACGAGAACCCGTACCTGTCGCCATACGAGGAATTTCAGCGCTACAAAACGCACCCGGCGATCCGCACCTTCTTCGAAGGCGCCAAGCGCATTTCGTACGGCGCCCGCGCGATCACCGCCGGCGGCCTGCAGTCGCTGCCGAAGCTGATCTTCCCGGGCGGCGCGCTGATCGGCTGCGACGCCGGCTTCCTCAACATGAGCCGCATCAAGGGCAGCCACGCCGCCATCAAGACCGGCATGCTGGCCGCCGATGCCGCCTTCGGCGCGCTGGCCGAGAACCGCCAGCACGACGAGCTGGCGAGCTATCCGGTCGCGTTCGAAAAATCGTGGCTGAAAGAAGAGCTGCACGTTGCGCGCAACGTCAAGCCGTGGCTGTCGAAAGGGCTGTACCTCGGCTCCATCATGACCGGCATCGACCAGATTCTATTCCGCGGCAAGGCGCCATGGACGCTGCACCATAGCCATGCCGACCACGAGTGCCTGAAGCCGGCGGCCAATTACAAGCCGATCGTCTATCCCAAGCCCGATGGCAAGCTGACCTTCGACCGCTTGTCGTCGGTGTTCATCTCGAACACCAACCACGCCGAAGACCAGCCGATCCACCTGACGCTCAAGGACAACAGCGTCCCGGTCAACATCAACCTGGCCAGGTATGCGGGTCCGGAAGCGCGCTACTGCCCGGCCGGCGTGTACGAGTTCGTGGAGGGGGCGGAAGGCACGCCGAAGCTGCAGATCAACGCGCAGAACTGCGTGCACTGCAAAACGTGCGACATCAAGGATCCGACGCAGAACATCGTGTGGGTGACGCCGGAAGGCGGCGGCGGGCCGAACTACCCGAACATGTAATGATTGGGTAGCTGTTGGTCAGTGGCGGCGCACAACCACCCGCTGACTTAAAGACCGTCTTTCCCGCGAAGGCGGGAAGTCGGGTTCGCCAATGGCGAGCACGACGTATATGCTAACGGTACTGCGCTTACAGCACCAGCCCACCGAGGCTGGTCCCGCCGCACACATACAGCACCTGCCCGGTCACGAACCCCGCCTCGGCCGACGTAAAAAACTTCACCGCATGCGCCACGTCGTTCGGCTGCCCCAGCCGCTTGACCGGAATGCTGGCCGCCAGCGCTTCCACCTTCGGACTACCGACCGGCACGATCTCGTGGAACATGTCGGTCTGCACCGGCCCTGGCGCCACGACGTTGACCGTCACGCCATGCGGCGCCAGTTCCAGCGCCCACGTACGCGCCATGCCGAACATGCCCGACTTGGTCGCGCCGTAATTGGTGCGCCCGGCCAGGCCCAGCGCCCCGCGCGACGACAGCAGCACGATGCGCCCGAAGCCGCCCGCCTTCATCGCCGGCAGCATCGCCTGCGCCAGCTGGATCGCCGCTCCCAGGTGAATCTCCACCAGCGTATCGAGATCCTCCAGCTTCACCTCTTCCAGCCTGGCCGGCAGGATCACGCCGGCGTTGTGCACCAGCGTATCGGGCTGAAAGCGCTCCGCCACTTCGCGCGCCGCCAGCGCCGTCGCCGCGCGGTCAGCCAGGTCGACTTCGACCGAATGCAGCCGCTCGTGCGAAAACGCCGGCGCGCGCCGCGACAGCGAAACGACCTCGTAGCCCTCCGCCAGCAGCTGCTGGCAAATCTCGGCGCCGATACCGGCGCTGCCGCCGGTAACCACCGCACAGCGCCTCGTCGTCATGGCGCGCCCTCAACCATCGCCAGTACCCGCAACGGACTGCCGCTGCCGTTCTGGATCTTCAGGGGCGGGCATATCAGCACCGCGCCGGTGGCCGGCAGCAGGTGCAGGTTGGTCAGGCATTGCAGGCCGTAGCGATTCGCGCCGTGCATATAGTAGTGGCACGGATAAGGCGGACGCTGATGGAAGCCCTGCCCGGCGTCGGTGCCGATCGCCTCCGAACCGAAGCCGAGCACGTCGCGCTCTTCCACCAGGAAGCGCGCCACCTCCGAACTCGGCCCCGGCGTATGCTGCCCGGTTTCGTCGTAGTTCTGAAACGCTTCCGGGTCGAGGTGGCGCTTCGACCAGTCGGTGCGCATCAGCACCCAGCAGCCGGCCGGCACGCGGCCATGCAGCGCTTCCCACGCCAGCACGTCGTCGATCGTCAACAGGTAGTCGGCGTCGGCCTCGGTCTGCATCACGCAATCGATGACGATCGCCGGCGCCACGAAATTCTGCACCGGGATCGTGTCGACCGCGTTGTTGGGCAGGTCGCGTCCGGAGATCCAGTGGATCGGCGCGTCGAAGTGGGTGCCGGTGTGTTCGCCGCACGAGAAGTTATTCCAGTACCAGGCCGGTCCGCGCTCGTCGTAGCGCGACACTTCTTCGACGCGGAACGGCCAGCACTGGCCGAATTCGGGCGGCACGGTAATCTGCGGGAATTCGGGCGTCAGCGTCTGCGTCAGGTCGATCACGCGGATCTGGCCGCTGCCAAGGGCGCCGGCCAGCGCCTGCAAAATGTCGTTCGGTTTCATGCTCATGATCCTCCCGCCGCCAGTTCGCGTTCGAGTATTTTGGGGTTGTCCATCCAGCGCTCCAGCCACTCCTGGGCCACGTCGCCCGGATACACGTCTTCGACGCCGTCGCGCAGCGCCTTGACGATGGCGCTCGCCAGCGCCGCCGGCGACACCTTCGGCGGCGGCGTCAGCTGGTTCCAGTCATCGTCGATGGGGCCCGGGAAAACGTTGACCACGCGGATGCCGGCCGGCCGCATCTCCGCGCGCAGGCACTGCGCCAGCGACAGCGCCGCCGCCTTCGACGCCGAGAACGTGCCGTGCGCCGGGAAATTCGACAGCGCATAGATCGACAGCAGGTTGACCCACGCGACAGCACTGGACTGGCCGTCGGCGCCGCGCCCACGTAGTGCCGGGCCGAACTCCTGGGCCAGGCGCAGCAGGCCGAAATAATTGACGTCCATCTCGGCGCGCGCCACATCGGTGCCGCGCCGCGCGCCGATGCCGAAAGTGCGGTGCACTTCAGCGGTGTTGATCACGATGTCGACCTTGCCGCCGATCGAGCCGGCCGCCTCGGTCACCGACTTCGCGTTCGTCACGTCCAGTGGCACCAGCGACACTTGCGGCAGGTCTGTAATGCTGTCGAAGCCCGGCGGGGTTTTCCACGGCTCGGCATGGCCGACCCAGATCAGGTCCGCGCCGGCCTTCGCCAGCGCACGCACCATTGCCTGGCCTACCTCCGACTTGCCGTCGGTGACCAGCACCTTGCGAAATTTCGGGTCACAGCTCATTTCACGCATCACGCGGTCCTCGTTCATGTTTTCAGTCTCCGTTTCGGGCAATCCAAGCAGCACGGCCTGGCCTGCGCGATCCAGGCGCACGCCAACTCGCATGCGCGTCGGCGGCGCCGGTACATCGTCGAGCAGGTGCACCATGACGGTCGGCCCGCTATCGAGTTGCACGAGTCCCAGCCGCCACGGCAGCCGCTCGCGGAAAAACAAATCGTTACTGTGGTGGAGCACGGTCTCGCTAAGCAGCGTGGCCGTCCCCGCTTCCGGCTTCCACTCGAGCGCCGCCGACAGGCACACGTGGCACGCTTCGCGCGGCGGATACTGCACCGCGCCGCAGTCGGCGCATTTCTGCAGCTCAAAGCGGCCGATCGCCGCCGCCGCAGTCAGGCCGAGGGCAACGCGCCCGCGGCTGTACGGCGGCAAGGTCGGCTGGCGCGTGCGCAGGATCGGATTCTTGCGCTTGGGCCGGGTCAGTGGCGCTGTCATTGCGATCTCCCGAGGATGACCGCGCCGGTACACAGGCAGCGGTCGTAAGTGACCATGCCGAACCCGCACACCATGCCGAGCTGCGCGTCGGCCACGCCGCGAGCGCCGGCCTGGCCGGTCAGCTGGCGGATGGTTTCGGTCATGCCGATAAAGCCGCCGGCGGCGCCGGCCTGGCCAGCCGACAGCTGGCCGCCGCTGGTGTTGTTGGGGAAGCTGCCGGCGTGCGTCATGCCGTGACGCCGCACGAAATCGGCGCCCTCGCCTTTTTCGCAAAAGCCCAGGTCCTCGAACTGCATCATGACGATCACCGGGTAATCGTCGTACGTCTGGATCAGGTCGATGTCCTGCGGTCCCACGCCTGCCTGCGCGTACAGGTCGGCGCGGTCGACCTGCCAGCCGCCGCGCGTCATGATCGGGTCGTCGGCAAAGGCGTTGTGGCGCTCGATGGCGCCGCGCACCAGCACGTGCGGCAGCCCAAGGTCGCGCGCGCGCTCCTCGCTCATGACGAGGAACGCTTCGGCGCCGGCGCAAGGCATCACGCAGTCGAACAGGTGAATCGGATCGGCGATCGATCGCGCGGCCATGTATTCTTCCAGCGTCAGCGCTTTCTTGAACAGCGCATTCGGGTTCAGCAGCGCGTTGCTGCGCTGGTCCACCGCGATGCGGCCGAAGTCCTCGCGCGTGGCGCCATACGTGCGCATGTAGTGGGCAGTGATGAAGGCGAAGATCGAATTGGGCCCGCCGGCGCCGTACGGATAGCTGGCGTCACGGGCAAAATCGCTGAAGCTGCCGAGGGTGGCGCGAAACGAGTCGACGTGGTTGGTGTCGCCGGCGATGCAGGCCACCACGTCGGCGTCGCCCGCCTGCACCGCGCGGGCGGCGCGGCGCAGCGCCATCACGCCGGAGGCGCCGCCGGTCGGAATATGATCGAGCCAGCGCGGCGACAGTCCGAGATGCTGGGTGACGCCGACGGCGGTATCGGGCGCCAGCGAAAAGCTGCTCACCGTCAGGCCGTCGATCTGGTCCTTCGGAATGCCCGATTCGCGCACCAGTGCCTGCATCGCCTGCCCCAGGAACCAGTGTGCGCCGCGGGTCGAGTAGCGCTCGTACGGCACGGTGACAGGCACCGTGACCGCAACGCCCTCGTATGACTGTCGGCGGCTCATATCGCCACGTCTCAGTTGCCGAAAGCGGCGATGCCGGTCTGGGCGCGGCCCAGGATCAGCGCATGGACGTCATGCGTGCCCTCGTAGGTGTTGACCACCTCGAGGTTGACCATGTGGCGGATCACGCCGAATTCGTCGGAGATGCCGTTCCCGCCCAACATGTCGCGCGCGACGCGGGCGATGTCGAGCGACTTGCCGCACGAGTTACGCTTCATCATCGACGTGATTTCGACCGCCGCGGTGCCGGCGTCCTTCATGCGCCCCAGCTGCAGGCAGCCTTGCAGCCCAAGCGTGATTTCGGTCTGCATGTCGGCCAGCTTCTTTTGTACCAGCTGGTTGGCCGCCAGCGGCCGGCCGAACTGGTGGCGGTCCATCGTGTACTGGCGCGCGGTGTGCCAGCACGCTTCGGCGGCACCGAGCGCGCCCCAGGCGATGCCGTAGCGCGCCGAATTGAGGCACGTGAAGGGACCTTTCAGGCCACGCACGTCGGGAAATGCGTTTTCCTCCGGGCAGAACACGTTGTCCATCACGATTTCCCCGGTGACGGAAGCGCGCAGGCCAAACTTGCCGTGGATTGCCGGCGCCGACAGGCCGGCAATGCCTTTTTCCAGCACGAAGCCGCGGATCGCGCCTTCGTCGTCCTTGGCCCACACGACGAACACGTCGGCCACCGGCGAATTGGTGATCCACATCTTGGCGCCGGAGAGCGCGTAGCCGCCGTCGACTTTTTTGGCGCGGGTGATCATCGAGCCAGGGTCGGAGCCGTGATTCGGTTCGGTCAGGCCGAAGCAGCCGATCCATTCGCCGGAGGCCAGCTTCGGCAGGTATTTCTGGCGCTGCGCTTCGGTGCCGAATTCGAAGATCGGCACCATCACCAGCGACGACTGCACGCTCATCATCGAGCGGTAGC
The DNA here is from genome assembly GCF_049897565.1 of Massilia sp. TWR1-2-2. NCBI lineage: Bacteria > Pseudomonadati > Pseudomonadota > Betaproteobacteria > Burkholderiales > Oxalobacteraceae > Massilia > Massilia sp. TWR1-2-2. The sequence goes on along the minus strand of NZ_JAFCWM010000013.1, from coordinate 36,359 downwards.
CTGAATCGACCCGCTCGACTTCACGCGCGATCAGGCCGTAGCTGACGTAATTGAGGCCGGAGCCGCCATATTCGGTCGGTATGGTTGGTCCCAGCAGGCCCAATTCGCCCATCTCGCGGAAAATCGAGGTGTCCATCCGCTCGTGGCGAAATGCCTCGAGCACGCGTGGCTGCAGCTTGTCCTGGCTGTACGCGTGGGCGGCGTCGCGCACCATGCGTTCGTCGTCGGTCAACTGCTCCGACAGCAGCAGCGGATCGTCCCAGTGGAAAGCGGCTTTAGGTGATGCCATGGCGTAGCTCCTCGATGTATATAGGTTAGATGCGTGACTGCTTGATTAGTTTGATACATGCAGCAGCGACAGGCCAAGCTGCGCGCGGCGCGCAAGCCATGGGCTTGGGCGGTAGCGCGGGTCGCCGCTGGTGCGCTGCAGGTTGCGCAGGATGGCCAGCACGCGGTCGGCGCCCAGCTGATCGCCCCAGGCCAGCGGCCCGCGCGGATAGCCCAGGCCCAGCACGACGGCGCCATCCAGGTCGGCCGGGCTGCAAATGCCCTGCTGGACGATGTCGCAGCCGATATTGACAATGGTCGCCAGCACGCGCTGCACGATGAAGCCGGCGCTGTCGTCAATGGCCTGCGCCTGCGCGGCAATCGCGGAGCTGGTAGCGGGATTGCGCATCAGGGTCAGGCGCCGGGCGCAGCCTTGCAGCGTGTCGATGCCGAGCGTGCGGACAGGATCAAGCGCCTCGCGCTCGACGCAGGTCGAGACGTCTTCGCCAAGCGGCGCGACGATGCACAAGGCCTGGGCCGACGGATAGGCACCTGCCTCGACGACGGCGCCGCAGCGGGCCATCAGCTCGACCAGCTGGGAGCGCGTCTGCGCGCTGCCGGCGCCGATCCAGACCGGCCCTGGCCATGCCGCGCCAGGCGCAGCTTGTACCGCCGGCGCGGCATCGGCGTCGTAGCGGTAGAAGCCACGCCCGCTCTTGCGGCCCAACAGGCCGGCGCTTTGGCGGCGCGCGGTGATGATGCTTGGCCGGTAGCGCGGCTCCTGGTAATACTGTTCGTAGATCGATTCCATCACCGGGTGGGAGACGTCAAGGCCGGTCAGGTCGAGCAGCTCGAACGGTCCAAGCTTGAAACCGGCGGCGTCGCGCAGCACTTCGTCGATTTGCGGGAAAGCGGCAACGTTCTCTTGCGCGATGCGCAGCGCCTCGGTCAGGTAGCCGCGGCCCGCATGGTTGACGATGAAGCCGGGCGTATCGCTGGCGCGCACCGGCCGGTGGCCGATCCGCTCGGCGAACGCGGTCAGGCATGCCAGGCTGGCGTCATCGGTGAGCGCGCCGGCGATCACTTCGACCACCTTCATCAGCGGCACCGGATTGAAAAAGTGGAAGCCCGCCACGCGATGCGGATGCGCGCACTGCGCGGCGATCGCCGTCACCGACAATGACGACGTATTGGTGGCCAGTACGCAGTCATCGCGCACGATGGCCTCGAGCGACGCGAGCAGCGCGCGCTTGACGTCGAGCTTTTCGACGATCGCCTCGATGACGATGTCGCAGGCGGCGAATTGCGCCAGTTCCTGCGCCGGCTCGAGTGACGCGGCTGCCGCGGCTACAGCGGCCTCGGTCAGCTTGCCCTTGTCCTGCATGCGTTTGAGCTGCGCCAGGACGGCGGTGCGTGCCTGTGCCGCAGCGTCTGGAGCGACGTCGAACAGCAGCACCCGCACGCCGGCCTGCGCCGCGATCTGGGCGATGCCGCGGCCCATGGCGCCGGCGCCAACGACGCCCAGCACCAGCTGCGCTTGAGGTGAGGTCTGCATGCGCCTAGTCTTCGACGATGGCGGTGACTTCGATCTCGACCCGCGCGCGATCCTCGATCAGGCCAGCGACCTGCACCGCGCTCATGGTCGGGTAGTGGCGGCCGATCACGTCGCGGTAGGCGTCGCCAATCGCTGGATAGGCATCGACGTACTCTTTTTTATCGAGCACATACCAGGTCATGCGGACGATGTGCTGCGGGCTGGCATTCGCTTCGGCCAGAACCTCGACGATATTTTGCAGCGCCTGGCGCACCTGGCCGGCAAAGTCGTCGGTGTGGAACACGCACTGGGCGTCCCAGCCAACCATGCCGCTGACGCACACCGTGCGCCCGCGTGCAGAGATGCCGTTCGAGTAACCGCGCGCGCGCGGCCAGCCAGGAGGTTGAAGGAAATCCATGTCGTGCCTTTCGTCTCTGTTAGTTTGGTACTTCGTAAGTTTGTTCTTCAGGGGCGCAAAAAGGCGCGATCCGTTCGCGCATTGGGTCGGGAATGCGTACCGCGCTAGCCTTCTTGATATCGATCAGCACCACGACCATGGTGGCGCGCACGCGCACGTCCCCGGCCTCGCCCATCAACTGCACCGCCAGCGTCAGCGACGAGCCGCCGATCTTCAGCACGCTCAGTTGGGCCGTCAGCTTGTCGCCCAGCGTGCTGGTGGCGATGAAGTCGGTCTGGATGCTCACCGCCGGCAGGCCGAGCCCGCGCTGCATCACCAGGTTGCGAAAGCTCGAGCCAAGACCTGCGGCACACCACTCCTCGACCAGATTGTTGAACATCTCGAAGTAGCGCGGGTAGAACACGATGCCGGCCGGGTCGCAGTCGCCGAAGCGCACCGTCACTGGCATGCTGAAGGCACCCGCTGCTGCGGGTTGTTGGTCAGGCATTCGGCACCGCCATCTCGCTGAGCATTTCGCGCGCGATGATCAGCTGCTGCACTTCGGTGGCGCCTTCGTAAATGCGCAGCGAGCGGATTTCGCGGTACAGGCGTTCGACCGGCTGCTCGCTGACGACACCGAGGCCGCCGAACATCTGCACCGCCGCGTCGATCACCTGCTGCGCCGTTTCGGTGGCGGTCAGCTTGGCCATCGCGGCCTCTTTCGTGACGCGCTGCCCCTGGTCGCGCTGCCAGGCGGCGCGATAGGTGAGCAAGGCGGCGGCATCGATGCCGGTTGCCATCTGGGCCAGCTTGGCCTGCGTCAGCTGGAAGTCGGCCAGCGTCTTGCCGAACATCTTGCGCGTAGTGGCGCGCGCCAGCGCCTCGTCGAGCGCGCGGCGCGCAAAACCGAGCGCCGCCGCCGCCACCGAAGTGCGGAAGATATCGAGCGTGGCCATCGCGACCTTGAAGCCCTTGCCCGCTTCGCCAAGCCGGTTGGCGACGGGGACGCGGCAATTGGTAAATTTCAAGCGGGCCAGCGGATGCGGCGCGATGACGTCGATCCGTTCGGCGATCTCGAATCCCGCCAGGTCGGCGTCGACAATAAACGCGGAGATGCCGCGCGCGCCGCGACGATCCGCCCCGGGATCGTCGCCCTCGCCGGTACGGGCAAACACCACGTACAGGTCGGCGATGCCGCCGTTCGAAATCCAGGTCTTTTCGCCATTGAGCACGTAATGGTCGCCGTCCAGCACGGCGGCACACTGCATTGCCGCCACGTCGGAACCGGCATCGGGCTCGGACAGCGCGAACGCCGAGATGGCGTCGCCGCGGCCGACGCGGGTCAGGTATTTCTCCTTGTTCGCTTCGCTGCCGAACAGGGTGATGGCGCCGCTGCCGAGGCCCTGCATGGCGAACGCGAAATCGGCCAGGCCCGAATGGCGCGCCAGCGTTTCGCGGATCAGGCAGACCGCGCGCGTGTCGATCGCGTCGCTCGAAGCGCCGAACGCGGTGCCGCCGATTGCATATTTTAGCCAGCCGGCGTCGCCCAGCTGGCGCACCAGCGCGCGGCAGGCCGCGTCGACGTCATGGCCGTGCTGCTGGTCGATGTTCTGCGCCGCCCAGGCGTCGAGCGACAACGCCAGCTCGCGGTGGCGCGGCTCAAGAAAGGGCCAGTTCAGGTAGTTTTGGTCTGCCATGATGTCTCTCAGTTACCTTCGAATGCCGGTTTTTCCTTGGCCACGAAGGCGTTGTAGGCCCGGTGGAAATCATTGGTGGCCATGCAGATCGCCTGCGCCTGGGCTTCCGCCTCGATCGCTTCGTCGACGCCCATGTTCCATTCCTGCTGCAGCATTTTCTTGGTGATGCCATGCGCGAAAGTCGGGCCCTGCGCCAGCTGCAGGGCGAACGCCTGCGCATCGGCCAGCACCGCTTCCGGCGCGCACAGGCGGTTGAGGAATCCCCAGCGCTCGGCTTCTTCGCCGCCGAGGCTGCGGCCGCTGAACAGCAGTTCGGAGGCGCGCCCCTGGCCGATCAGGCGCGGCAGCAAGGCGCAGGCGCCCATGTCGCAGCCGGCCAGGCCGACGCGGGTGAACAGGAACGCGGTCTTGCTGCGCGCGGTGCCGTAGCGGATGTCCGAGGCCATCGCCACAATGGCGCCGGCGCCGGCGCAGATGCCGTCGATGGCGGAGACGATCGGTTGCGGACAGGCGCGCATCGCCTTGACCAGGTCACCCGTCATGCGGGTAAACGCCAGCAGGCCCGGCATGTCGAGTTTCGTCAGCGGGCCGATGATGTCGTGCACGTCGCCGCCGGAGCAGAAATTCTCGCCCGCGCCGGTGATGACGACCGTCTTGACGTCGTCGGCGTAGGCCAGCGCGCGGAACAGGTCGCGCAGCTCGGCGTAGGAGTCGAACGTCAGCGGATTCTTGCGCTCGGGGCGGTTCAGGGTGAGCGTCGCGACGCCCTGCTCCACGGTGAACAGGAAGTGCTCGGGTTGGTAATTGCCCAGGGAGTTACGGCCCCTGGGCAGCTGGTGTGGTTCGCCTGGCAGATAGCGCATATGGTTTCCTATTTCCGATCGGGGTCCGACTGAGTCGTTAGGTGGCTCTTCATTTTCGACATCAGCTCGATGAGGGTGCTTTTCTCGATAGTCGACAGGCCGCCGAGCAGCTCCGAGATCCAGCCTTCGTGCACTGACGCCATGCGGGTAAAGGCGCGCCGGCCGGCGACGGTCAGCTTGACGCTGTAGGCGCGGCGGTCGTCGGCGACCGGCGCGCGCAGCACCAGGCCTTCCTGCTCGAGCTGGTCGGTGATGCCGGTGACGTTACCGCCGGTGACCATCAGGCGCTTGGACAGTTCGCCCATGCGCAGGCCATCGGGGTGGCGGTCGAGCTGCGCCATCAGGTCGAAGCGCGGCAGCGTGATGTCGAATTCGCTGCGCAGGCGCGTGCGGATCTCCGCCTCGATCAGCGTGGTGCAGGACAACATCCGCAACCACAACTTGAGCGACTGATGGTGCTCCTGCGTGAGGCGGCTCTCCATGTCGAACGCCGCAACAACCGGCTTTTCAATGTCGGCATCGCTTTCGCTGTCTTCAAGGACTGCGTTCTTGCGGGCCATGCTTGTCTCCCTATACTTATTAGACTCTGCTTCGTTCTGTTCGTTCTTACATTACTTCGCCGCCGGCTACCGCCAGCGACTGTCCGTTCATCGCGCCGGACGCCGGCAGGCATAGCCAGGCGACGGTGCCGGCCACCTCCATCGGCTGAACCAGGCGCTTTTGCGGATTGCCGGCCGCCAGTTCGGCGTGCGCCTGTTCCTCGGTGCGTCCAGTCTTGGCGACGATATTTGCCACCGCATCCTTGACGATGTCGGTTTCAGTGTATCCCGGGCAGACCGCGTTGACGGTAATGCCCTTGGTTGCCACTTCCAGCGCCAGTGAGCGGGTCAGGCCGATGACGCCATGCTTTGCCGCGCAGTAGGCGGCCACATAGCCGTAGCCGGTCAGGCCAGCGGTGCTGGCGACGTTGACGACGCGGCCCCATTTTGCGGCCAGCATGTCGGGCAGCGCCTCGCGCGTGCACAGGAACGTGCCGGTCAGGTTCACCGCCAGCATCTGCTGCCAGATCGCCTCGTCGGTCTTGAGGAACGGCGCCGACGCTGCCTGGCCGGCGTTATTGACCAGGATATCGATGCCGCCGAAACGCGCGCGCGCCAGGTCGAACGCGCGCTTGACCGATTCGCCCTGCGCGACGTCGGCGGTAAAACCGTCCACATCGCCGCAGCCGCGCAGCTCGGCCACGGCAGCTGCCAGCGCGCTCTCGCTGCGCCCGACCAGGCTGACGCGCGCGCCGGCCTCCAGCAGTTGCCGGGCAATGGCGGCGCCGATTCCGCGCGCGCCGCCGGTAACTAGCGCGTGCTTGCCGGCCAATGGGCGAGCGTTATCCATATCAGCCCTCGAGCAGCTTGGCCGCGACCTGCTGCGGCGTCAGGCCGCTGCTGGCGGCGGCGATCTGGCGGTCGCGCTCGAGGTTGCGCTCAAGCTGGCTCTTGCCGGCGTAGTACTGCTTCGGCCACGGCATGTCGGTGTAGCCGATCTTGGCCGTTTCGTTCAGCGTCCACGCCGGGTTGGCCAGGTGCGGCCGCGCCACGGCGCACAGGTCGGCGCGGCCGGAAGCGATGATGCTGTTGGCATGGTCGGCTTCGAAGATGGCGCCCACCGCGATGGTCGGGATGCCGACCTCGTTGCGGATGCGGTCCGAGAACGGCGTCTGGTACATGCGGCCGTACACCGGCTTTTCCTGTTTGCTGACCTGCCCTGACGAGCAGTCGATCATGTCGGCGCCGGCTGCCTTGAACAGGCGCGAGATAGCGACCGCGTCGTCGGGCGTGATGCCGCCTTCGACCCAGTCGTGGGCCGACAGGCGCACGCTGATCGGCTTGTCCTGCGACCAGACGGCGCGGATGGCGGCGAATACCTCGAGCGGATAGCGGCAGCGATTCTCCAGCGAGCCGCCGTATTCGTCGGTGCGCTGGTTGGTCAGTGGCGAAATGAAGCTCGACAGGAAGTAGCCGTGGGCGCAGTGCAGCTCGAGCCAGTCGAAGCCGGCTTCGGCGGCCGCCTCGGTGGCGCGCACGAAATCGGCCTTGATGCGGGCCAGGTCCTCGGTTGTGGCGGCGCGCGCCATTTGCGACACGCCCTTCAGGTACTGCTGCTGCGAGGCCGATACCAGCGGCCAGTTGCCGTCTTCGAGCGGCAGGTCGGTGCCGTCCCAGGCGCGGCGGGTCGAGCCCTTGGCGCCGGCGTGGCCGATCTGGATGGCGATTTTGGCGTCGGTGCTTTGATGGAAGAAGTCGACGATGCGCTTCCATGCGGCCGTGTGTTCGGGCGTGTACAGGCCCGGGCAGCCCGGCGTGATGCGGGCATCGGCCGAGGTGCACGTCATTTCGGCAAATACGAGTGCGGCGCCGCCCAGCGCGCGGCTGCCCAGGTGCACCAGGTGATAGTCGCCGGCGATGCCGTCGACGGCCGAATACTGCGCCATTGGCGAAACGACGATGCGGTTTTTAAGTACGGTGCCGCGCAGCTTGAAGGGCGTGAGCATCGGCGGGATGCTGCGCCTTGTCTGCGGCCGCGACATGCCGGCCTGCTCGAACGCGCGGCCGGCGATCCAGTTCTCGTAGCGTTCGACATAGCCGGCGTCGCGCACGCGCAGGTTCTCGTGCGACAGGCGCTGGCTGCGCGTCAGCATCGAATAGGCGAACTGCTCGGCTTCCATGCCGGTATAGCGCTCGACGTTTTCGAACCACTCCATCGAGTTGCGCGCGGCGCTCTGAATCTTGATCACTTCGATGGCGCGCACTTCCTGGTAGGCCGCCATCACGGCGTCGATGCCTTCGCCGGCGTGCAGCTCGAAGCAGCGCGCCAGTTCGATCGCGTCTTCCAACGCCAGCTTGGTGCCGGAACCGATCGAAAAGTGGGCGGTGTGGACGGCGTCGCCCATCAGCACGACCGGCACGCGCTTGGCGCCGATCTGGTTCCAGTGCACCCACTGCTGGCAGACGATGCGCGGGAACTTGATCCACATGGCCGAGCCGCGCAGGTGCGACGAATTGCTCAGCAGCGGATTGCCGTCGAGGTATTTGGCGAACAGCTTTTCGCAGAAGGCCACCGCCTCCGGCTGGCTCATGTCTTCCAGGCCCGCCTTGCGCCAGACTTGTTCGGGCGTCTCGATGATGAAGGTCGAGGTGTCGCCGTCATATTGATAGGCGTGCGCCTGGAACCAGCCATGCTCGGTCTCTTCAAAGGCAAAGGTGAAGGCGTCGAACTTTTTCTTGGTGCCGAGCCAGACGAAGCGGCAGTGGCGGTTATCGATGTCGGGCTGGTAGGTGTCGGCGTAGCGGGTGCGGATACGGCTGTTCAAACCGTCGCAGGCGATCACAAGGTCGGCGTCGTACTGGGCGGCGACTGCCTGGTCGTCGGTGACGTCGGTTTCGAAAATCAGTTTGACGCCCAGTTCCTCGCAGCGCTCTTGCAGGATGTTGAGCAGGCGCTTGCGGCCGATGCCGCAAAACCCGTGGCCGCCGGAAGTAACGGTGCGGCCCTTGAATTGCACGTCGATGTCGTCCCAGTGATTGAACGACTGCAGGATGGTGCGTGCCGTCTGTTCGTCGGCGTTGACCAGATTGCCCAGCGTCTGGTCGGAGAACACCACGCCCCAGCCGAAAGTATCATAAGGCCGGTTACGCTCGATTACCGTGATCTCGTGCGATGGATCCTGCTTCTTCATCAGCAGGCCAAAATACAGGCCCGATGGGCCGCCTCCTACGCAGACAATCTTCATTCCCACTCCCGATCTGTGATGTGCATTCGTGCAGCGTCCAACCCGTTTGGCGCTGCCTTGAAACGCAAAATTATTTCACTTTCAAGGCTTGCATCGGTTTAAACTTGATGTACTATTACATACCTAAACATTTTAGATGTCAAGTATTTTTGGGAGATGGGCTTGGACCTTACCTTTGTATTCGAAAATGTGCTCAACGGGCTGCAGTTCGGCCTGATGCTCTTCCTGCTGGCGGCCGGCTTGACGCTGGTGTTCGGCATCATGGACTTCATCAACCTGGCGCATGGTTCACTGTACATGGTCGGCGCCTATTTCGCCGCCACATTCATCGCCCTGACAGGCTCGTTCTGGCTCGGTTTGGTGCTGTCGGTCGGCGCCACTGCCATCCTCGGCGCGCTGCTCGAGATGACGGTCTTGCGACGACTTTACAAGCGCGATCACATGTCGCAGGTGCTCGCCACATTCGCCCTGATCCTGATCTTCAACGAAGGTGTGCGCATGATCTGGGGCGTGCAGCCGCTGACGCTGAACACGCCGCCGATCTTCTCGCAGCCGGTTGAACTGTTCGAAGGCTTCTTCTACTCCTCCTTCCGCCTGTTCATCATTGCTGCCGGCCTGGCCGTCGCGGTCCTGATGTACTTCATCGTCGTCAAGACGCGGCTCGGCATGCTGGTGCGCGCCGGCGCCTCGAACCGCGAGATGGCGATCACGATGGGGGTCGACATCAAGCGCGTGTTTACGCTGCTGTTCGCCGTCGGCGCCGGCTTGTGCGCGGTGGCCGGCACCTTGCTTGGCTCGATCCTGGCAGTCCAGGTGGGCATGGGCGAGAGCATCCTGATCCTCGCATTCGTCGTCATCGTCATCGGCGGCATCGGCTCGATCCGCGGCGCGCTGGTCGGCGCCTTGCTGGTCGGCGTCGTCGATACCCTCAGTCGCAGCCTGCTGCCGGCAGTCCTGCGCGCCATCATGCCGGCCGATTTCGCCTCCAGCGTCGGCCCCGCCCTGGCCTCCATCCTCATTTATGTGCTGATGGCCGCTGTCCTGTTTTTCAAACCGCAGGGCCTGTTCCCCGCGCGCGGCTAAGGAGTACCATCCATGATCAGTCAAATGCACCATCCATTGTCGCGCACTACCGGCATCGTCCTGCTGGTGGCGCTGGTCGCTTTCCCGCTGCTGGCAAACCACTTCGGCCAGGAGTTCTATGTCGGCATGGCCAGCCGCCTGATGATATTCGCGCTCGCCGCCACCAGCCTTAACCTGCTGCTCGGCTTCGGCGGCATGGTCAGCATGGGACACGCCGCCTACCTCGGCGCCGGCGCCTACACGGTCGGCATCCTGATGCACCATGGCGTGCTGTCGGCCTGGGTCAGCTGGCCGGTCGCTGTGATCGTCGGCGCCGTGCTGGCGTTCCTGATTGGCCTCGTGTCGCTGCGCACCAAGGGCGTCTACTTCATCATGATCACCCTCGCCTTTGCGCAGATGATCTACTTTATCTTCGTCGGCCTGAAGGAATACGGCGGCGAAGACGGCCTGTCGATGCCGCAGCGCTCCGCCACCGGGGTGCTCGACCTGGCCACCGACGTCAACTTCTATTATGTAGTGCTGACCCTGACCGGCATCTCGATGTACCTGGTCTACCGGCTGGTCAATTCCCACTTCGGCCGCGTGCTGCAGGCGATCAAGCAGAACGAAGTGCGCATGGAGGCGGTAGGCTATTCGGTGATGCGCTACAAGCTGGTGTGCTTCGTCATTACCGGCGCGCTGGCCAGCCTGGCCGGCGCCCTGCTGGCAAACCAGAACATGATGGTCAGCCCAAGCCTGGTGCACTGGACCCAGTCCGGAAGCCTGATGGTGATGGTGATCCTGGGCGGCACCGGCTTCTTCTTCGGCGGCGCGATCGGTGCGGTGGTCATGCTGATGCTCGAAGAGATCCTGTCGGCTTACACGATTCACTGGCAGATCATCGTCGGCGCCGTGCTGCTCGGCGTGGTGCTGCTGCTGCCGCACGGCCTGGCCAGCCTGTTCCAACGTAAGCGCGGAGACAAAGCATGAGCGCCACTTCAACCGAAACCCTGCTCGAACTGCGCCACCTGGTCAAGCGCTACGGCGGCCTGCTCGCCACCGACAACCTCGACCTGACCGTCACGCGCGGCGAGATCCACGCGATCATCGGCCCAAACGGCGCCGGCAAGACCACGCTGATCCACCAGATCTCCGGCGCCATCGCGCCAACGTCGGGCAGCATCCTGTTCAACGGCCGCGACATCACCGGCGTGTCGATGCACGAACGGGTCAAGCTTGGTCTGGCGCGCTCCTACCAGATCACCAACATCTTCAAGGAGTACTCGGTACTCGACAACATCGCACTGGCGGTGCAGGCGCGCCGCGGCAGCAGCATGCGCTTCTGGCAGCAGGCCATATCGGACAAGGCGCTGTTCGACGAGGCGCGCGCCATCGGCGGCCAGGTCGGCCTGGCAGCGCGGATCGACATCATCGCCGGCAACCTGGCGCACGGCGAACAGCGCCAGCTTGAAGTCGGCCTGGCTCTGGCGACGCTGCCGAAACTGCTGCTGCTCGACGAGCCGATGGCCGGCATGGGCCCGGACGAGTCGGCGCGGCTGATTCCACTGATCCGCAACCTGCGCAACGAAATCGGCGTGGTCCTGATCGAACACGACATGGACGCGGTGTTCCAGCTGGCTGACCGCATCACCGTGTTGGTGGCCGGCCGCGTCATCGCCACCGGCACGCCCGACCAGATCCGCAACGACCCTGAAGTCAAGAAGGCCTATTTGGGCGACGAGGCAATCGCATGAACAGCATCCTCCGTGTAGAAAATATCGAAACCGCGTACGGCAGCAGCCAGGTCCTGTTCGGCATCAGCCTGGACATCAAGCAGGGCGAAACAGCCACCCTGCTTGGCCGCAATGGCGTCGGCAAGACCACCACCTTGCGCTCGATCCTGGGCCTGACGCCGGTCAAGCGCGGCGAAGTGTTTTTCCGCGACCAGCGCATCGACGCGATGGCGACCGACAAAATCGCCCGCCTCGGCATCGCGATCGTGCCCGAAGGCCGGCAGATCTTCCCGAACCTGTCGGTGCGCGAAAACCTGGTGGCGTTCGCCGGCAACCGCAGCAAAACGACCGATCCGTGGACCCTCGAGCGCGTCTACGGACTGTTCCCGCGCCTGAAAGAGCGCGCCGACAACCTGGGTAACCAGCTGTCCGGCGGCGAGCAGCAGATGCTGGCCATCGGCCGCGCGCTGATGACCAATCCCCACCTGCTGATCCTCGACGAAGCCACCGAAGGCCTGTCGCCGCTGGTGCGCGAGGAGATCTGGACGTGCCTGCGCCACCTGCGCGAGCATGGCCAGACCATCCTGGTCATCGACAAATACGTCGATCGCCTGCTATCCTTGGCAGACCGGCATACTGTGATCGAACGCGGTCGCGTGGTATGGTCCGGCAGCAGCGAACAGCTGCGCGAAGAGCCAGACATCTGGCACCGATATGTAGGGGTCTAGCAGCACCGGGACACAGAAGGATTCATGGCCGACAAAAAAGCAGCAGCTCCCGCCGACAACGGCGAACCGGAACGCTTCGTGGACGGCTACCTGGCCTACCTGCTGGCCCGCAGCAGCAGCCTCATATCGTCAGAATTCAACGCCGAACTGGCCACGCGCCAGGTGCCGGTGATGCACTGGCGCGTGCTCGTCACGCTGCTCGACGGCGCCATGCACGTGACCGACCTGGCGCAGATCGTGCTGGAAAAGCAGCCGACCATGAGCAAGATCATCGACCGCATGGAAAAACTCGGCCTGGTGCAGCGCCAGCCCGGCATTGCCGACCGCCGCAGCACCCTCGTCAGCATCACCGACGAAGGCATCGAGGTCGTCACGCCCCTGCTGCAGGTGGCCAAGCAGCATGAGCGCGACGTGCTCGCCCCGCTCGGCGACAAGAACGCCAGGGTGCTCGTCGAAGTACTGAAAAAACTGATCGCGCTGCACGCCCCCTAGGTGTAGAGGCTGAGCGGCCCGTGTCCGCTTCACTACAGTGTTGAGCAATTCGTATGCAAAGCACTTAATTGTTCAGCGCTTCCAACAGCCGGTTGCAGGTCTGCATGATGCCGTCCGCGTCTTGCAGCAGGTCCTTATATCGCTTGCAGCTTGCCACTACCGAGGCATCGGTCACGAGAGTTTCCAGACTGCGGGCGACACGCTCCGGTGCGAAATGACGAGGCAACACTTCGTTGCCAACGCCCAGCTGCGTAACGCGGCTGGCATTGTCGAACTGATCGAAAGCCATCGGCTGGATCATCTGCGGCACACCGGCCCGTAGTGCCTGGCTGACCGATCCGATGCCCCCGTGGGGGATGAACGCCAGGGCGTGCGGAAGCAAGGCGGCGAACGGGGCGTAGGAAACGTGGATCATGCCGTATGGCAGGTCGGGGGGCAGCTGCTTCGGGTCCGACGTGACAACGATGGCGCGCTTTCCCAGCAGACGACAGGCGGCGATGGCACTGCTGAAAAATGCGTGCGACACCGCGTTAGCCGTGCCTGCGGTAATTACGACGGGCGCCGGTCCGGCATCGATAAAGTCCGTGAGCTCGATTGGCAGGGGCTGGTTTTCACCGTGCTCTGCCATGGGGAAACCGGTCATTTCGAGCTGCACCGGCCAGTCGGGCTGGCGCGCGGCAAACCAGTCCGGTGCCATGCAAAGCGTTGTGTCGGCTTGGTGCAGCCATTGGTGAAACATCCTCGCGACCGGTGGCAAGCCGAGGCGGGCGCGGACCTGGTTGAACGGGACCGTATAAAGCGGATCCATAAACTTGCTATCCATGGTGCGCCAGATGAAACGCTTGACGAAGCGCGGCAGGGCGGTCATATGGCCCAGTGGGGAGAAGCGCGGCGCACAAAATTCCGAGCCCAGCACTGACGGCGACAGATGAATCACGGTGACCGGAATGCCGTGCGTCTCTCTTAGCAAACGTGGCGCGAAGGCGAAGGTCGAAGCGATAGCGATGGTCTGACCGGGCAACACATCCTGCGCCATGATCTGGTGCGACGCTTCCACCCGCGCCATTACGCCAGCGGCCACCAGGCGCATGCCTTCCTTCGGGTTGGTGGCGGCCGGGAATTGAGGAAGTTTTCGTATTCGACCGCCTCGCTGGTCGCAGTAAAATGCAGGCCGCGCTCCTCGGCGTGACGCTGGAAATAGCCGTTGCCGTAGAGGCGAACCTCGTGCCCGCGCCGCGCCGCGCCAGCTCGGCGCCGAGCGCCATGAATGGCAAGTTATCGCCCAGGCTGCCGAGCGCCATGATCAGTATTCTCACGTTGTGCTCTTTTTGAAGTAAAGTATGTTTACGCCGTAAACAAACCGCCTATGTGAACAATGTCAACATCCAACAAACCCTACCACCACGGTGACTTGCGTAAAACGCTTCTCGAAGTTGCCGATCAATTGATCGATGAAGGCGATGCCGGCGCGTTCAGCCTGCGCGAAGTCGCGCGTCGTGCAGGGGTATCGCCGCCGGCCACGTATCGCCATTTCGGCGACAAGCAAGCCTTGCTGGCCGCTGTGGCTCAGAAGGGGTTCGAGGACTTCGGGCGCGCGCTGAGCGAAGCGATTGGCGCGGCGGACGATCCACTGGCCGCCATGGGGCAGGCTTATGTGCGCTTTGCCGTGGCGCGCCCCGGTCGCTTTCGGCTGATGTACGGGCCAGTCATCGTCGAGCGTGGCCGCCATCCGGAGTTGCAAGCGGCCTGGATCGCGGCCTCCGAAGCGATGCGGGCGGCGCTGCTGGCCCGCTCCCCATCGGCGAGCGACGCGGCCGTTACGAGTCTCACACTATGGTGCATGGTTCACGGCCTGTCGCAGCTAATTCTCGACGGGATGTTGCCTGGGCATGACCCCGATGTGCTCGCGCGTGCGATCACCAGTGAGTTTGAGTTGGAAAACCCCTCGCATGCGAGCATGGGTTTTTCAAACGCCGGCCGCTACACCTAGGCGGTTCAGCGCTTCAGCGTCTGCAGCGGCGTCTCGCCATAGCGGGCGCGATATATCGCCGCAAAGCGCCCGAGGTGGCTGAAACCGCAGGCCAGCGCGATGTCGGTCACCTGGGCGCCCGGCGCCGCTGTCTGCAGCGCGCCACGGGCGGCATCGAGCCGCTTCTCGCGTACATACCCCATCGGCGAGCAGTCGTAATGCACGCGAAACGCCTCGCACAGGCTGCGCAGGCTGGCGCCGCTGGCAGCGGCGATCTGCTCGAGCGAGAGCGGCTCGAACAGGTGGCCGCGGATGAATTCCTCGGCCACGCGCAGCTTGCGCTGCGGCGCCGCGGGACTCTGGCGCCACAGGCGCTCGCTGTAATTGCTGGGCTGGCGCAGCAGCAGGTGGTGAATCAGCGTTTGTTCCTGGGCGCGGATCATCGGCCGCGCATGCGCTTCGGTGGCAAAGCCACGGTTGGCCAGCAGGCCGCCGAGGTGGTGCTGCCAGGCGCGCCCCATCGCGCAGTCCATCGGCATCTCCGGGGCAAATTCGATCGAGCCGTTTTTGAGTTCGCCGCCAAGCAGGTCGCGGCAGGTCTCCTCGACGCGCTCGCGCGGAATTTTCAGCAGCAGTTGTTCGCATCCTTCGCTCCAGTCCAGCTGTAGCGGCAGGGTCGGCGAGACCAGCGCGCCGGTCTGCGGCGAGGCTGCTACCGAGTGGCCGCCGACGCGGATCTGCGCGCTGCCCGACAGCGGCACCTGGAACAGCATGAAGCCGTTCAGCCGCCCTGCCTCGATGTGGACTGCGGCGCCGTAGCGCAGGATGAAGAACGACAGCGCGCCAAGGTCGGTTCGGTGCAGCGCGGCGTCGACCTTGCCGCCATTCCAGCGCAACTCGTGCTCCTTGAATGCGTGGCCGGTCTGCGCGCGCGTCTCGTGCGGATCGGAGGACGCGAACAATGGCGCCTTGTCGTACAAGTTCTGCACTTCGCCTTTGAGCCAGGTCTCCACTGATGCACTCCCCCTTGCCAACGATTCTACATCAGTTAAACGCCCGATTCGGCTTGCGGATGCAAAAATCGGATAGTGCCGCTCGCCGCTGCGGATCACAATCGGCAGCACATCCACGCATCCTTGAGGGGAAGAGAATATGGGCAGTTACGTCACCATCGCAGCGAACGACGGCAGCGGCGAATTCCGCGCTTACCTGGCAGTGCCAAAATCGGGCAAAGGCCCCGGCATCGTGCTGGCGCAGGAAATATTCGGCATCAACGACTTCGTGCGCGCCACGGCCGATTATTATGCCGAAGAGGGCTACGTGGTGCTCGCGCCCGACCTGTTCTGGCGCCAGCAGCGGAACGTCGACCTGGGTTACACGCCGGAGGACTGGCAGGCGGCGTTCGCTCTGTTCCAGGGCTTCGATCCGGACAAGGGCATCGCCGACATCGACGCCACGCTGGCGGTGCTGCGCGCGCGTCCCGAGTTCGAAGGCAAGGCAGGCGTGCTCGGATTCTGCCTTGGCGGCAAACTGGCCTACCTGGCCGCGTGCCGCTGCGACGTCGACGTCGCGGTCGGCTACTACGGCGTCGGCATCCAGGACCAGCTCGACGAAGCGGCGAACATCCGAGGCCGCCTGGTGCTGCACTTCGCCGAGCAAGACAAATTCTGTCCGCCGCCGGCGCGAGAGGCTATCTTTGCGGCGCTGCAGGGCCGGCCGAACGTCGAGCTGTACCTGTACCCCAACGTCGACCACGCCTTTGCGCGTCCGCCGTCGGAGCACTACGACAAGCCGTCCGCGCTGGTGGCGCACGAGCGGTCGGTGGCCGCCTTCCGCAAGGCGATCGGGCCGCAGTTCGACCTGTCGGCGCTGTGGGACAAACACTGCGAATACGAATTCGGCACCCGCAATGTCGACGACACGATGGCGACGATGGTACCGCAGCCCTACGTCAACCACATTCCGACGATGACCGGAGGCGTCGGCTACGACAAGCTGCACGACTTTTACACCAATCACTTCGTCAACAGCAATCCGCCCGACACGCGCCTGGTGCCGATTTCGCGCACCGTCGGCGCCACCCAGATCGTCGACGAAATGCTGTTCTGCTTCACCCATACCTGCGAAGTGGACTGGATGCTGCCTGGCGTGGCGCCAACCGGCCGCTACGTCGAGATTCCGCTGGTGGCGATCGTCAAATTCAGGGGCGACAAACTGTATCACGAACATATCTACTGGGACCAGGCCTCGGTGCTGGTGCAGATCGGCGCGCTCGATGCGGCCGGACTGCCGGTCGCCGGCATCGACTCGGCCAGGAAGCTGCTCGACGAGACGCTGCCCTCCAACACGCTGATGCGAAAGTAAGCCATGGCCTATACCAACGAACAGATCGACGCGCTGGTGCGCGACGACAGTGTGCACAAATCGGTGTACACCGACCCCGATCTCTACCAGCTGGAGATGGAACGGATCTACGGCCACGCGTGGATTTACGTCGGCCACGACAGCCAGGTGCCGAACGCGGGCGACTTCTACGCCACCCGCATCGGCGACCAGGACGTCATCATGGTGCGCGCCAACGACAAGAAGGTCTACGTGCTGTACAACCGATGCCCGCACCGCGGCGCCAAGCTGGTTCCCGACGGCTGTGGCAATACCGGAAAATTCTTCCGCTGTCCGTATCACGCGTGGACCTTCAAGCTCGATGGCGCACACCTTGCCGCCCCGATGAAGTCCGGATTCGAAGGCACCTGCTTCGATCCCAAGCACCCCGATTTTTCGATGCGCCAGCTGGCGCGGGTCGAGAGCTACCGCGGCTTCGTGTTCGCCAGCCAGGCCGCCCAGGGCGATGACCTGAAGTCCTTCCTCGGTGGCGTCATCACGTCGATCGACAACCTGTGCGACCGCTCGCCGGTCGGCGAAGTGGAAGTGGCCGGCGGCGTATTCAAGGTGTGGCAAAACTCGAACTGGAAGGTCTTCTACGAGAACCTGCACGACACGATGCACGCGCAGGTAACCCATGAGTCGTCGGTGGTTGCCGCGCGCAACCAGGCTAAGGAAATGGGCGAAATGCCGCTCGAGCTGCACATCATGGACGGCAACGGCGAGCCTTACTCGTTCTGGGAAAAGCTCGACCTGTGCGCCTACGACAATGGCCACGGCTACATGGAAGGCATCTTCAACCCGGGCGCGGCCGAACGCGACCCGGTCACGCGCGCCCACTTCGAGGTGCTCGAACAGGCATGGGGCCGCGAGCGCGCGCTCGAGATCCTCGGCATGAACCGCCACAACACGATCATCTACGGCAGCGGCTCGCCGCATACCGTGTTCCAGCAGTTCCGCGTGATCCGTCCGGTGGCGGTCGACCGCACCATGATCGAGATCCAGACGTTTCGCCTGAAGGGCGCGCCGGACGCAGTGTTCAAGCGCAGCCTGATGTACGCCAACGTGATCAATTCACCGTCGTCGAACGTCATGGCCGACGACGTCGAAGTCTACAAGCGCTGCCAGGACGGCAATCTGACCCACGGCGGCGACTGGATCAGTCTTCACCGCTACCTCGGCACCGACCGCGTCGTGCCAGGCGGGATGATCTCCACCAACGGCACCAGTGAACTGCCGATGCGTAACCAGTTCCGGGCCTGGAAGCAGTACATGCTCGCCACGAATACGGAGGCCGCTCATGCTGCTTGACCTCGACTTCGACGTATCGACCGACAGCCTGCGGCCGGCCGAGATATCGCTCGACCTCCAGCACCGCCTGCAGCAGTTCCTGTACCTGGAAGCGCGCGCGCTCGACGAGCGGCGGCTGGCCGACTGGCTGGCCATGTGGACCGACGACGGCATGTACTGGATCGCGCAGGCGCACGACCAGCAAAGTCCGTACGACCACATCTCGCTGGCGTGGGAGGACAAGATGCTGCGCGAAGTGCGCATGAAGCGCCTGTCGAACGCGCGCAACTGGTCGCAGCAGCCCGTCACGCGCACCTCGCGGCTGGTCGGCAATGTCAGCGCCGCCGGCTTCGATCGCAGCGACAAGCTGGTGGTGCACTCGGTCTTTCAGATGACCGAATGGCGCCAGGGCACGCCGCGCCAGATGGCCGGCAGTATCACGCACAAGCTGGTGGCGCACGGCGACAGCTGGAAAATCAACATGAAGCGGGTCGACCTGGTCAACTGCGACGCGGTGCACGACAGCCTGCAGGTGTTCATCTGATGGACGCCGTCATCGCGCTGCATTACCAGAACGACGTGCTGCACCCCGACGGCAAGATCCGCGTCGGCATCGCGGCCGACAGCCCGCTGCGCGCCGGCGTGATCGCGGCGGCGGAGCAGCTGCTGAAACACGCGCGCGAGCGTGCGCTGCCGATCGTGCACGTGCGCGTCGCGTTCCGACCCGACTACGCGGACCTGCTGACCAATGCGCCGATTTTCCGCAACGTCGCCGCCATCGGCGCAGTGGTCGAAGGCAGCTGGGGAGCCGGTTTCTACGACAGCCTGGCGCCGCTCGACGGCGATGCGCGCGAGTTCGTCGTCACCCACAAGCGCATCAACGGCTTCTACGAGTCGTCGCTGGAGACGGTGCTGCGCGCGGTCGGTGCGCGCCGCCTGGTTGTCGCCGGCGTCGCCACCCATTCGGTTGTCGAGAGCACGGTGCGGCACGCGGTCGACATGGGCTATGAAGTAACGGTAGCCGCTGACGCCTGCGCCGCCGGCACGCCTGCCGCCCACGCCGCCGCGCTCGAGAGCATGCGCCTGATCGCGCGGGTGTGCGACGTCGATTCGGTGTGGCAGGCATGAGCACCGCATTCATCCCCGACACGTCGATCGCCGGCAAGGTGGCGATCGTCACCGGCAGCACCCAGGGTCTGGGGCTCGACATCGCACGTGTGCTGTCGGCCTGCGGCGCGCACGTGGTCATCCTCGGGCGCAGTTCCGGCGCAGCAGTCGTGGCCGAGCTATTGGAACGGCCGGGCGCGCAGGCGATGTACTGCGAAGCAGACATCGAGCGCGACGACGACATCGACCGCTGCATCGCCGCCACGCTGCAGCGCTTCGGCCGGCTCGACATTTTGGTCAACAACGCCTGCATCTACACCGACGCCGGCCTCGACTCCACGCGCGAAGCCTGGCACCGCACAATGGGCGTCAACCTCGTGTCGGCCGCGATCTTCGCGCAAAAGGCGGTGGCGCACATGGAACCCGGCGCCGTCATCATCAACCTTGGCAGCACTGGCGGCAAATTCGGTGCGGCCGGGCGCGCGCTCTACCCCGCATCCAAGGCGGCGCTGCTGCAGCTGACGAAGAACCTGGCGGTCACGCTGGCGCCGCGCGGTATCCGCGTGGTGGCAGTGTCGCCGGCATGGACATGGTCGCCGTCGATCGAGCAGCTTAGCCACGGTTCGCGCGAGCGCGCCGATGCCGTCGCCGCGCCGTTCCATCCACTTGGACGGGTCGGCCAGGGCAGCGAAGTCGGCAATGCGGTGGCCTTCCTGGTGTCGGGCGCCGCATCGTGGATCACCGGCGTCGACATCCCCGTCGATGGCGGCTTTTCGGTGCTGGGACCAGACCGCGGCATCTCGCCGCGCACCTGGTTCGAGCAGCACGATACGGAATAGAAAAAGGCCAGGATTTCCTGGCCTCTTTCATCTTGCGACTATCGCTCTTTACATCTTGCACGACGCCGAGTACGCGTCGCCATGATTGGTAAGGATCGGTCCCAAGGTGCGGTTGGTGATGCGGCCCTGCTTGTCGGTGCCGATCACGCGCGCATAGTAATCCTGCACCGGATAGTTGTTGTTGCCGAACTTAAAGGCGCCGCGCACCGATTTGAAGTTGGCCGCTTTCAGCGCCTTGCCGAGTGCTTCCTTGTCTTCGATCTTGCCCTTGACGCCGCGCACGGCCGAATCCATCAGCATCGCCGCATCATAGCCCTGCGACGCATACAGCGACGGCAGGCGGCCATACTTCTTCTGGAAGTCGGCGACAAAGCGCTTGTTCTGCGGGTTGTCCATGTCGTGGCCCCACTGCGACGCGTTGAACATGCCGAGCATCGGCGCGCCGACCGCCTTGATGATGTCCTCGTCGGCCGAGAAGCCCGGGCCGAACAGCTGCGCGCTCTTGGACAGGCCGGAGTCGACGAACTGCTTGATGAAGTTGATCCCCATCCCGCCCGGCAGGAAGATGAATACCGCGTCCGGCTTGGCAGCGCGGATCTGCGACAGTTCGACGCCGTAATCGAGCTGACCGAGCTTGGTGTAGATCTCGTCGGCGACCTTGCCCTTGTAGTAGCGCTTGAAGCCGGTCAGCGCGTCCTTGCCGCCGGGGTAGTTGGGCGCGATCAGCACGACGTTCTTGTAGCCCTGCGCGGTGACCTGCTTGCCGACTGCCTCGTCGAGGTTATCGTTCTGCCAGGCGACGTTGAAGAAATACGGATTGCACTGGTCGCCGGCGTATTGCGACGGGCCGGCGTTGGCGCTGATGAAGTGCGTCTTGGCGGCGAACACGCTAGGGCCCACTGCCAGCATCACGTTCGAGAACACGATCCCTGTCATGAAATCGACCTTTTCCTTTTTCAGCAGCCGCTCGGTCATCTGCTTGGCCACGTCCGGGCTTTGCTGGTCGTCGCTGGTGAACACTTCGACCGGCAGCGTGCCGAACTTGTTGTCGAGGTGCGTCAGCGCGAGCGAGAAGCCGTCGCGGATGTCGACGCCAAGGCCGGCGCCCGCACCGGACAAGGTGGTGAGCATGCCGACTTTAACTTTGTCGGCGCCGTGCGCCGCGCAAGCTGCGGTCATCGCGAGAACCGCTGCGGAAAGGCGTAATAATTTCAATGTCGACTCCTGGTTGAACAATCGTGTGAGCCGCAACTGCGGCCTTCTTTTCGCTGCGCTTCTTATTTCACTTCACTCTGTCCGGTCGCTTCCTTCCGCAGCACGAAACGCTGAAGCTTGCCGGTGCCCGTGCGCGGCAGGCTGGTACGAAATTCGATCTTACGCGGATACTTGTATGGCGCCACCGTTCGCTTGACGAAGTCTTGCAGCTCCTTCGCAAGCTCGGGCGTGCCCTCGGTTCCCGCCTTGAGCACGACATACGCCAGCACGACCTGGCCACGTTCCTCATCCGGACACCCTACCACGCCGCACTCGGTCACCAGCGGATGCAGCAGCAGCGCGTCCTCCACTTCGGGGCCGGCGATGTTATAGCCGGCCGAGATGATCATATCGTCAGTGCGCGCCTGATACCAGTAATAACCGTCGGCGTCGACCTGATAGGCGTCGCCAGTGAGGTTCCAGCCATTGAGCACGTAGTCGGCCTGGCGCGGGTCGGCCAGGTAGCGGCAGCCGGTTGGCCCCTTCACTGCCAGCCGCCCGGTCACGCCGGGCCCGGCCTGTTCGCCGTTTTCGTCGATGATGCAGGCCTGGTAGCCGGGGATCGGCTTGCCGGTGGCGCCCGGGCGAATATCGTCGCCGGCCGCGGAGATGAAGATGTGCAGCATCTCGGTGGCGCCGATACCGTCGATCATGGCAAGGCCCGTGGCCTGCTGCCAGCTGATGCGCGTGGCCAGCGGCAGCGCTTCGCCGGCCGACACGGTGCGCGTCAGGCTTGACAGGTCATGCTCGTGCGCCAGCGGCGCCATCTGGCGGTAGAAGGTCGGCGCCGTGAAGCAGATGGTGGCGCGATACTTGGCAATCGCCGCCAGCAGCAAGGCCGGCGTCATCTTCTCGAGCAGCACCGCGCAGGCGCCGTAACGCAGCGGGAAAAGCAGCAGCCCGCCCAGGCCGAACGTGAACGCCAGCGGCGGCGTGCCGATAAATACGTCGCTGGCTTGTACCTTCAGCATCGAGCGCGGGAAGCAGTCGCAGATGACCATGATATCGCGGTGAAAATGCATCGTGCCTTTCGGCCGGCCGGTGGTGCCCGAAGTGAAACCGATGATGCAGACATCTTCGGCCGACGTGTCGACCGCGTCGAAACTGGCCGGCTTGGCGGCCATCAGCGCCTCCAGCGCATCGGCGCCGGCGGCATTGAAATACAGCGCGCTGGCCGGTACCGGCGACTTTGCCAGCGCGCCTGCGATTTCTTCTTTCAGGTCGTCGGCGCACAGCACCGCGTCGACCTTCGCCAGGTCGATGATGGTGGCGAGCTCCTTCGCGCGCAGCAGCGGCATGGTCGGCACGGCGATGCAGCCGGCCTTCCAGACGGCCAGCACGCACGCCGCCATCATCGGGTTGTTCGCGCCGCGCAGCAGCACGCGGTTGCCCGACACGAGCTTGAGGTCGTCCTTGAGCACATGGGCGATGCGGTTCACCGTTTCGAGCAGCTGCTGGTAGGTCCAGCTGGCGTCGGCGCCGTGAACGGCGGGCGACTGCGCGTGGCCGCCGGAGACCATTTTGTCGAGTAGTTCTACGGCGCAGTTGAGCCGTTCGGGATAGGACAGCTCGTCGAGATCGAACCGAAGTTCGGGCCACAGCGAACGTGGCGGCAGGTTGTCGTTGGCGAAGGTATCGAGATGGGCGGTCGGGGTCATGCGGTCTCCGGTGAGTCGGTTTTTGCGTGGCGCCAGGCGCCCCAGTCAGGCCTCATCTTCAGCCCCTTGGCATTATTACTTTAAGCCTAAAGTATATAAAGATCAAGCGTTTTTGCGCCGTTCCATGCGGCTTCCCCGAGCGGTTCTGCAACCACAATATATTTATTGACAGTTAAATTGTTTAGACTTAAATTAGTGTCAAATGTATGACATTTCATGTAACTGGGAGACTGCTTTGAAGATTGCGATTCTGGGTGGCGGGCACGGATGCTATGCGGCGGCGGCCGATTTGTCCGAACAGGGACATGAAGTGCGGCTGTGGCGGCGCGATGCCGCGGCGCTTCAGGCTGTGCTCGATCAGGGAGGCATCCGCATCAAGGACGCCGATGGCGAACGCGATGTAGCGATCGCGCTGGCTACCGGCGACATCAGGGCAGCCCTCGACGGCGCCGAACTGATCGTGCTGCCGACACCGGCGCTGGCGCAGGCCGACATCGCGCGCAGCATGGCGCCGCACCTGGCCGACGGTCAGGTCGTGTTCCTCCCGCCGGGTACCTTCGGCGGCTACATGATGGCGAAAATCGTCTGGGACAGCGGCAATCACGCCGCCGTCACGTTCGCCGAAACCGGCACTCTGCCCTACCTGGCGCGCAAGCACGGGCCGGCCGAAGTGGCCATCACCATCCGCGCCACGCGCCTGCCGACCGGCGTGTTCCCCGCCAGCCGCGCCGATCACGCGCATGCCGTGATCGCCCGCGCATATCGTTCCATGGAGCGCTGTGGCGACATCCTTTCCGGCGCGCTGATGAATGCCGGTCCGGTAATCCACCCGCCGCTGATCATGATGAACGCGGCGCCGCTGCAGCACTTCCCTGAATGGGACATTCACAACGAAGGCACGCAGCCGGCGGTGCGCAGCGTGACCGACCGCCTCGACGGCGAACGCATGGCCGTGCGCGAGGCGCTCGGTTACGGCGCTCCGCACTTCCCGCTGGCGGACCACTACAACAACGACCAGTGGATGTACGGCGACGCCCACAAGAAGCTGGTCGACAGCGGCGACTGGCGCGAGCATATCGACCTGCACACGCACCGTTACATGCGCGAAGACACCGCAATGGGACTGGCGTTCCTGGTGTCGGTGGCGCGCTGGGTTGGCGTCGACGTGCCGGTGGCAAGCGGCCTGCTGGCGATGGCCGGCGCGATCGTCGGCGAAGACCTGGCGCGCGGCGAGCGCACGCTCGACGCGCTCGGCCTCGGGCAGCTGGACAAGGCCGCCATGCACGACCTGCTGCAGAACGGCTTTCAATGAGCGCGCCGGCTCTGCAGCATATCGCCGCGGTCGGCGCCGGCCGCATGGGACGCGGCATCGCCATCGCCTTTGCCTACGCTGGGCATCAGGTAGCGCTGATCGACATCAAGCCGCGCACGCCGGAAGCGACCGCAAAACTGGAGAGCGAGAGCCTGGCCGAAATCGCCTCCAGCCTGCGCATGCTGGCCGATCTGGGCATGTTCGACGCCGGCCAGCTGCCAGCAATCATGGCGCGCGTGCGCTTTGTCGGCCTGGCCGATGCGCCGGCGGCCCTCGCCGGCGCCGGCGTTGTGTTCGAAGGCGTACCGGAAGTCCTCGATGGCAAGCGTGACGCCTTTGCCTTTATCTGCGAGCACGTGCGAGCAGACGCCATCGTCGCTTCGACCACCTCTACCTTCCTCGTCACCGACCTGGCCGCATTCGTCACGCATCCGGAGCGTCTGCTCAATGCGCACTGGCTCAACCCCGCCTACATCGTGCCGCTCGTTGAACTGAGTCCCCATCCCGGCACCAGCGTCGGCGTGGTCGACGCAATGAAGGCGATGCTCGAGCGTGCCGGCAAAGTGCCGGTGGTCTGCGCCGCGGCGCCCGGCTTTATCGTGCCGCGGCTGCAGGCGCTGATCATGAACGAAGCGGCCCGCATGATCGAACAGGGTATCGCCACCGCCGAGGAAATCGACAAGGCCACGCGCTACGGCTTCGGCTTTCGCTTCGCGTCGATCGGCGTGGTCGAGTTCATCGACTTCGGCGGCAACGATATTCTGTATTACGCCAGCCGCTACCTGGCGCAGGCGATCGACCCGGCCCGGTTCGCGCCGCCCGCCATCGTCGAGCAGTACATGGAGGAAGGCCGGATCGGCCTGAAGACCGGCAAGGGATTCTACGACTACACCGGTGTCGACACCGACGCTTACCGGCGCGACGTGCTGGGACGCTCGCTCGGCATGCTGCGGCACCTGGACCTGCTGCGCGCACCCGGCGCTGCGCTTCACCCCAAACAATAAGATCTCGCCGGCGCCATGCCGGCGGGAGACAACGATAGCGACGCACCGGTCGCTAAGGGGACTTCCCCGTTTTTTCAATCCACCATGAACTGGAAGACACATGAAGAAGATAGTCATCACCCTCGCAGTGCTCGGCGCAGCCGCAGGTGCGGCGCAAGCGCAAAGCAGCGTTACGATCTACGGCGCACTCGACGCTTACCTTGAGTCTGGCCGCAATGGCCAGGCGACGGTGACGCGCGTGCAGAATGGCGGCGCCACTCCGTCGCGCATCGGCTTTCGCGGCGCGGAGGACCTCGGCGAAGGCGTGAAGGCGATCTTTTCGCTTGAAACGGGCATCAACGTCGACGACGGCACCGCGGCGCAGGGTGGGCTGCTGTTCGGGCGCCAGGCATTCGTCGGCCTTTCCGGCAATTTCGGCACCGTCACGCTCGGCCGCCAGTACACGCCCTTCTTCATGACCAACCTGCTGTACACGCTCGGTGGCGGCATGGGCTGGGGTAACGCCGCAAACTACTTTTTGGAGCCGCCGTCGGCACGCGCCAACAACGCGTTGCAGTACGCAACGCCGAACATGAACGGCTTCGTCTTCAAGGCCATGTATGCGCTTGGCGAGAATCCCGCGCCAGGCGCCGGCAAGGTCGGCAACGTGCGCGTACTGTCGGGCCAGTACGACATCGGCAAACTGTCGGTCAGCATGTCGCACATGAACCGCACCACCACCGACACGAATGCCGACAAATGGACCGCGCTTGGCGCCTCCTACGACTTCACCGTGGTCAAGACGGCACTGGTGTACCAGGTGCGACGCGACGACGCGGGCATCACGCGCAACGACTACTTCGACCTGAGCGTAACCATCCCGATGGGCGGCGGCGCCCTGCTGCTCGACATCGGCGGCCTGCAGAACAAGGTCACCAACGACGCCGACGCGCGCACCGCGAGCATCCGCTACGACTACTTCCTGTCCAAGCGCACCACCGTGTACGGCGGTTTCTCGACGGTGCGCAATGAAGCGAAGGCGCGCTACGGCGTGACCGGCGCGGGCGGCGCGCCGATGGTGGCGCTGGCCGGCGCCGATCCGCGTGCTTTGGCCATCGGCGTACGCCACTTCTTCTGATCGGCGCTGTCTAACCTTTGGGGGCGGACGCCAGCTAAATCGGCGTCTGCCCGCAGCTTCAGCAAAATACACTTGACTCGGATTTAGTTTAGGCGTCAAATAGATTGCATGAATTTTCATGCATTATGCATACAACCTGGCATGGCAAAAACGGCGACTGGAGAGATAAAGTGGCGGAGCGGTCTTTCAAGAACGAAGTCGAGAAACTACGCCTCGGCGCCGGCGACGAATTCCACGGCGAGGGCATCCTCGCGGTGACCAAAGCGCTGCTGCAGTCGGGCGTATCGTACGTCGCCGGCTACCAGGGCGCGCCAATCTCGCACCTGATGGACGTCCTGACGGACGCCAACGACATCCTCGAGGAACTCGGCGCCCACTTCGAGCACAGCGCCTCGGAAGCGACCGCCGCCGCCACGCTGGCCGCCTCGGTCAACTATCCGCTGCGCGGCGCCATCACCTTCAAGTCCACCGTCGGCACCAACGTCGCGTCCGACGCGCTGGCCAACCTGGCCTCCGGCGGCGTCACCGGCGGCGCCCTGATCATCGTCGGCGAAGACTACGGCGAAGGATCGAGCATCATGCAGGAACGCTCGCACGCATTCGCCATGAAATCGCAAATCTGGCTGCTCGACCCACGCCCCAACCTGACGTCGATCGTCGACGCGGTGGAACAGGGCTTCGAGCTGTCGGAGGTGAGCAATACCCCGGTGATGCTGGAACTGCGCATCCGCGCCTGCCACGTGCACGGCCGCTTCATCGCCAAGGATAATGTACGCCCGGCCTTCACCCTGAAGGACGCGCTCGAGAACCCGGTACGCGACGTCAGCCGCATTGTGCTGCCGCCGGCCAGCTTCGTGCACGAGCAGGAAAAGATCACCAAGCGCTGGCCGGCCGCGGTCAAGTTCATCGAACAGCGCCAGCTCAACGAGTTCTTCGCCGATGGCGCCCAGGACTTCGGCCTGGTGCTGCAGGGTGGCCTGTACAACACCGTCATCAACGCGCTGGTCCTGCTGGGATTGTCGGACGCCTTCGGCAACAGCAAGATCCCGCTGTACGTCATGAACGTCACCTATCCGGTTGTCGACAGCGAGATCGACCGCTTCTGCAGCGGCAAGCGCGCGATCCTGATGATCGAAGAAGGCCAGCCCGATTACATCGAGCAGAACCTGCACGCGCTGCTGCGCCGCGCCGGCATACCAACCACCGTGCACGGCAAGGACATGCTGCCGATGGCCGGCGAATACACCGCCGCGGCGATGCTGAAAGGGATCCTGCGCTTCGTGCAGCAATATGCGCCGCAGCTGATCGACCAGGCAGCGCTGCCGATCGCCGCCCGGCCCGTCACGGCCGGCGCCAAGCCATTCCCGGTGCCGGTGATCGACCAGGAAGTGCACGCCCGCCCGCCGTCATTCTGTACCGGCTGCCCGGAGCGGCCGATCTTCACCGCACTCAAGCTCGTCGAGCGCGAACTGGGCACGCACCATGTCAGTTCCGACATCGGTTGCCACCTGTTTTCAATCCTGCCGCCGTTTAACCTCGGCGCCACCACCATGGGCTATGGCCTCGGCGCCGCCGGCGCCGCCGCCTTCAACACGCGCGAAACGTCGAAGCGCGCGATCAGCTTCATGGGCGACGGCGGCTTCTGGCACAACGGCCTGACCAGCGGCGTCGGCAACGCGGTGTTCAACAAGAGTGACAACCTGCTCGTCATCGTCGACAACAACTACAGCGCCGCCACCGGCGGCCAGGACCTGCTGTCCTCCAGGGGAGCCAACCCGCTGCGCGTGACCCAGGTGCCGATCGAAAACGCGGTGCGCGGTGTCGGCGTCAAGTGGGTGCGCAAGATCACCAATACCTACAAGCTCGAGGACCTGCGCGACAGCATGCGCGAGGCGCTGACGACGGCGGAACGCGGCCCGAAGGTCATCATCGCGCAGAGCGAATGCATGCTCAACAAGCAGCGGCGCGAAAAGCCGCTGGTACGCAAGGCGCTCAAATCGGGCCAGCGCGTGGTGCGCGAGCGCTTCGGCGTCGATTCCGATACCTGCACGGGCGACCACTCCTGCATCCGCCTGTCGGGCTGCCCGTCGCTGACGATCAAGCCGAACCCCGACCCGCTGCGCAATGATCCGGTGGTGACGGTGCAAAACAGCTGCGTCGGCTGCGGCCTGTGCGGCGAGGTGGCGCATGCGGCCGTGCTGTGCCCATCGTTCTATCGCGCCGCCACGATCAGCAATCCGACCCGCTTCGACCGCCTGCGCGACCGCGTGCGCCGCGCCGTGATCGGCTTCCTGCAGGACCGCATCGAACGGCGCCTGGCCGGCATCGAATCCATTCACTGAAAGCGGCAAGCACGCCATGAACACTACCGAAGTATCCTTTGACCGCAGCCGCCCTGCCCCGAGGGCGATCAAGATCGCCATCCTGGCCATGGGCGGCGAAGGTGGCGGCGTGCTGGCCGACTGGATGGTCGACATGGCCGAGGAAGCCGGCTACTACGCGCAGACCACGTCGGTGCCCGGCGTGGCGCAGCGCACCGGCGCCACCATCTACTACCTCGAGATGTTCGCGCCGGTGGCGGGCGTCGCCGCCGGCGTGGCGCCGGTATTGGGCATGATGCCGACGCCGGGCGAGCTTGACATCGTGCTCGCGTCCGAACTGATGGAAGCCGGCCGCGCGGTGCAGCGCGGCCTGGTCACGGTCGACAAGACATTGCTGATCGCATCGACCCACCGCGTCTACTCGATGACGGAAAAAACCGCGATGGCGGACGGCCGCGTCGACGCCCGGCGCCTGATCGAGGCCGGCTACGACGCCGCCCAGCGCTTCGTGCATGCCGACTTCGCCAAGCTGGCCGAGCAAAACGGCAGCGTGATCAGCGCCGCCCTGTTCGGCGCGCTGGCCGGCAGCGGCAAGCTGCCGTTCGACCGCAGCCAGTTCGAGCAAGCGATCCGGCGCGGCGGCGTCGGCATCGACACCAGCCTGGCCGCATTCGATGCCGGCTTCACGGTCGGCTCCAGTGCGCAGTCGGTGGCGCCGACCGCCGTTTACGCCGAGCCGGCGGCCGCGGCCCCTGGCGCGCGCTTGCAGCCACAGGCGACCCGCATACGCCGCGACTTCCCGGCCGCGGTCGAACCGACGCTGACGGCCGGCGTGCTGCGCATGGCCGACTACCAGGACGAGAAGTACGCCACCGACTACCTCGACCGGCTGGCCGCAATCTGCGAACTGGACCGCCGCCATGGCGACGGCACCTACCGCCTGCTCAACGAGACGGCGCGCTACCTGGCACTATGGATGAGTTACGAGGACACCATCCGGGTGGCGGACCTGAAGACGCGGCGCAGCCGGTTCGACCGCGTCACGCATGAAATCGGCGCGGCCAAGGCGCAGGTGGTGCAGATCAACGAATTCATGCATCCGCGCGTGGAGGAAATCGCCGACACGATGCCGGCTGCCCTCGGCCGCTGGCTGCTGGCGACCGACTGGGCGCGGTCGATCGTGCACCGCTTCGCGCACAAAGGCCGCGTGATCCAGACCACGTCGCTGCGCGGCTACCTGCTGCTGTATTGCGTCGCCAGCCTCAAAGGCATGCGCCGCAAATCGCTGCGCTTCCAGGCCGAACACGCAAAAATCGCCGAATGGCTGGGCCACATCCAGGCGCAGGCCGGCACCGACTATGCGCTCGCGCTCGAAGTGGCCGAATCGCAGCGGCTGGTCAAGGGTTATGGCGACACTCACATCCGCGGCACCCGCAACTTCGACACGCTGATGGCGGCGCTGCCGGCACTGCGCAAGGGCCATGACGCCGCCAGCCGGCTGCGCCGGCTGCGCGAAGCCGCACTGGCCGACGACAGCGGCAAGCAGCTGGCAGCGATGATGAGCGGGGTGGCGGCATGAACGACGACCTGCTCAAGCTGACAGTGGCCGAAGTACGCCAGCTGACGTCGCACGTCACGGCGTTCCGGCTGCGCCATCCGGACGGCGCGCCGCTGCCGGCCTGGCAGGCCGGCGCCCACATCAAGGTCGGCGTCGAGATCGGCGGCAAAGCCGACTGGCGCCACTATTCGCTGATCCGCACCGGCGCCGACGAGCATCCGGCCGAGTACCTGATCGCCGTACGCCGCGAGGAAGGTGGCCGCGGCGGTTCGCTGTTCATGCACCAGCTCAAGGCCGGCGACAGCATCCAGGTTGGCCTGCCGGTCGAAGCATTTCGACTAGATCCCGCGCATGACGACGTGCTGCTGATCGCCGGCGGCATCGGCATCACGCCGCTCATTTCGATGGCCACGGCGCTGCGCCAGGCCGGCAAGCGCTACGCGCTGCACTACACCGGCCGCAGCATGGAGCAGCTTGCGCTGGTGCCCGAACTGCGCGCCGGCGCGGCCGACGCCCTGAGCGTGTACGCCGACGACGACAGCGCATGCCGGCTCGACCTGCGCGCGCTGCTGGCCGCCAGCAAGCCGTCGCAGGCGCTGTACACCTGCGGCCCGAAAGGCATGATCGACGCGGTGCGCGACATCGCGCTGGAACTGGGCTGGCAGATCGACCACATTCATTACGAGCTGTTCGTCGAGGCGGCGCCCGAAGCGGGCGACGTCGCCTTCGAAGTGGAGCTGACCCAGTCCGGCACGCGGCTGCAGGTCGGGGCCGACCAGACCATCCTCGACGCGATGATCAACGCCGGCCTCGACCCGATGTTCGACTGCAAGCGCGGCGAATGCGGCGTGTGCGCGGTGCCGGTGCTGTCGGGCGACATCGAACACCGCGACAACTGCCTGACTGCGTCCGAACGCGCAGCCGGCAACGTGATCCAGATCTGCATCTCACGCGCCAAGGGCAGCTGCCTGGTGCTCGACGCCTGACCCAACCTGTACTTCGGAGACAAGCATGAACAACAGGACCGCAAACAATTACAGGGATGACCCGGCGGCAGTTGCAGCACTGGTGCAGGACGACCAGGTGCACCGCGACGTCTATCTCGACCAGGATATCTTCGACCTCGAGATGGCCCAGCTCTGGTCCAACACGTGGGTCTACGTCGGCCACGCCAGCCAGGTGCCGGAAAAAGGCGACTACTACGCCACCGACGTGGCAATGCAGCCGCTGATGATGGTGCGCCACACGGACGGCTCGGTACGCGTGATGATGAACCGCTGCGCGCACAAGGGCGCCAAGCTGGTGTCCGACGTCTGCGGCAATACCGGCAAATTTTTCCGCTGCCCCTACCATGCGTGGACCTACAAGACCGACGGCTCGCTGCTGGCGATCCCGCTGAAGAACGCCTATGAAGGCACGCGCCTGAAGGAATGCGACGCCAGCAAGGGCCTGGTGACGGTGCCGAACATGCAGGTCTACCGCGGCTTCGTGTTCGTGCGCCTGTCGAGCGAGGGTCCGGACTTTCATGATTTCTTCGGCGAGTCGCTCTCCTCGATCGACAACATGGCCGACCGCTCGCCGGAAGGCGAACTGGAAATCGCCGGCGGCTGCCTGCGCTTCGTCCACGACTGCAACTGGAAAATGTTCATTGAAAATTTGAACGACACCATGCATCCGATGGTGGCGCACGAATCGTCGGCCGGCACGGCGAAAAAACTCTGGGAAGGCAAACCGGCCGACGAGCCAAAGCCGATGCCGATCGAGCAGTTCGTCCCCTTCATGTCCGACTACAAGTTTTTCGACAACATGGGCGTGCGCGTGTTCGCCAATGGCCACAGCTACTCCGGCGTGAACTTCTCGATTCACTCGAACTACGCCGCCATTCCCGAGTACGAACAGGCGATGCTGGACACCTACGGCGAAGAACGCGCGCGCTCGATCCTGGGCACCGCGCGCCACAATACGGTGTACTACCCGAGCCTGACGATCAAGGGCGCGATCCAGGCTATCCGCGTGGTGCGTCCGCTCGGCCCGAACCAGACCGTGGTCGAATCGTGGACCTTCCGCCTCAAGGGCGCGCCCGACAAGCTGCTGCAGCGCACCCTGATGTACAGCCGCCTGATTAATTCGCCGATGTCGGTGGTGGGCCACGACGACCTGCATGTCTACCGCGCAATGCAGGAAGGTTTGCGCGCCGCCGGCAACGACTGGGTCAGCCTGCACCGCGACTATTCGCCGTCCGAACTGACGCAGGACGACCTGACTACCAAGGGCACCAGCGAGATCTCGATGCGCAACCAGTTCCGCGCCTGGCGCAAATACATGACGCCGCAGGAGGCTACATGAACAACGAGACGCTCGCGCAAGAACTGCGCGCATTCGTCTACAGCGAGGCGCGCATGCTGGGCGAGAAGCGCTTCGACGAGTGGTACGAGCTGTTTACCGAGGACGCGATGTACTGGGTGCCGCTGACGCCGGGACAGCCGGACGGACTCAATCACGTGTCGCTGATGTACGAGGACAAGCTGCTGCTCAAGCTGCGCATCGAGCGGCTCAAGAACGTGCGTTCGTATTCGCAGCAGCCGGCCTCGCGCAGCCATCACCTGCTGCAGGTGCCGGATGTGGAGCAGGCCGACGAAGCGGCCGGTGTCTACGTCACCCGCACGCAGTTCATCTACACCGAAGCGCAGGGCAATGTGCAGCAGATGTACGCAGGCACGGTGTTCCATACGCTGGCGCGGGTAGCGGGACAGTTGAAGATCACGCTGAAACGCGTCGACCTGCTCAACTGCGACGCTTCCCTGCCAGCCATCCAGCTGTTCATGTAATCGAGGAGCATACTCTTGTCGCCTGCAACCACTTCGTACCAGACGGTCTTTGCCAGCTTTGCCGACGCCGCGACGCGCCACGGCGCGCGTCCTTTCCTGCACATCCTGCCGGAGACGGCGGCCTGCTACGGCATCGAGGCGCAGACCATCGCGTACGAAGAGGCGCTCGGCAAGGTCAAAAGGCTGGCGCAGGTGTATGCCGCCGCCGGCTACGGGCACGGCCACCGCGCCGGCCTGATGCTGGAAAACCGCCCGGCCTTCTTCCTGCACTGGCTGGCGCTGAACGCGCTGGGGGTATCGGTGGTGCCGATCAATACCGACATGCGCGCGGCCGAACTCAATTACCTGATCGGCCATAGCGAGATCTGCCTGGCCGTCACGCTGCCCGAGCGCGCCGCGGAGCTGCAGGCGGCGGCAGCGGCAGCCGGGCGCGCATTGGTGATCATCGGCGCGGAAGTACTTGACGCGATCGCGCCGGCGCCGTTCGCGGCGCCGCTGGCAGGCGTGCCGGGCACGGACACCGAATGCGCGCTGCTGTACACCTCGGGCACCACCGGCCGCCCGAAGGGATGCGTGCTGACCAACGACTACTTCCTGCTGGCCGGCGCCTGGTACAACGGCATCGGCGGCCTGTGTGCGCTGAAGGCGGGCGAAGAACGGCTGATCACGCCGCTGCCGATGGTGCACATGAACGCGATGGCGTATTCGACGATGGCGATGATCTTCGCCGGCGGCTGCATCATCCCGCTCGACCGCTTCCACCCGCGCAGCTGGTGGGACAGCGTGCGCTCCTCGGGCGCGACGGTGATGCACTACCTGGGCGTGATGCCGGCGATGCTGATGGGGGCGGCGGCGGATGCGCGCGACCGCCAGCACAACGTGCGCTTCGGCTTCGGCGCCGGCGTCGACAAGCTGCACCACGCGTCGTTCGAGCAGCGCTTCGGGGTGCCGCTGATCGAAGCGTGGGCGATGAGCGAAACCGGCGCCGGCGCCGTCGTCATCGCCAACCGCGAGCCGCGCCACATCGGCACGGCGTGCTTCGGCAAGCCGGAGCACGCCCTCGAGACCCGCCTGGTCGACGACGCCGGCGAAGAAGCGGCAAGCGAGCAGCCGGGCGAATTGTGGGTGCGCGCCAGCGGCGCCGATCCGCGCCGCGGCTTTTTCAAGGAATACCTGAAAGATCCGCAGGCCAGCGCCGAAGCGTGGGAAGGCGGTTGGTTTCGCACCGGCGACATCGTCATGCGCGACGCGGAAGGCTACCTGCACTTCATCGACCGCAAGAAGAACGTGATTCGCCGCAGCGGCGAAAACATCGCCGCGGTCGAAGTCGAGTCGGTACTGCGCCAGCATCCCGCGGTGCATTCGGTGGCGGTGGCCGCCACGCCCGACCCGGTGCGCGGCGACGAAGTGATGGCGCTGGTGGTACTGCACGACGAGCAGGCCGACCCTGCCGCCACCGCCACGTCGATTACCGAATACTGCCTCACGCAGCTGGCTTACTATAAGGCGCCCGGCTACGTCGCCTTTGTCGACCAGCTGCCGCTGACGACGTCGCAAAAGATCCAGCGCGGCGTGATCAAGGAGTGGGCGCAGCAGTTGCCGGGAACGGCACGCTGCATCGACACGCGCGGCATGAAGAAGCGCCGGGCCTGATTATTTTTCGCAGCACCGCAACAAAGAGCATCGCAACTGTCAGCAACGCAGTACCTTCGTCCACACACTTTGATTTGAGGAATAAGAGAACATGTTCAAGAAAACGGTAGTCGCAGCACTGGTGGCGGGAGCCATGATGTCGGCCCACGCCGACGACAAAGTCAAGATCGGCTTCGTCAGCACCCTGTCCGGTCCGGCCGCAGCGCTCGGCACCGCGGTGTTGGACGGCTTTAACCTGGTCCTCAAGAAAAACGGCGGCAAGCTCGGTGGCGTGCCGGTCGAAGTGCTGGTGCAGGACGACCAGGGCAAGCCGGACGTGGCGCGCCAGATCGGCGAAAAATTCATCAAGAAGGACAAGGTCGATTTCGTCACCGGCGTGATCTTCCAGAACATCATGGCAGCGGTGGACCAGGCGACCTTCGCCTCGCAGACCTTCCTGATCAGCCCCAACTCGGGTCCGTCATATTTGGCCGGTGAGCGCTGCAACCCGTACTTCTTCGCCGTCTCGTGGATCAGCGACAGCTACGCCGAAGCGGCCGGCCAGCTGGTCACCGAAAAAGGCCACAAGAGCGCCTACCTGATCGCGCCGAACTACCCGGGCGGCAAAGACGTGGTAGCCGGCTTCAAGCGCTACTACAAAGGCAAGGTCGCCGACGAAGCGTACGTGAAGATGGGCGAGCTCGATTTCGCCACCGAGCTGGCGCAGATCCGCGCGTCCAAGCCAGAAGCGGTGTTCATGTTCCTGCCGGGCGGCTCGGGCATCAACTTCATCAAGCAGTGGAACCAGTCCGGCCTGAAGGGCCAGATCCCGCTGTACGCGACCGGCTGGAACTTCGACCAGGACACCTTGACGGTGCTGGGCGAAACCACGCTGGGCAACCAGCACGCGGCGCACTGGAATACCGACCTCGATAACGCGCCGAACAAGGAGTTCGTCGCCGCCTTCGAGAAGGAATACAAGCACCTGCCGTCGGTGTACGCATCGCAAGGCTACGACACTGCGCTGCTGATCGACGCGGCGGTGCGCGACACGAAGGGCAAGCTGGGCGACAAGGTCGCACTGCGCAAGGCGCTGGAAGCGGCCAACTTCAAGTCGGTGCGCGGTGACTTCAAGTTCAACGTCAACCACTTCCCGATCCAGACCTACTATTCGCAGCTGGTGGTGAAGGACGCCAAGGGACGCGTGGTCAACAAGACGACGGGCAAGATCTTCGAGGCGCATCCTGACGCCTACGTCGCCGCCTGCAAGATGCCGAAGGCGTAAGCAGATGGCGTGACGCGGCCTGCCGCAACAACGACGGGGTCAGACCCAGGTCTGACCCCGTTGTCAGGTTGCAACAACGACGGGGTCAGACCCTAATGCCGCTAAGTTAAGCTTTAGTCGCATTTTCTTGTTGTAAACTTTCGGCCGAAGTGTTAACTTTCTGGCTGATGCTGTCCGATGCCCTCCCACTGGTTATTGATTTGCCCCACCCGCCCGATTGGAGGCGGCTGGGAGAGCATTTGCCGT